>NZ_JBHJRX010000026.1:66695-76783 GCF_042268605.1 Streptomyces sp. NPDC056296 | reverse complement strand
GCGTGGAGCTTCTCCCGCCGGGCCCGCGCCCGGTTGTGCGGTCCGCCGGTTCAGACCTCCAGCTCGTTCTCGATCCGGCGCAGTTGGTGGCGGGCCATCGCCAGGTTGGCGCGGCTCGCGTCGAGCACCAGGTAGAGGAACAGCCCGTTGCCGCCACGGCCCTTGAGCAGGCGGATCATGTGGTACTGGGTGTTCAGGGTGATCAGGATGTCCTCGATCTCCTCCTTCAGACCGAGGTGCTCCATCGTGCGCAGCTTGGACCGCACGACGTCGGTGTTGCCGGCGGCGGCGACCTCCAGGTTGAAGTCCTTGGTGCCGCCCAGCGTGCCGAGGGCCATGCCGCTGGTGTAGTCGACCAGCGCGGCGGCCTTCGCCCCATCGATGGAGCTGAGGCATTCCTTGAGTGAGGTCTCCAGGTTGGCCATGCGTGGGTTCCTTTCCGAACGTGATCGATACGTGTTCAGTACGTGATCCGTAGTAATCGGTAGTAATCGGTTGATCAGGTCGGCCGGCGTTGGCCGCCGATCTGGGGACTCGGTTGGTGTGTGGGCCGCTGCGGGGTGCGCACGGGCAGGGTGCCGATGGGGCGGGCCGTTTCCCCGGCGGGCATCGTGGCGTGTTCGACGGCTTCTGCGGCCGGGGAGCGGCCCCGGTCCTGGCCGATGCGGTCGACGACCAGCTCCCCGATCCGGGCGCCGCTGCGCCGGCCCTCCAGGTGCAGCCGGCCCACGTTGACCCGGCCGTCGGTGAGCAGGGTGAGCACGGCGGCCGGACCGGCCGCGTAGGTGGCGACGTAGCCGTCGGTCCCGCGCAGCAGCAGTTCCCGGAACCCGCCGCGCGAGGTGGCGTCGGCCATGCGCTGGGCGACGCCGAGGGCGGCGGCGGTGAGCGCGGCGAGGCCCTCGGGTTCGGTGCCCGGTGCGTCGTGGGCCAGTACGAGCCCGTCGACGGTGGCCGCGAGCGATCCGGTCAACTGGGGTACACGGTTGCGCAGTCGGTGCAGTTCGTCCAGGACGTCGCTCTCGACGGCCATGAGCAGTCTCCTTTCGGCACGCTGTCGACGCGCGCGTATCACAGGGCCTCCAAGGCGTCTCGAAGCCGTCGCAGCAGGGCCGTGTCCGGGTCGTCCCACACGACGCCGTGCGGGTCCGGACCCGGCGCGAGGGGCGTGGGAGCGGGCGGCGCGGCGGTGACGAGGCCGTCGGCGGCCAGGCGGCGCAGTTCGACGAGGGTGTGGTACGTGCGGCAGGCGAGCGCCGAGGCGATCTCCGCCGCGGTGCGGACACCGTCGACCTGGGTGAGGGTCCGGCCGCGCCGTACCGGCAGGGCGGCGGCACCCGCGTCGGGCACCCGTGTGAGGGGGACGGTGTCGATGTCGGGGTCCGGCCAGATGCGGTCCAGCAGGGCGCGCCGGCGTCCGCACTCGCGGACGACGACGTCCACCGGTACGGACCGGACCGCGCCGAGCCAGTGCACCGCGCCGGGCCGGAAGCGGTGGGCGCGCGTGTCGTGGGCGAGGACGAAGTACGCGGCGTCGAACAGCGCGCCCAGGTGGCAGACCTCCAGCGCCCCTGCGGCGAGCCGGCCGCTGTCCACGAGCCGGTGTCCGACCCGGGCCTGCCTGCCGCCGCGGTCGACCGCGTCCCACCAGCCGTCCGGCGCGACGGCGCCGCTGCGGGTGAGCAGCGCGCCGAGGTCCGGGGTGAAGGCGGACTCCACGTGTACGACCCGGCCCGCCGCGAGGTAGACGACGCCCCGCTCGCCCGACAGGGCACCGGTCGCCCCTTCGGCCGCGAGTGCGCCGAGAGCCGCCGACGTCGTTTCGTGCGTGGTCCAGGTGGTCGTCACCCTGGTCATCCGAGCACCAGACGATCCGCCATCTCGGACAGCCGGATGCGGGCCAGGGCGAGGTTTCCGTCGTTGCGGTCCAGCCACAGGTGGAGGAAGACGGTGCTGTCGAACGGAGTGCTGACGAACCTGAGCAGGTGATAGGCGTCGACGGTGGTGGCGATCATGTCCTCGACCGGTGGTTCCTTCTCCGGCGCGACGGCGGCACCGCGGGCGCCCGCGGTGCCGGGCGCGCCGGCCGCTGCCAGGGAGCCGCTCTCCGCGACGTGCCGGGCCAGTTCCGCGGTCTCCGCCGCGGTCGCCTCCCAGTCGCCGCCCGGCGCCTCGCCGACGGCGCCCAGGGCGAGCCCGCTGATCCAGTCGACCAGCGACGCGCCCCGTGCGCCGGGCAGCCGCATGGCTTCCAGCAGACTCTCGTCGATTCCGGGCACGCCGGATCCCCTCTCCCGCACGGCTGTACCGCGAACGTGACGCCGAGACTACGGAAAGTGCACGCATCTGGTGAGCGCTTTGGCATTTTCCAGAGGAACGTGCGCGCGCTCCGGCATACTGCGGTATTTCGACCGTCGCGGGCCCGGTGGGCGAGGGGTGGCGCGGGCAGGCCCGCCCCGACGCGGATGGCGGGCGGGACCTGTCCGCGCCGACCATTGTGGGGACGGCGCGAACACCTTGACCACGAGTGAACGACGCGGTTTCGGGTGGCGCCCGCACACCCGGCGCGCTTCCCGCGCACGGGGCTTGGGTACGCCGAGACGGGCAACTCGGGGCCCATGGCCCGACAGCATCTTTTCCATCGCGGGAAGCACCCGAAGGACGACACCACGGACGACACCACGGACGACACCGCGGACGAGACGGCGCCCGAGGACTACGGCCCGGGCTCCTCCACCGAGCGCGCCGCTCCCGGCTCCCCCACCCAGCTGCCGAAGCGCTCGTGGTCCTCGCTGCTGCGGCGCGTGATCGCCGAGTTCAAGGACGACGAGCTGACCGACCGCGCCGCCGCTCTCACCTACTACGGGATCCTGTCGCTGTTCCCGGCCCTGCTGGTGCTGGTCTCCCTGCTGGGGATCGCCGGGCAGTCCGCCACCCAGGAAGTGCTGGACAACATCCAGAAGCTGGCGCCCGGGGCCGCACGGGACGTCATCACCAACGCGGTGGAGCAGTTGCAGGCCAAGGCCGGGCTGGGTTCCGTGCTGGCGGTGGTCGGCCTGGTCGGTGCCGTCTGGTCGGCGTCCGGCTATGTGGCCGCGTTCATCCGCGCGGCGAACGCGGTCTACGACGTGCCCGAGGGGCGCCCGGTGTGGAAGGTGCTGCCGTTGCGGGTGGCCCTGACCGTGGTGCTGCTGGTGCTCGCCGTGGTCAGCGCGCTGATCGTCGTGTTCACCGGCAGTCTGGCCCAGCAGGTGGGCACCGCGCTCGGCGTCGGCGACACCGCTCTGACCGTGTGGTCGATCGCCAAGTGGCCGGTGCTGGTCGTGCTCGTCACATCCATGATCGCGATCCTGTACTGGGCCACCCCGAACGCCCGGGTCAAGGGCTTCAAGTGGATCTCGCCGGGCAGCGTCCTCGCCCTGCTGATCTGGCTGGTCGCCTCGGTCGGCTTCGCGTTCTACGTGGCCAATTTCGGCTCGTACAACAAGACGTACGGCACTCTGGCCGGTGTCATCATCTTCCTGGTGTGGCTGTGGGTGACGAATCTGGCCATTCTGCTCGGCCTCGAGTTCGACGCCGAACTGGCCCGGCAGCGTGTGATCGACGGCGGCCACCCGCCCGACGACGAGCCGTACGTGGAGCCGCGCGACACCCGGGCCTGGGACGAGACGGACCGGCGGCGCGCGGCACCGGGAGAGTGACTACGGGCCCAGGAGAGTGACTACGGGAGGATCGAGTCGACGTATCCGCCGTCGACGCGGACGGCCGCGCCGGTCGTGGCGGACGCCTGGGGCGAGCTCAGGTACACCACGAGGTTGGCGATCTCCTCGGGCTCGATCAGTCGCTGGAGCAGCGACTGCGGGCGGTGTTCGCGCATGAAGGCGCGCTGTGCCTCGTCCCAGGGGAGCTCGCGGTCGACCAGCTGGTACACGAAGTCCTCGACGCCCTCGGTGTGGGTGGGTCCGGCGATGACGGAGTTCACTGTGACGCCGCTGCCCGCCGCCTCCTTGGCGAAGCCGCGGCTCACGGCGAGCAGTGCCGTCTTGGAGACGCCGTAGTGGATCATCTCGGCCGGGACGACGACGGCCGAGTCACTCGCGATGTACAGCACCCGGCCCCAGCCCCGTTCCCTCATCCGGGGGAGATGGGCGCGCGTCAGCCTGACGCCCGCGAGGACGTTGATCTCGAAGTAGCGGCGCCACTCGTCGTCGCTGATCTCCAGCGCGGGCACCGCGCCGAAGACGCCGAGGTTGTTCACGAGGATGTCCACGTCGGGCAGCGTCGCCAGGGACCGCTCGGCGCCCTCCGCGGTGCCGAGATCGGCCGCGACCGGCACGAACACCCCGTCCGGCACCTCGGCCCGCAGTTTCCCGACGCTCTCCTCCAGGCGGCCGGCGTCGCGTCCGTTGACGCCCACCGTGGCGCCGGCCCGGGCCAGTCCGGCGGCGATCGCCGCTCCGATGCCCTGTGAGGAGCCCGTCACCAGTGCGGTCCGTCCGCCGAGGTCGAGGTCCATCGGTCGCTCCTTCTCGTGCCGTACGGTCGGTCGCCGTGCTCCTGCCCACCCTCGCCCACGGCGCACCTCGTACGCCGCCCACCGCACCGCGAACCGTGCCGCGACCCGCCCGGTCGGCGGACCCCCGGGTGCTCTCCGCTGACCTGCGGCGACGATACTTGCGTGTGTCCGTGCCCCCGCTTCTGCCTCCCGATGGACTCATGCCGACCTCTGCCACCGCCCGCCCCACGACTCCGCCCACGGTGTGGGCCGCTCGCGGCCGCCACGTCGGTTCCGCGGCGGAGGACACCGTCCGGCACACTCTGCAGCGGCTGAAGGACAGCCGCGTCATCGACGACTTCCTGGAACTGCCCGCCGAGGAGCAGCCGGGCGACGAGGCCCCCGGCCACCGGATCTTCGAGGCGCGCTGGAAGGCCGCGGGGGTCGTCACCGTGCGGGCCAGACTGGTCCTGGCGCCCGGTTCGGCCGGCGGGCAGGAGTGGACCCTGCTCGCGGAGGCCGAGGAGGCTTGGGATCCCGCCTGGCCCTCACCCGCGACGATGTTCTGGCCCGACGACCCGGACGTCACCTGGGACCGCGACGCCGCCACGGGGCTGCGGCTGCGGGGCATCAACACCCTGCCCGACGACGACAAGACCCTGCGCCGGCTGCTCAAGGAGGCCGGGCGCGGCCCGTGGAACATCCACGTCGTCGTGCACGAGGCGATGACCCCCGACCATCGCGGCCGGGTACCGCTGGCGGACCGGCTGCCTCCCGGTCTGCGGCACCGCGTGGTCGAGCACCGCGCCGCGCCGCAGCAGCTGCGGGTGGTCAACTGGGCCCTGGAGGACTTCGGCGTCCAGGTGCCGCGCGGTGGCGCCGTGGTGCTGCCCGGCTCCCCGGCCCCGTCCGGCTACGACGCCCCGGACTTCTCCGTCCGCACCGTGTTCCTGGACGGCTCCGAGCCCACCGGCCTGATCGCGGCGGTGACGTCCTTCGCCGCGCTGCCGAGGCCGCTGCCGGACGGCGCGGAGGAGGCCCTCACCGCGCTGCGGGAGGACTGGCGGCTGCTGACCATGGCGGAGGAACTGGACCGCGAGCGCAAACTGGTGGCCATGTACGCCGAGGCGCTGGAGGCCATGACGCAGTCCCGGGACCTGTACCGGGAGGCGGCCGAACGCGCGGGCGAGGCCCTGGCCGCGTACCGGGAGTCCGCCGCGTCCGCCCCGACCGGTCCCCCGCCGGCCGAGGCGCCCCAGGTGTCGCCGCTGCGGAGTCTGACCCGCACGCTGGAACGGTTCAGGGGCTCGGGCCGGACACCGCGTACCGAGACCGACGGCCAGGACACCACCCGGCCGCCCGCCGAACGCGACGACTGACGGCCGCCGGGCGAGGCGACCGACGACGACCGGACCGCGGCCGGCCCCGGTGAGCGGTGGGCATCCGGTGGCGGGGCGGGCGTGGCGCTCGTCGCTCCGGTCATCGGCACGGCGGTCCGGGAGGCCGTCGAGGGCGGTGCGGACCACGGGCTTCAGCGTCGTCCCCGGCGGGCGGACGACTGCCGCCGGGGCCTGCTGGGTGTCCCGCGTGACGTGTTCCCGACGTGTGCGGCCCTCGGGTGCCGTGGTCATGGCGCCGTCCCGGGCAGGTCGGCCCGGCGGTGGCCCGCCGACTGAGGGCACCCTCACGTGTCAGCCGGTCCGACGTGGATACGCGGACGGAACGGCAGCACGGCCCGTCCCGGAAGGTCATCGACGCCATGGACAGCCAGCACGAGGGCACCGCCCCCGCTTCCCCACCTCAGACGTCCCGCTCGCAGACCACGCTTCGCGTGAACGGCAAACCGCACACCCTCACCGTCGACCACCGCCGGGTCCTGCTGGACCTCCTGAGGGAGGATCTCGGGCTCGCGGGCGCCAAGAAGGGCTGCGACCACGGGCAGTGCGGCGCCTGTACGGTCCTGGTGGACGGGCGGCGGGTCAACAGCTGCCTGCTGTTCGCCGTCGCCCTGGACGGCTGCGAGATCACCACAGTCGAGGGCCTCGCCGGCGACGGGGAGGAACTGCATCCGATGCAGCGGGCGTTCCTGGAGCGCGACGCCTTCCAGTGCGGGTACTGCACCCCGGGCCAGATCTGCTCCGCGGTCGGCGTGCTCGCCGAGGCCGCGGCCGGGCACCCGTCCCACGTCACCGACCCGGCGGCACCCTCCGGTGAGCCCGTTCCGCTGGTCCGGGAGGAGATCCGCGAGCGGCTGAGCGGAAACATCTGCCGGTGCGGTGCGTATCCGCGCATCGCCGACGCCGTCGAGGACGTGATCCCGTGAAGCCCTTCGCCTACGTACGGGCCGGCAGCGTCGAGGAGGCCACCGACGCGTTCGCCGCCCACCCCGGCGCCCGTTACCTCGGCGGCGGCACCAACCTGGTCGACCTGATGAAGCTCGGCGTGGAGACGCCCGCCGCCCTCGTCGACGTCACCCGCCTCCCGCTGGACGCGGTGGAGGAGCTGCCCGACGGCGCGCTGCGGGTCGGCGCGATGGTCCGCAACAGCGACCTCGCGGCCCACCCCGCCGTCCGCGACCGCTACCCGGCGCTCTCCCAGGCCCTGCTGGCGGGCGCCTCGGGACAGCTGCGCAACGCCGCCACCACGGGCGGCAACCTGCTCCAGCGCACCCGCTGCCCCTACTTCCAGGACCTGTCCAAGCCCTGCAACAAGCGCGAGCCCGGCACCGGCTGCGGCGCGCTGGAGGGCGTGCACCGCGACCACGCGGTGCTCGGCCACTCCGAGCAGTGCATCGCCACCCACCCCTCGGACATGGCGGTGGCGCTCGCCGCCCTGGACGCGCGCGTGGAGCTGCACGGCCCCGAGGGGACGCGGAGCGTGCCCGCCGCCGACTTCCACCGCCTGCCGGGCCTGCACCCGGAGCGGGACACGGAGATCCACCCCGGCGAGCTGATCACCGCAGTGGTGCTGCCGTCCGCCACGGCCGGGCTGCCGTCGGCGTACCGCAAGGCCCGTGACCGGGCGTCGTACGCCTTCGCCCTGGCCTCCGTCGCCGTCGTCCTGCACATGCGGGACGGGGTGGTGGACCGCGCCGGCATCGCCTTCGGTGCCCTGGCGCACCGGCCCTGGCGGGCGCGGCGGGCCGAGGACGCGCTGGTGGGCGCGGCGCCCACCACGGCGGCGTTCGAGCACGCCGTCGACCTGGAGCTGGCCGCCGCCGAGCCGCTGCGGGACAACGCCTACAAGGTGCCGCTGGCCCGCCGGCTGGCCCTGGACGTAATGGGCCGCCTCGCGCCGCCCGCCACCACCTGAACCCGGCGTCCACGAGGAGGACCCCCATGACCGGCACCGAAACCGTCCTGGGCGCTCCGGTCGAGCGCCGGGAGGGGCGGGAGAAGGTCACCGGCACCGCCCGGTACGCCGCCGAGTACGACTCCCCGGGCCGCGCCCAGGCCTGGCCCGTGCCGGCGGCGGTCGCGCGGGGCCGGGTGACCGGCGTCGACACCGCCCCGGCACTCGCCCTGCCCGGCGTACTCGCGGTGCTCACGCACGAGAACGCGCCCCGGCTCGGGGACCCGGACGACCCGACCCTGGCCCTGCTGCAGAGCCCGCACGTCCCGCACCGGGGCTGGTTCGTGGGCCTGGTGGTGGCCGAGACACTGGAGGCCGCGCGGGCCGGTGCCGCCGCCGTCCGTGTCACGTACGAGGCGGAGGACCACGACGTGACGCTCACCGCGGCGCATCCGGAGGCGTACGTCCCCGAGTCCGCCAACGGCGGCTTCCCGGCCGTCACCGAACACGGCGACCCCGACGGTGCCTTCGCCTCGTCGGCGACGCGTGTCGACGTCGAGTACCGGATACCGCCACTGCACAACCACCCGATGGAGCCGCACACCAGCACGGCGCAGTGGGACGGCGACCGGCTGACCGTGCACTCCTCCAGCCAGGGCACCAGCGCCGTGCGCACGGAACTGGCCAGGATGTTCGAGGTGCCCGAGGACCGGATCACGGTCCTCGCCGAGCACGTGGGCGGCGGCTTCGGGTCGAAGGGCACGCCCCGCCCCGACGTGGTGCTGGCCGCGATGGCGGCACGCGAGACCGGCAGGCCGGTCACCGTCGCGCTGCCGCGCCGCTACCTGCCCGCCGTCGTCGGCCACCGCGCGCCGACCCTGCACCGGCTGCGCCTCGGCGCGGACGCGGGCGGCCGGTTCACCTCCCTCGTGCACGAGGTGACGACACACACCTCCCGGGTGAAGGAGTTCGTGGAACAGGCGGCGGTCCCCGCGCGCGTCATGTACGCCGCCCCCGCCCTGCGCACGCTCCACCGCGTGGCGCGGCTCGACGTGCCCACACCGTCCTGGATGCGCGCCCCCGGCGAGTGCCCCGGCATGTACGCGCTGGAGTCCGCGGTGGACGAACTGGCCGTCGAACTCGGCATGGACCCGGTGGAGCTGCGGATCCGCAACGAGCCGGAGACCGAGCCCGACAGCGGCAAGCCGTTCAGCAGCAGGCATCTGATGGAGTGTCTGCGCGAGGGCGCCCGCCGCTTCGGGTGGGAGGGCCGCGATCCGCGACCCGGGTCCCGCAGCGACGGTCCCCTGCTGGTCGGCAGCGGGGTGGCCGCGGCCACGTATCCGGTCCTGGTGTCGCCGTGCGCGGCGTCCGCGCGGGCCCTGCCCGGCGGCGGCTTCCTGGTGCGCGTCAACGCCACCGACATCGGAACGGGCGCCCGCACGGTCTGCGCCCAGGTCGCGGCCGACGCCCTCGGGGTCCCGCTGGACCGAGTACGTATCGAAGTCGCCGACAGCGACATCGGTTTCGCGCCCATGGCCGGCGGCTCCTCCGGTACCGCCTCCTGGGGGTGGGCCGTGCACGAGGCGTGCGTGCGGCTGACCGGCCGGCTGGCCGAGCACTCGGGGCCGCTGCCCGACGACGGGATCGCGGCCGACGCGGACACCTCCGGCACCGCCGACGCCGAGAGCCCCTACGCGCGCCACGCGTTCGGCGCGCACTTCGCCGAGGTCACCGTCGACACGGTCACCGGCGAGGTTCGGGTGACGCGGCTGCTCGGTGTCTTCGCGGCGGGGCGCATCCTCAACGCCCGTACGGCGCGCTCGCAGTTCATCGGGGGCATGACGATGGGCCTGGGCATGGCGCTCACCGAGGACAGCACGGTGGACCCGGCGTTCGGCGACTTCACCGAGTCCGATCTGGCCTCGTACCACGTGCCCGCGCACGCCGACGTCGCGGCGGTGGAGGCGCACTGGGTCGACGAGGAGGACGCCCACCTCAACCCCATGGGCAGCAAGGGCATCGGCGAGATCGGCATCGTCGGCTCGGCGGCGGCCGTCGGGAACGCGGTCCACCACGCCACGGGCATCCGCTACCGGGAACTCCCGCTCACCCCGGACCGGGTGCTCACCGGCCTGCTCGAACACGAGCATCCCGCGGGCATGTTGGGGACGTGAGGGCGGGACGTGGTTCGCTCCCGGCGTCCTTCTCCTCCCCCCCTCCCCCCTGGGCTGAACCAGTTGTTTCTTCCCCCGTTGTTCGCCCCCCCCCCCTTCTTCTCCCTTCCCCCCTCCGGCCTACC
>NZ_JBHJRX010000026.1:35943-66685 GCF_042268605.1 Streptomyces sp. NPDC056296 | reverse complement strand
GGAACCCCCCCCAACCCCAACCGGTTTATTCTTCGTCCTCGTCAAAAACGGATAACACACGGGCCGTTTGGTGGGCTCGGTGTTTCTCTTCTTCCCCCCGTCCTCTCCGGCCCCGCCCCCCGTCCCGCGCGGGGCGGACCGGGTGATCGGTCCGCGGGTGGTCAGTCCGCGGCGCGGCTCGCTCCGGTCATCGGGCGGGCCGACCAGCGCCTGGCGGGCGCCTGCGAGGCCACCCGTACGCACAGGGCCAGGAGCGCGACCAGCGACGCGAGTACGGCGACCGCGACGGCGATCCAGGTGGGCGCCAGGGTGAGGTCCACGGCCGGGGACACCCGAGCCGACGGGGTCACGCTGCCGTAGAGCTTGGCCGCGGCCAGCGCCGCCGGCCCCACGACCGCCACGGCGAGCAGCGGTACGGCGGGCCGCACGGTGAGCAGCAGGGCCAGCACCAGGCAGAGCGCCGACAGGCCGAGGGCGACCCCGTAGGCGCGGGCGGAGGAGGCGTCGTTCTGGTGCAGCGGGAAGTAGGCCACGCCGCACCCGGCCAGGACGGCGACGGTGAGCCAGGTCGGCCAGGCCGCGCCCCGGGCGGCCCGGGGCGCCGGGCGGTCGCGGTCACGTGCGGCCGGGTTCTGGTCGCGGTCACGCGACGCACGGTTCTGGTCACGGTCACGCGACGCGGGGTCCTGATCGCGGTCACGCGACGCGCGGTCACGGCCCCGGCGGCGCAGGCGCGGTGTCCTGCGGCGTTCGCGGCCACCGCGGTCCGCCGCGGCGAAGGCGCCGGCCAGTCCCGCCGGACGGTCGGCGGACTCAGGTCCGTCGTCCTCGCCGGCGCCGTCCAGTGCCGCCCGCAGGTGCCGGGCGTCGGGGCTGTCCGGGCGTACCCGCCCGTCCTCGGCCAGCCGGCCGATCAGCTCGACCAGTTCCTCGACGGGCCGGCCGGTGGCGGCGGCCCGTACGGCCTCCTGTCCGCAGTGCGGTTCCAGGGGTGTGCGGTGCAGCAGTTCCATCAGCCGGGTGACGTCCTCGACCGAGCGGCACTCCGCCGCGGCCCGGATCGCCTCGTCCGCGCTGTCCGAATGACGCGGCGGCCGGGTCAGCAGGCCGACCAGCCGGGTGACGTCCTCCACGGAGCGGTTCACGCCGACCGCGCGCAGGGCGTCGATCGTGGCCTGCGCGTAGTGGGGGGACTGCTCCAGCATCGTGATCAGGTCGACGACCTCCTCCAGCGGCCGGTCGGCCACGGCGGCACGCACCAGGTCGCCGACGGGATCGCCGTACTCACGCACCGCTCCGTCGTGGGTGGCGAGTTCCTGGACGGAGGTCCCCTGAACGAAGGGCTCCTGTGGGACGGGTGCGGGTTCGTGAGGGACGGGTGCCGGTTCCTGGAGGACGGACGGCTGGGGGGTGGGCGGCTGGGGGGCGGGCGGCTGGGGGGCCGGCGAGCGGGCGGCCGAGGGGTGGACGGTCGACGCCTCGGCGTCTGCTTGCGCGGCCGACGGACGCACCGGGTGCGTGCCCGTGGCCGTGGTCGTCTCCCCGGTGGGCAGGTCCACGGCGGATATGGCGTACTCGGGCGAACGAGGTGATGAAGAGCCGGTAGTCATGATCTCTCCGTCTGGTGGGGGTGCGGCCGCCCTGCGTCCCCGACATGCGACTCGCGCTGTGTGCTGACCATTACTAAGCACGTCCGCCGCACCGTGCCACTGGAGTGGGCCACAGGGATGAGAGACCCTTGGGTGCGGACTCGTCACCGCCCCGAGCGGGCATCCGGGGAGAGTAGGCGTGTGCCGTGCGGCACGAGCACGCACCATGAGGAGGGGTGGGTGGATACGACCACAGTGGTGATCGTCGCGGTGGTGTTGCTCGCGGCGGTCGTCCTCGCGACGGCGGTCGGCGTCCTGGTGCGGCTGGTCCGCACCCGACGGGATCTCAGACGGGCCGGTCTTCCCACCGGTCCGAGGTGGGTCTTCTGGGGCGCCGTCCTCTACTTGGTACTGCCGACCGACCTGGTGCCCGATCCCGTCTACCTGGACGACATCGGTGTACTGCTGCTCGCCCTGCGCTCGGCGCGCGGCTCTCTCGGCGGGCGGCGGGGCGCCGCGGAGCGGCGGGAAAGCGCCGGTCCGCCTCATGACTACGCTGCGTAAGGAAACCAATCACCCGTTCGATTCGTATAAGTCTCTGGAAGCCGAAGGCAGTCGGCGGACCAGGCGACGGCGCAAAGGGACCATCGCCTGCTCGGCGCAGCACCGACCAGGGAGAGACGATGAAACCGTTCGCCCTCAACTACGCACGCCCGGCAGTGGAGTTGGAAGCCACGACTCCGTACGTCTACGACTCCGGGCTGCAGTTGAACGTGCTTATGGACGGGCGGGCGGCCGCCTGTGACCACGCGCTGCTGAGAGAACTGGGGACCACGACCTCCACCGCGGGGTCGAAGACTCACTTCGACGACTGAACACGGGCCGTCGAGAATGACCGTCTTGATCCTGACCTGTGAAGAGGACGTCACCGCGGACATGGTGGTCGTGCACCTGAACGCGTCGGGAGTCCCGGTGGTCCGCCTGGACCCCGCCGACCTGACCGACTCCGTCGCGCTCTCCGGCGAGTTCGTGCACGGCTCCTTCCGGGGCCATCTGTCCTCGGGGGGCCGCCTGGTGAGCATCGGCGGACTGCGGTCCGTCTGGGTGCGCAGGCCGGGCGGCGCGGCCACGCGGGCCGCCGAGCCCTCCGCGTGGCTGACCGAGGAGTCCGGACAGGCGCTCTACGGCATGCTCCGCGGCTCTGGGGCGCGCTGGATGAACCAGCCGGACGCGGCGCACCGGGCCCGGTACAAGCCCTGGCAGCTGCGTCTCGCCCAGCAGTGCGGGCTGCCCGTGCCGGCCACGCTGATCACGACGTTCCCACGGGCGGCCCGCGAGTTCGCCGAGCGCTACCCGGATTTGGTGGTCAAGCCCGTCTCGGGCGCCCATCCGCAGGACCCGCCCCTGGCGGTGCCGACCAGCAGGGTTCCGCCCGAGGCCGACTTCTCCGCCGTCGCCCACGGCCCGACCCTGCTGCAGCGCCGGGTCGCCAAGCGTGCCGACATCCGCCTCACGGCCGTCGGCGACGAGTTGCTGGCCGCGCGGAAGACGACCCTCGCGGGCTCGGATCCCGACGAGGTGGACGTCCGCTTCACGGCGTCCGCCGGGCCGTGGCGGCCCGCCGAGGTGCCGCCGCGCGTCGCGGAGGCCGTCCGCGCCTACCTGAGCGCCGCGGGACTGGCCTACGGCGCCCTCGACTTCGCCGAGGACGGCGACGGAACCTGGTGGTTCCTGGAGTGCAACCAGTCGGGGCAGTTCGGTTTCGTCGAGGTGGACACGGGCCAGCCCATCGCCCGCACCATCGCCGAGTGGCTGGCCCGGCCCGGGCCCGAGGACCCGGTGGACGCGGGCGGCCCCGGCACGGCGGTCGTCGGCTGAGGTGCGCTGCGGTGTGCCCGCCTCGCCGGCCCCTAGTGCGGGCGGGGGCCGGGCAGCAGGGCGGTGCGTTGCCAGCCGGCGCCCGGGGACGGCTGTCGTTCGGCGCCGGGCAGGTGGCCGGGTGAGTGCAGCGGGCGCATGACAACCTCCAGCTCCCTGCTCACACGCTCGGCGTCCCGCCGCACCTGCTCGGGGACGTCACCGCGTTCGGCGACGAGTCGGTCGTAGATGGGGGAATCCTGGAACACCCGTCAACGTGCCTTTCGTGTCGTCCGCCCCCGTACGGAGGCGCGACTGAGCAGTCTAGGCGCCCGTTCACCCGGTGGTGCGCATTCCACCCACAAGGTGACGGCGGCTCACGCGCCGGTGGTGGAGCCGGGCCGGACGATCATGAGGACCGTGACCGTGGCCCACAGCAGGTTGAACAGGCCGGTGAACATGGCGAGCCGGGCGGTACGGGCGCGCTCGACGGGCTGCCGGTCGGTCAGCTGCTCCAGGAGCTCTTCCTGACGGGGCAGGACGAAGGCGACCAGGAGGCCGGCGGCGGCCGCGGTCAGCGCGATGGATGCGATGAGCCATGCGTCTCCCAGGACGCCCATCGCCGCGGCGGTGGCGAAGCCGAGGACCGGCACCGCGATGCCGAGACCGGCGTAGACCCGACAGATGCGGTGCAGCAGCCGGACGGTGCTCACGTCCCCGGCGTCGGTTCCCTCACCCGCCCCCGCAGGCACCGGCACCGCCACCCGCCGGGCGGCCGGCGGGAACATGCTGGCCGCGACGGTGACGGGCCCGATGGCGATGATGGCGGCCAGGACGTGGAGGGACAGAAGGATCTTCGTCATCGGTCGGGGCTCCGATAGGCAGTTCGGTCGATGCGGTCGGAGCCACGCTAGAAACACGGCGAGTGATCGCACAGAGGCTGAAACGACAGCTTCCAACGGAATCTCGCCAACGCCTTCACCAGGAGAGATCCGGCAGAAGAAGGCGGAGCGAGGGCGTGCGCGGGGTTCTGCCCCCGGCGGGAATCCGCCTATCGTGGCGGCCATGCACTCGGTGGCGATCCTGGTCCTCGACGACGTGGTTCCGTTCGACATGGCGGCGCCCCTGCAGGCGTTCGACTGGACGCGGCTGCCCGACGGGCGCAGCCCGTACCGGGTCCGACTGTGCGCGGAATCGCCCGAGGTGCGCACGGAGGGGCTCGCCCTCCGTATCGACCGAGACCTTGAGGCGCTGGAGTCCGCCGACACGATCATCGTGCCGGGCCGCTCCGAGGAGCACGGCCCTCCCTCGGAACGCGTCCTCGCGGCGCTGCGGCGGGCAGCCGGTGCCGGTACGCGGATCGCGTCGGTGTGCGTGGGCGCCTTCGTCCTCGCGGAGGCCGGGCTACTGGACGGACTGCGAGCCACCACCCACTGGATCGCCGCGGCGGAACTGGCCCGCCGCTACCCGCGCGTGGAGGTGCAGCCGGACGTGCTCTACGTCGACAACGGGCAGATCCTCACGTCCGCGGGCGCCGCCGCCGGTCTGGACATGTGCCTGCACATGATCCGCCGGGACCTGGGATCGGCCGTCGCCGCGCACGCAGCCCGGATGTGTGTCGTGCCGCTGGAACGGGAGGGCGGCCAGGCCCAGTTCATCGTGCACGAGCACCCGCCCGTGCCGCGGGGCTCGGACCTGGAGCCGCTGCTGGAGTGGATCGAGGACAACCTGGCCGGGGAGGTCACCCTCGGGGCGATGGCGGCGCGCTCGGGCATGAGCGAGCGCACCTTCAGCCGGCGGTTCCGCGAACAGACGGGCACCACGCCGCTGCAGTGGCTGCTGCGGGCGCGGGTGCGGCGCGCCCAGTACCTGCTGGAGAACGGCGACCACTCGATCGAACGGATCGCGCGGCAGGCCGGGTTCGGCTCGCCCACTGCCTTCCGGGAGCGGTTCCGCCGGGTGGTCGGCACCACTCCGTACGCCTATCGCGCGGCGTTCCACGGAAAGCCGGCCGCGTCGGCGGGCCCCGCGTAGGGCCCGCCTTGCGGACCATCCCGGCGCTTTCGGTCTGAGGAGGCGGGCCCCGGATGTGACGGTGTCACACGGCCAGCGACAGGCCGCTCTCCCCCTCCGGGTCCGCCGCGCGGACGGCGTCCGGAGCCCGTCCCTTGGCGAGCAGCAGCGCGTCGGCCTTGGCCACCGCGTCGTGAATGCTCGTCGTCGCCGTCATCACGCACAGCGTGTAGCTGACGTCCGCCAGCTCCCGCGCCGTCGCCGGACTCCCCCTCTCCGCCTGAGCGATCCGCAGCGACGCGTACCGCGTCAGCAACTCCCTGACGACCTTCGGGTCCGGTTCGAGCACGAAGCGCCCCTCTCTCGAGTTTCGCTGCGTATGCCCGAACCCGGCCGAAACAATCACACCGTGCGTGCGCCTGCTCGCAATTGACGAAAATCCATCGCTTCGTGTCCGACCGTCATCGCGAGCGGGCGACGACTTGGTTGAAAAGGGACCGAACGGGATCGAGCCCTGCCCGTTCGCGCATCACTCACCGCGCACCGAGTTCCCGCTCCAGCACCTCCCGAAAACCGTGCGGCGGACGGCCGGTGACGCGCCGGACCGTGTCGGTGGTGCGGTCCTCGGCCCCCCGGGCGATGGCACTGTCCATGTCGGCCAGCATCGCGGCGAATTCCGGCGGCACCAGTGTCGCGAGGCGGTCGCGCAACTGCTCGTGGGTCAGGCGCCGGTGGACCACGGGACGGCCGCCGGCCTGGGTGAGGATCGCAGCGATGTCGTCGTAGCCGAGGGCCTCGGGACCCGTGAGGATCAGGTCCCCACGGGGGGTGTGGTCGTCGGTCAGGGCGTGCACGGCGACGGCGGCGATGTCGTCGGCGTCGACGAAGCCCACACGGCCGCTCCCCGCGGCGGTCAGGATGGTGCCGTCCTTCCGGACGCTGACGGCGTGGGCGTGGGTACCGGTGAAGTTCTGCATGAACCAGGAGGGCCGCAGCACCGCCCACTCGTCGAACAGGCCGGGGAGCGCACGGTGCACCGCACCCACCGCCGGACCTCCCTCGGGGACGGCCGAGGAGCTGAGCAGCACCGCACGCCGTACGCCCGCGGCGCGGGCCCTTCGCAGGAAGGGCACCATGACCGCGGCCGGGTCCGAGTCACCCAGCGGCGGAATGAGGTAGACACGGTCGGCTCCGTCGAGTGCCGCGTCGTGCATGGTGGTGTCGTGCCAGTCGAAGCGGACCGGTTCCGCGCCCGGCAGCGGGGTCGCGCGCCGGCTCGCGGCCTTCACACGGTGGCCCGCGGCGACCAGTTGGCCGGCGGTTCGGCCGCCCGTCGTGCCGGTGGCTCCGATGACCAGCGTGGTGCCGGTGCCGGTCATCGGCCGCTCCCGGTGAAGTCGGTGCCGGGTTCCTGGAGGGCGAGCGGGTTCCAGTAGTCGCGGTAGGAGGTGAACCGCCCGTCCTCGACGGTCACGAGGGCGATGTACGTCATGTCGAAAGGCGCGCCGGTCTTCACCACCCGGCCCACGCCGCGCATCTCCACCACGACGGTCCGCGGGTCGGTGGTCTCGTGGATCCGCAGTTCGGGGAAGTCGTGCAGGTCGATGTGGTCGGGATAGGGGCGCATGTAGGCGGCGACCTCCTCCCGGCCCTCCAGCCGCCGGGGCCGACCCTCGGGGGCGAAGGGGAATTCCATGACTCCGTCGTCGGCCCACAGGCCGACCCAGGCGTCGATGTCCTTGTCCAGCAGCAGCCGCAGGCTGTGGCGGTACAGGTCCGCCGCCGGGGCGGGCGCGGTGGGTGGGGTGGGTGTGGGCATGAGTGGGCACTCCTCCGTCGCATAGAATGCGGACCGTCGGTCCGCTTCAAACAATACGGACCGGCGGTCCGCTTTGCAATGCAGCGACGGAGGAGACCCCCGTGACCGAGCGCAAGCCCCGCAAGGACGCCGCCCGCAACCGGGCGGCCGTTCTCGCGGCCGCCGACATCCTCTTCGTCCGCTGCGAGAGCCCCGACGACGTCACCATGGCGGACGTCGCGGCGGCGGCCGGCGTCGGCAAGGGAACGCTCTTCCGGGCCTTCGGCGACCGGATCGGACTGATCAAGGCGCTGTACGAGGCACGGCTGGAGCCGATCGAGGAGGCCGTCACGACGGGCCCGCCACCGCTGGGCCCCGGCACTCCCCCGCCGCAGCGCGTCCCCGCCCTGCTCGACGCGCTCCTGTGCTTCAAACTCGACAACCGCCGCCTCGCACTGGCCCTGGAGGGCGCCGGCAGCGGCAGCCCCTACGGGGCCGAGCACTACGGGCGCTGGCACACCCTCCTGCGCACCATGCTGGAGCAGGTTCCCGGCCTCGCCGACGGCGACTTCGCCGCCCACGCGCTGCTCGCCGCCGTCCGGGCCGACCTGGTCGAGCACCTGGCCGGCCCGGAGGGCGTGCCGCGCGAGAGGATGCGGGGCCAACTGGCGGACTTCACCGGTCGGGTACTGGGCGCCGCCCGGCCGGGGCCTGACAGCCCGACCGTGCCTGACGCCCCGACGGCGGCCTGACTCCCCGACGGTGGCCTGACACCGCGACGGTGGCCTGACACCGCGACGGTGGCCTGACGCCCGGGGCGCGGCCCCGCCGGGGCGCGGGCCGCCGGGCCCCGGTAGTCAGGCGACCTGGCCGCTGTGCAGTGCCGCGTACGCCCCTCCCCTGCCCAGCAGTTCCTCGTGGGTGCCGATCTCCTGGATCCGGCCGTCGCCCATCACCACGATCCGGTCCGCACCCCGCACGGTGGACAGCCGGTGCGCGACGACGAACGTGGTGCGCCCGCGCAGCAGCCTGGCCAGCGCCTGCTGGACAAGCGCCTCCGAGCGGGTGTCCAGCGCAGAGGTGGCCTCGTCCAGGATGAGCACCCTGGGGTCCCGGATCAGGGCTCGGGCGATGGCCAGGCGCTGCCGCTGGCCGCCGGACAGCCGTGCGCCGTGCTCCCCGACCAGGGTGTCGAGGCCCCGCGGCAACCGGTCGACGAACTCCAGCGCGTTGGCGTCGCGCAGGGCCGCGCGCACCGCCTCCTCGTCGGCGTCGTCCATGCCGTAGGCGACGTTCTCCCGGATCGTGCCGTCGAAGAGGACGGACTCCTGCGGCACCACCGAGACGAAGCGCCGGTACGTGCGCAGGTCGAGGGTGTTCATGTCGGTGCCGTCGAGCAGCAACCGGCCCGAGCTCGGACGCAGGAAGCCGATGACCAGATTGAGGACGGTGGACTTGCCGGCGCCGGACGCGCCCACCAGGGCGATGGTCTCGCCGGGGCGGACAGCGAGCGTGAAGTCGCTCACCGCGGGCCGCCCGTCGCTGTCGTAGAGGTGCCCGACGCCCTCGAAGGTGACGGCGCCGCGCAGCGAGGTCAGCTCCGCCTTGCCCTCGTTGTCCTCCAGTTCGGGAGCCTGGAGCACCTCGCCGACCGAACGGACGGACTCCAGGCCCTTGGTGATGACCGGCGCCAGCCCTGCCAACGTTGTCGTGGAGTTGGTGAGGGTGGTCAGGAAGGCGCTGAGCATGACGACGTCGCCGGCGGTGACGCCCCAGACGTCGTGGTACGAGATCAGCGCGGCGCCCGCGAGGACCAGTACGCCGACCACGTTGAGCACGACCCAGGACAGCGAGCCGAAGCGGCCGTTGACCAGGTCCAGGCGGTTGCCGGAGGTCAGCAGCCGGTCCAGGGTGCCGTCCATGCGGCGCAGCGCCTTGCCCTCCAGGCCGTGGGCCCGGGTGACCGGGATGAGCCGGGTCATCTCCGTGACCCTGGAGGACAGGGTCTCGACCTCGTGCCGGAAGTGCTCGTTGTGGCTGCGCAGCCGGGCGCGGAGGCGGGCCACGAGGAGGGAGGCGGCGGGTACGACGACGAGGAAGACCGGCAGGAACTCAGGTGTGCGCACGGCGATGATGACCAGGCCGCCGGTGAGGACGGTGAACGCGCCCAGGCCCGTCTCCGCGGTCTGCTGCACCATCTGCTCCACCGTCTCCACGTCCCGGACGACCTTGGCCTGCAGGACGCCGGCGCTGACGCGCGAGTGGTAGCCGATGGAGAGCTGCTGCATGCGGGTGCACAGCGCGGAGCGCAGGGCCGTGCCCATGCGGCGCACGCTGCCGTACAGGAGACGGACGTACAGCAGGTGCAGCGGGTAGTTGAACACCAGGATGCACATGATGATCCCGGTACTGGTCCACAGGTCGCCGATCGGTCCGTGCTGGACGACGGTGTCGATGATCGACGCGGTGATGAGGGGCAGCAGCCAGACCGGACTGTGCTTGACGGTGAAGACCGCGACGGCCCCCGCCAGACGGCGGCGGTCGGCGCGGAACAGGTAGACGAGCGTGCGTATCGGGTGTTCGCCCCGGTAGCGGTGATCGAGTGGCTTTTCGGGCGGCGACGCCATCGGCGTGGTCCTCCTGGTGACCGGGTGGGGCAAGCGCTTTCTTCCCGCGCTTTACTACCCCGTCGGCGAGGAGTACGCCACACCGTTCCGAAGGCCGGTACGCCCGTATGCCCGTACGCCCGCGCGTCGGAAGGAGACCCGCGCCTTCTCCCCCGTGGAGGGCGCGGGTCTCAGTCTCCGAGTGTGCGGGCCAGTTCGGTCGTGGCCCGCGCGATCTCGCTGTCGCCCTCGGCCAGCAGCCGCTCCAGTCCGTCCCGCCGGGCGTGGACGGCCTGCCGCGCCGCGCGCTCCCACGCCACGGGGTTCTCCCGGTGGTTGAGCAGCTTGGGGTAGGCGGTGGCGGTGGTCTCCCACTGGCGGGCGTCGGCGATGTTCTTGAGCAGCTGGATGATCTGCGCCCGGCAGCTCACCTGGGGCCGCTGCGCCAGTTCCCACAGGAAGGGGACGGTCGCGGCGGTGGCCTGTTCGACGACGAAGCCGTACTGGCAGATGCGCTTGCGCAGATCGCCGAGGGCGGCACGAGCAGTCTCGGCGTCACCCCAGGCGACCTTGCGCAGCAGCCGCGGAATGGCCGCGGCGGAGCCGCTGGAGTCCTGGATCTCACCCCAGGGCACGCCGTCCAGCCCCGCCAGGGGGCCGGCGGCCCGGGGCGGGCCGGGCGGCTGCGTCTGACGGTCGGTGCGCCGGGTACTCGGCTCGGGTGTCGGAGCGCTGCGCATGGTGTGGGGCCCTTCCGCGGCAGTCGGTCAGGTGAGGGGGCGGGTCGACAACTTGACCCAGACGGTCTTGCCCGCCGGAGGCCGCGGGGTCCAGCCCCATTCCTCCGCGAGGGCGTCGACGATGCACAGGCCGCGTCCGTGCTCTTGGAGAGCGGAGATTCCGGACGGGGCGAACACGGGCGCGTTGTCCCCGGGATCGGAGACGGTCAACGTCAGATGGTCGGAGTCCAGGGCGAGTCCCAGCCTGACCTCGGGTGCGCCGGCCGCCGCCGACGGCACCGCGTGCCGCACGGCGTTGGAGACGAGCTCGGTGATCACGAGGACCGCGTCGTCGGCGTGCCGGTCCAGGGACCAGTCGCTCAGCGTGTCCCGCGTGAAGACCCGGGCCCGGGCGAACCCCTCCCCGCTGCACGCGACACGCAGCACCGCGGAAGCGGGTCGGCCGCCTGGGGCGTGGTACTTCGCGTGGGGAACGGGGAACGGCCACTCGTCCCGGCCGGCGGCCGGCCGCGCCGCACGCGGGAGCTCCCCGAACCGGCTCGCCGGGCCTGCCTCCGACACGGCTTCGCCGGGCGACCGGAGCGTTGGATGCGCAGGTGACGACACGGCATCTCCCTGATGCGACGTCAGGACAGGGCGCCGACCGAGGGGTTGACGCCACGGCTATTATCCACGCTGACAGCGCTCGCGTGCAATTGCACGAGAAATTGCGCGAAAAAAATCGGATGGGAGCGCACGGGGACCGACGGGCTCGGTCCGCTCCCCCGAACGGCAAGGAGACCGCGGTGCCACCAGTGCGCAACGGAGTGCAGGCCAGCCTGTTGGACGCCTGCTGGAAGAAGAGTCGGCACAGCAACGCCGAGGGCAACTGCGTCGAGGTCGCCCTCGTTGACGGAGGCATCGCGATGCGCAACTCCCGTGATCCGGACGGCCCCGCGCTCGTCTACACCTCCGCCGAGGTGGCCGCCTTCCTGGCCGGGGCGAAGGAGGGCGAGTTCGACCACCTGCTGTGAAGCGGGCTGCTGTGAAGCGGGCTGTTGTGGAGTGGGGCCGGGAGCGGCCGGCGACGCGGGCGGCCATCGTGAAGCGGAGGCCAACTACCCGGTTCCACGGGCTGATGCGGCGGGCACATGCGAGATGAGATAGTGTGGTTTCTCAAGTCTGCCGGTCTGCTGGGAGTCAGGATGTCCGCCGCATCGCATCGCCTCTCCCGTCTCGAACCCTATCTGGACCGGGCCGAGCCGGCTCCGACTCTGCTGAAGATGCTCGTCGGCGTTCAGCTGGCGGGCTTCCGCGAGGACGCCGGCCTGTCCCAGGAACAGGCGGCACGCGACATCGGGTTCAGCCCGGCGAAGCTCTCCCGCATCGAGTCGGGCAAGGGCCGCAAACCTCCGACGGAGACGGACGTCCGCGCGATCCTGGAGCGGTACGGCACCGACCCCTACGAGGCCTCGGTTCTGGTCAAGCTGTTGCAGCGGGCCGGCGAACCGGGCTGGTGGCAGCGGTACGACAAGCGCCTCATGCCCGAGTGGTTCGACCGTCTGGTCGGGCTCCAGGAGGCCGCGGCGACCATCCGGACCTTCGAGATCCAGTACGTCCCCGGTCTGCTCCAGACCGGGGACTACACCCGGGCCGTGGTCGAGCGGGGCCTGCCGAACGCGCCCGCCGGCGAGGTCCAGCGACGTGTCGAACTGCGTATGCGCCGTGCGGAGTTGCTGGGCCGTGGTGACGCACCTCAGTTGTGGGCGATCATCGACGAGTCCGTGCTGCTGCGGGTACTGGGCAGCCGTGAAGTCATGCGGGCACAGCTCGCGCACCTCGTCGAGATGGCCGGGCAGCCCCATGTGACGCTGCAGATCGTGCCGCTGGCCGTGACGAACGCGTCGGCGCCCGCGATCCCGGTCACCTATCTGCGTTTCGGCGGCATCGATCTGCCCGACGTGGTCTACCTGGAGCACATCAAGAGCGCCAACTTCCTCGAGGACCGGGACGAGACCGAGGAGTACCGGGTCGCGCTGGACCGCTTGGCCGACGAGGCGCTCACGCCGCGCGAGTCACTGGACCTGCTGCGCCGGACGATGGCGCAGCGCTACGCCGAGAAGTAGCGACGCCAGGACGCGAAAGGCAGGACGCGAAAGGCAGGACGCGAAGGAGAAGGGCCGCACGCCTGGCGCGCGGCCCTTCGTGCTCTCTCCGCTAGCGGATGCGGCCCAGACCGCCGAACTCGATCCACTCGTCGGTGAGCTGGCGCGGAGCCACCTCACTGTCCGGACGCCAGGTCGAGACCTCCACGAGGCCCGGCTCCAGGATGTCCATGCCCGCGAAGTAGGCCTCGACGTCCTTGGGCTCGCGGACCCGGCCCCAGTGCCCCTGCGTCGCCTGGTCCATGAAGGCCGTGACGGACTCCCGCACCTCGGCGTCCTCACTGACCAGCTGGCACATCACCGCGTAGCTTCCGGGCACCAGTCGCTCGGTGACACGGCGGATCACCGCCGTCGGGCCGTCGGTGTCGCTGTCCGGGATGCAGTGGAAGACCGAGTTGAACAGCACGGCCACCGGCTGCGAGAAGTCGATCAGGCGCTGGGTGTCCGGGTGGGAGAAGATCTCCTCCGTCGAACGCATGTCGGCGTGGATGACGGCGGTCCGGTCGTTCTGGTCGAGCAGCGCGCGGCCGTGGACCAGCACCATCGGGTCGTTGTCCACGTAGACGACCCGGGAGTCGGGGGCGACGCGCTGCGCGACCTGGTGGACGTTGTCCTGCGTGGGCAGGCCGGAACCGTGGTCCAGGAACTGGCGGATGCCGTAGTCCTCCACGAGGGTCCTGACGACGCGCTGCAGGAAGCGCCGGTTGTTCAGCGCGAGCCGACGGGTGCTGGGGACGACCTTGTCGAGTTCCCCGACCGCCGCCCGGTCGGCCGCGTAGTTGTCCTTGCCGCCCAGGTAATAGTCGTACATACGTGCGGCCGTTGGCACGTTGGCGTCGATCTCCGTGGACAACTGCTTGTCGGCTTGCATCGTTCCCCCAGCTCTGTACCGCGCCAACTGCACTGGCATGACCGAGAGTACATCCTAGAGACCCTGTGGTCAGACGAACCAGTACGCGGATCAGGTGGCCGCCAAGGCGACTGCGGAGCAGTCGAGTTGACGGCCACCCAAAACGGTCAGCCGCGTCCGGCCAGGTACGCGTCGACGCCGGGCGCCTTGTGGGCCTCCTCCACGCCGACCAGGCCGCCGGCCGCCTTGGCGTCGGGCTTCAGCACGTAGGTGGACCGGCTGGCCGGCTCGGTCACCAGGGTGAAGTTCTGCGGGGTGCCGAGGCCGGTGTCGGCGTTCTTCTGCGAGCGGTGCGCCTTGACCACGTCCTGCCGGGTGAGGCTGCCGCCCTCACACGCCTTCTTCAGGTCGGCGCCCATCAGCTGGGCGGCGTTGTAGCCCGAGAGCACGCCGGAGTCGACCGGCTCGCCCGGGTACTTCTTGTTGTAGGAGGCGACCATCTTCTTGACGCCCGGCAGGTCGGAGCTGACCGCCGGTGCGGCGCTGACCACGTGGACCATGGCCGCCAGCGCCGGTGCCGCAGGCGTCTTCATCAGCTGCGGGGAGTATCCGGGAGCGCTGCTGACGATCGGCACCTTCAGGCCCCGGGCGGCGGCCACGCCGGCGAGGGAGGCGGTCTGGGCGGGGCCGGCGCTGATCAGGATCGCCTTCACCCCGGCCTTGCTCAGCGCCGAGACCTGCGCGGTCAGATCGGTGTCCGTGGCCTTGATCTTCTGGCCGACCACCTTCATCCCCGCCTCCTCGGCGGCCCACTCGGAGCCCTCCAGCGCGTTGGCGCCGTAGTCGCCCTCGAAGTACACGTGGCCGATCGTGTCGCCCTTGGCGACCTTCTTGGTGCGGGTGAGGAAGTCGACGGCAGCGATCATGTCGATGTCGTAGGTGGTGCCGAGGACCTGGACGGAGTCCCTGCCGAGCAGGGAGGCGGCCCAGGCCTGCGGAAAGGTCAGCATGTGGTCCCGCTCGATGTCGTCGAGGAGGGCCGCGACCACCGGCGAGCCGATGACCTGGGGCAGGGCGACGACGTCCGGGGAGATGTCGGCGTAGGCGGTGACCGCCTTCTGCACGTCGTAGCCGTGGTCCTTGACGACGATCTCGACCTTGCGTCCGCAGATGCCGCCCGCGGCGTTGGTCTCGTCCGCCCACATCTGCTGGGCCTGCACGATGCTCTTGCCGAGGGTGGCGTAGGGGCCGGTGAGGTCGGTCAGCGCGCCCAGCTTGATGGCCTTGTCGCTGACTCCGGGTCCGGCCTTGACGCCGTCGGCGGCGTCGTCGGTGCTCCCGCCGTCCGCCTTCGAGCTGCATGCGGTGCCCGCGAGCAGCACGGCGGCCAGTGCCGCGGCCAGGGCGGCGGTCCGGGTGGTGCGGGGCCTGGGGTGCGTGACGTTCACGGGGTGTGCTCCTTGGTTCGTGCGGCGTTGGCGGTGGTGGCGGAGGGCCGGGACGTGGGCCCGGTGTCGGAAGGGCCGGTGACGGGTGGTTTGCGGCGCAGGCGTGCGCGGGTCCGTCGGGCCAGTCCGTGCAGGCCGTCCGGGGCGTGGAGCAGGATCACGACGATCGCCGCGCCGTAGAGGTAGCGGGAGGCCTCGGTCGGGCCGATGGAGCCGTCGCCGGAGCCCGGGGTCGCCACCAGCGGCAACTGGTCGGCGTAGCGGGTCATCAGCAGGGGCAGCGCGGTGACGAAGACGGCACCGGCCGTGGCGCCCGCCACCGACCCGAGGCCGCCGATGACGATCATGGCGAGATAGTCGACGGAGAGGAGGAGGGAGAAGTAGTCGGGCACGACGCGGCGGAAGGAGAGCGCGAGGAGGACTCCGGCGAGGCCCGCGTACATCGAGGAGACGACGAACGCGGCCGAGCGGTACCGGGCCACGTGCACGCCCATCACGGAAGCCGCGGTCTCGCTGTCGCGCAGCGCCACCAGGGCGCGTCCGGGGCGCCCGCGCAGCAGTCCCCGCGCGGTGAACCAGGTCAGCGCGAACAGGACGAGCCCCAGGTACCAGAGCCGTTCCTCGGCGCCGAACGGCACGCCCATGACCGTCAGTTCCGGGTCGGTCTCGGCGAAGGTGAACCCGCCGATCTCCAGAGGCGGCACCGAGCGTCCGTTGAAGCCGCCGGTGACGGAGTCGGCGGTGAGCAGGACGTGGTGGCCGAGGAAGACCAGGGCGAGGGTGGCCACGCCGAGGTAGATGCCCTTCACCCGGCCGGCGACGGGGCTGAACAGGCCGCCCGCGGCTCCGGCGAGCAGCACGGCGAGCACGGCGGCGACGACCGGCGGCAGCCCCGGTCCGGGCTCGCCCGCCAGCCATACGTACCCGTAGGCGCCGACGGCGAGGAAGAAGGCGTGCCCGAGGGAGAGCTGTCCCGCGGTGCCGCTGAGCAGGCCGAGCCCGACGGCGCCGATGGCCGCGGCCATGGAGAACAGGCCGATGCGCAGCCAGAAGGCGTCCAGGTAGAAGGGCAGGGCGCACAGCAGGAGGGCGGGCAGCAGGAGCCGGCCGTGCTTGAGGAGGCCGCCGCGCTCGAGAAGGGTGCTCTTCTTGAGAAGGTCAGACACGTGCCGCTCCCTTCGCCGCGAAGAGCCCGGCGGGGCGTATCAGGAGGACCAGCACCATCACCGCGTAGGGGGCGACGTCGCCGAAGCCCTCGCCGAGGACGTGCAGGTCGGACTGGTAGCCGGCGACGAAGGCCTCGGTGAGGCCGATCAGCATGCTGCCGACCAGGGCACCGACCGGGGAGGCCATACCGCCGAGGATGGCCGCCGGGAACGCCTTCAGGGCGATCTGCCCGGTGGTGCGCTCCAGTCCCGGTGCCGGGAAGGCGACCAGGAAGACCGCGGCGAGCGCGGCGAGTCCGCCGGCCAGGCACCAGGCGACGGTGCGTACGCGGGTCAGCCGTACGCCCATGAGGGCGGCGGCCTCACCGTCCTCGGCCGCCGCGCGCAACGACAGGCCCCAGGGAGTGAACCGGAAGAGGGCGAAGGCGCCGCCGATGGCCACCGCGGACACCAGGATCGCGGCGATGCGGCTGTCGGCGACGGTCACCGGGCCCAGGTCGGTCACCGAGTTGCCCCAGGGGTCGCCGAGCGGCAGCAGGTCGCCGCCGATGCGCCGGGCCAGGTCGGTGACCAGGACGATGTCTATGCCGATGGTGACGATGGTCTGGACGTGGGCGGCGTGCGGGTCGGTCCCCCCGACCCGCTGGAGCACCAGCCGGTCCAGCGCCCCGGCGACGCCGGCCGTGACGAGGACCGCTACGGCCAGCGCCCCGGCGAAGCCGATGTCGTCGTGGAGGACGGCGACGAGGTACCCGCCGAGCAGCAGGAGCGAGCCGTGGGCGAAGCTCAGCACGCCCGACGCCTTGAAGATGGTGACGAAGCCGAGGGCGATCAGGGCGTAGACGGAACCCAGGGCGAGGCCGTTGAGGAGGTTGTCGAGGAAGCCGGTCATGCCGCGTCCTCCCCGGTGGTGCCGGTGCCGAGGTAGGCGCGCAGCACCTCGGGGTCGCGCCGGACCTGGTCCGGGGTGCCGTGGGCGATGGCCTTGCCGAAGTCGAGGACGGTGACCTCGTCGGCGAGCCGCATGACCAGTCCCATGTCGTGCTCGACCAGCACGACGGACAGGCCGAGTTCGGCGCGGATCTCCCGGACGACCTCGGTCATGCGGGTGCGTTCGGCGGCGTTCATGCCGGCCACGGGTTCGTCGAGCAGCAGTACACGGGGCTCCAGACAGAGGGCGCGGGCGAGTTCGACCCGCTTGCGGTCGCCGTAGGACAGCAGGGCGACGGGTGCGTCGAAATGGGCGCCGAGGCCGGTGAGTTCGGCGATCTCGCGGGCCTTGGCGAGGTGTTCGCGCTGTTCGCGCACGGCGCGCGGCAGACGCAGGGCGCTGGCGGCGAAACCGGCGTGGGACAGGGCGTGGCGGCCGAGCATCAGGTTGTCGGCGACGGTGCCCTGGGTGGTGACGATGTTCTGGAAGGTGCGGGCCACTCCGAGAGCGGCGATCTTGTGCGGGGCGAGCCGGGTCAGTTCGGCGTCGCCGAGCCGTACCGTGCCGGCGGTGGGCCGGTACAGCCCCGACAGGACGTTGAAGCAGGTGGACTTGCCCGCGCCGTTGGGGCCGATGACGGCGTGCACGGTGCCCGGGGTGACGGTGAAGGAGACGTCGTCGAGGGCGACGAGGCCGGCGAAGCGCACGGTCACGTTCCGGACCTCGAGCGCGGGGGGTGCGGCGGTGCGGGTGGTCACGCGGCCCCCTGACCGTCAGTGGTGTCGCCCAGGTAGAGGCGGCGTACGGCGTCCGTGCGCGCGAGTTCGTCGGCGGCGCCGGACAGCCCGATCTCGCCGACGTCCAGGACGTAGGCGTGTTCGGCGAGGGACAGCGCCATGCCGGCGTTCTGTTCCACGAGGAGTACGGCGGTGCCCTGGGTGTTGATCTCGCGGACGACCTCGGCGATGCGGTCCACCATCATCGGGGCGAGTCCGAGGGAGGGTTCGTCGAGGAGGAGCAGGCGGGGTGCGGCCATCAGGGCGCGGCCGATGGCGAGCATCTGTTGCTCGCCGCCGGACAGCAGGCCGGCGGCCTGGCGGGTGCGTTCGGCGAGCCGCGGGAAGAGGGTGAAGACCCGCTCCCGGGCCTCGCGGACCTGGGCCGGGGCGCGTCGGCCCAGGCCGAGCCCGCCGGCCCGCAGGTTCTCGTCGACGCTGAGTCCGGCGAACACCCGCCTGCCCTCGGGTACCTGCACGACTCCGGCGCGTACGGCGACGACCGGGTCCCGGCCGTCCAGGGCCGTGTCGCCGTAGCGGACGCGGCCGGCCGTGATCGCGCCGCGGTGCAGGCGCAGTGTGCCCGACACGGCCCGCAGCAGCGTCGTCTTGCCGGCGCCGTTGGCGCCGAGCAGCGCGACGACGCCGCCGTAGGGGACGGTCAGGGACACGGAACGGAGGGCGGACAGTGCGCGCCCGTACGTCACGTCGAGGCTCTCGACGTGCAGGGCGGGCTCGCCGTCCGGTGGTGCTGCGGGCATCGCGGCTCCTTGGGACCGTGCCGAGGCCGGCACGGTGACGGGAAAGGGGGAGCTCACGACAGCACGCAGGCCGGTGCCGGTACAGAGCCGCGGCCTGGGTCGCTGCGGCGTCCCAGTCCCGGGCCGGAGAGTCTGTGCGGATGCCCAGACCGGGGCGGCGGCGTAGTTGCCGGGCGGGCGGGGTGGTGAACCCGCGTTGGGTGTCGGGGCCAGCGCCGGGCAGCGCGGTGCCGCCACCCGGCGCTGGGCCGAATCGAGACCGGGCAGCGCAGGACCCCCAGCCCATACCGGGTCCAGCCGAGGCCGGGCCCCAGGCGTCGCGTGCCCGTCAGTCGCGCAGGACGCGCGCCGGGCAGCATGGGGACGCCACCCGGTACCGGACCGGAACCGAAACCGGGCACCAGAGGCATCACACGACCGTCAGTCGTACAGGACGCGCGCCGGGCAGCACGAGGACGCCACCCGGTACCGGACCGGAATCGAGGCCGGGTACCAGGGGCGTCGCGTGTCCGTCAGTCGCGCAGGACTCGCCGGGCGGTCAGGGCCAGGGTCATTTCGACCACGTCGGCCGGGCGGGCCAGCGAGCGGCCGGTCAGTTGCTCGCAGCGGCGGAGGCGGTTGAGGACCGTGTTGCGGTGGCAGTAGAGGCGTTCGCCGGCCCGCTGGGCCGAGCCGTCGCAGTCGAGCCAGGTGGTGAGGGTGTCCAGCAGCACCTCACGGTCGGCCGGCTCCAGCCGCAGCAGGGGGCCGAGCACCGTCTCGGCGAGGGCCCGGCCCAGCTCGGGGCTGGAGACGACGAGGGCGGCGGGGAGGTGGTCGGCGAGCCGGACCGTGCCGCCGGCCTCGGGGCAGATGTCCAGGGCCGTGTCGGCGTGCCGGCGGGCGTCGCCGACGGAGGCGAGTCCGTCGACCGGGGTGCCGACGCCGATCCGGATGCCGGGAAGCACGGCACGCGGCCCGGACTCGGCGCCCTCCGGCCCCGGGAGCCCGTCGTCACCGGCGCCGACCAGGACGATGCCGTAGTCGACCTCCCCACCGGCGTGCCAGTGGACGCGTGCACCGGGCGCCACGGCGGCGGCACGGGCGGCGTCGGACCGCGCGGGGTGGCGGCCGTTGACGGCGACGACGACGTAGCGGCCCTGCTCCGGCAGGCCCAGCGCCTGCGCGGCCTCGGGCAGGTCGGCGATGCGGCTGGTGCCGTCGAGCAGACCGGCCGCCAGCAGCCGGGCCCGGTTCTCGCGGCGTCGGGCGAGCTGCCACTCGGTCTGCCGGTAGGCGTCCGCGACGAGGGTGCAGTGCTCGTCGACGAAGTTCCACACGTCGGCGGCCACGTGCACGAGGAGGCGCACGTCCTCGGGTGCGGTCCGGGAGGTCTCCTCGATCAACCGCTGCCACACCAGTGAGCCGCCGAGACGGAAGGCGTGCAGCAGCGCGTCCAGCGGAAGCCCCTGCTCGGCACGGGTGACGCCGATCCGCCAGGAGCAGCGGCGGGCCGCGTCCCGCGCGCCGCGCGGGTCGAGCAGCGAGGCCACGCTGTGCCGCAGCGAGCGGTGGACCTCCTGCCAGGTGGCGGTCGGATCCTTCGTGATGACCGCGCGGTACGCCGGCTCCTGCTCCTGCAGCAGGGCAACCAGCCGGTCGGCCAGATCGGGCAGGTCGTCGAGCAGGGCGTGGGCGGCCCGGTGCAGGACACGCAGGGCGTCGGCGTCCATCAACGACGCGACGCTCGGTGTCCGCGGGCGTGGTACGGGCGTCAGCCCGATGCGGATCGCTGCTCGTGACCGTACGGCGTGCTGCATCGCGGTCCTCCCCAGGCCAGGGCTTGCGGAGGCGCCCCGCGGCGGGCTGTCCGCCCGTGCCGGGCCTGCCCCCTGACTCGTCCTGCCCGAAGGATGGCATACCGTCCGGTCGGTCCCTAGGGTTGTGCACCGGTCTTTTCGGCATGTGCGGCCGATCCGTCCTGTTCGGCGTGCTCGACCATGCGGGCCAGCTCCAGGCGGGACCGTACGCCGAGCGCCGCGAAGACCTTGCGGAGGTGGTAGTCGACGGTGCGCGTGCTCACCGCGAGGGCCAGCGCGACCTCGCGATTGGTGGCGCCCTCGGCGACCTGCCGGGCGATACGCAACTGCTGCGGCGTCAGGCGGGACAGCGCTCCCGCGCCTCCGTCGTGCGGGGCCGCTCCGAGCGCCCGCAGCTCGCCGCGCGCCTGCGCCGCCCAGACGCCGGCCCCGCAGCGGTCGAAGCCGACCAGCGCGGTGCCCAGGCGTCCGCGGGCCTCGCGGGGCCTGCGCCGCCGGCGCAGCCACTTGCCGTACAGGAGCGCGGTGCGGGCCCGTTCGAAGTCCCCGCCCGCCTCGTCGTGCCGGGCGAGCGCGCGCCGGTAGAGGTCGTCGGCGCGGTCCGGCGGGGCGAGGAGGGCGTGGCAGCGGGCCAGCTGCGCGGCGGCCTGCGGATCGGCGCCGAACGCCGCCCAGCCGGCGAAGTCCGTGAGGACCGCACGGGTGTCCTCGTGGCGTCCGGCGAGGACAGCGGCCTCCACGAAGCACGGCACGGCGAGCCGCCACACCGCGAAGTGTCCGTGCCCGGGTCCGGGCAGGACCAGGAGCCCGAGCCGGTCGGCGGCGTCGAAGGGGCGTCCCCGGCCGAGGTCGGCCCGGGCCGCCGCCCACTCCGCGAGGGTGACCGCCTGCGCGAGTCCGTGCCGCCGAGCGGTGGTCAGCGCGGCCGTCACATGCCGGGCGACGACGTCGGGTTCCTCCTCGATCGACGCCGCGAGGGCCAGCACCGCCCGGTGGTGGGCCGCCGTGTTGCGCTGGCCGGCCCGCAGCGCGGTACGCAGTCCCTCCTCCGCGTGGGTGCGGGCCTGCGGGTGCCGGCCGGCGCGCAGTTCGGCGTAGGCCAGGTACTCCAGCGCCTGCGGCACCAGCGCGTCCGACCCGAGCTGCCGGGCGGCGGCCAGGGCCCGTGCCCCGGCCCGGCGCGCGGCGTCCACGTCACCGAGCAGCAGCGCGGCCGACGCCGACCGCAGCAGTCCCTCCGGCCGCTCCTCGGTCCTGGCCCGCTCGACCACCTGCCCGAGCGGTACGGCGGCCCGGTCGAGTCGCCCTTCGAGCAGCGCCCGCATGCCGACGCGGTGGTCGCGCACGGCGCCGGCCACGTACTCCGTGGGACACCGGGCGTCGGCGCCCCCGGGAGCCGGGGTCTTCGCCTGCGGTTCGGGCGCGAGTGTGGCCAGGCACGCCGGCAGGTCTCCCGCCGCCCAGGCCGCGTCGGCGGCGGCCAGGGCGGCGGTCGCGGCGTCGCCGGGGGCGTCCGCGGCGAGCAGGGACGCGGCCAGCAACAGCGACTGATGTGCGTCGCCCACGGGGCCGTCCCGGAGTTCCGTCAGGCCACGCACCAGCTCGGCCCGTCCCCGCACCCCGGCCGGGGCGGCGCAGCCGCGGGCCGCGGCGAGCAGCGGGCGGGCCCGGTCGGGGCGACCGGCGAGCAGCGCCTGCTCGGCCGCGGCCGTGTACCGCTCCGCGCGCGCGGGGCCGTCGGCCGTCAGCTCGGCGGCACGGGCGTACACGGTGGCGCGCAGCCGGGACGAGGCCGGCACGGTGCCGTCGGCCGCGACCGCCGCGAGCCGGTCCGCGAGCGGCGGCGCGGGCGACGGGCCGGTGAGGGACCAGGAGCGGTGCAGCAGCGCCGGGAGCCGCCGGCCGCCGGCCTCCAGCACGTCGGCCAGCGCGCGGTGCGCGGCGCGGCGCCGGTCCGGCGCGGCGGTGGCGTGGACCGTACGGTGGACCAAGGGACTGTGGAACCGGAGCCGGTCGTCGGCCAGGGCGAGGAGTGTGGGGAGCGGTCCCGGGAACGGGGCGGGGGGCGGTGTGGCTGCCTGCCGCAGGTGCCGTGCGGCGTCCGGGGGCGGCGCGGCTGCCGACCACAAGTAGCGTACGGCGTCCGGGGGCGGCGCGGATGCCTGCCGCAGGTGCCGCAAGGCGTCCGGGGACGGCGCCGATGCCTGCCTCAGGTGCCGCAAGGCGTCCGGGGACGGCGCCGATGCCTGCCTCAGGTGCCGCACGGCGTCCGGGGGCGGCGCGGACGCCGACCACAAGTGCCGTACGGCGTCGGCAACCAGGCCCGCGTCGACGTCCGGTCCGTCCGAGGCGCGTACGGCCGCCGCCACCGTCAGCAGCAGGTCGTGCGCGTCCGCGGACAGCCCGGTCAGGGCCTCCCCCGCCACCTCCGCCAGGGTCGCGGCGTCGGCCAGGGGCCCGGGCGGGGGCCGGTGCCCGCGCAGTTCGGCCGGTGAGAGCCGGCGGACGAGGGCGAGGAGCAGGGCCGGGTTCCCCTCCGCCTCGGCGAGCAGCTGCTCGCGGACGGCCGGGTCGGCGGCGCCGTCGGTCACGTCGTCGAGCAGGGCCTCGGCCTGCGGCGGCGTGAGCGGGTCCAGGCGTACGACGGGCAGGTGGGCGTACTCCGGGTCGACGGCGCGGTGTCCGGCGACGGAGAGGAGCACTCCGACGCGGCCCGCGGGGCCAAGGTGTTCGGCGGCGCGGCCCAGGGCGGTCCGGGCCGGGGCGTCCCACAGATGCGCGTCGTCGACGCACACGAGCAGAGGTGCCTCGCCGGCCGCCGCCCGCAGGGTGTCGAGCAGTTCCCCGGCGGTGGCGCGTGCGGTTCCGGCCCGGTCGGGCCCGAGGTGGAGTACGGGACCGGCTCGGAAGGAGCGGGCGGCCCAGTGGAGGAGGGTGGTCCGGCCGAGCCCGGGTTCGCCGGTCACGACGAGGTGGCCGCTGTGGGTGCGCAGGCCGTCCAACAGGGCGCGCACCTCCTGCCGTTGCGCGCTCCGGCCGTGGATCCGCACGGCCGCGCGTACGGTCGTCTCTCCGGTCATTCCCGGGAGGTTACGCGCGCGTAACCTGACGCGGAAGCCATCGGTCCGCCGCGACCCGCCGGGGCATCGGCGGCGTCACCTGCGGTTGTGCACCGTGTGGCCGGGGCACGCACTGTGCCGCTGCCCAGCGGAGCCGGTCCGGCGCCGTGCGGCGGCACAACGCGCCGGCGGCGGCCGCAACGTGCCCGCGACCGCCGCCGGATGGTGCCGTGAGGAGGGTCAGGAGTCGTGCGGGCAGTTGCCCCGGTACTCCTCGAGGGTCAGGCTCGGCCGGGGCAGCGGGCACAGGAACTGCTCGTAGCGGGTGTCGTTGTCGATGAACCGCTTGAGCCAGGAAATGCTGTACTTCGCGATCGTCGTGTCCGACGTGTTCGGCGTAAAGTGGCTCGCGTTGTTCAGCTCCAGGTAGGCGCGGTCCGTCCGGGACGGCAGGCTGGAGTAGAACGGCTCGGAGTGCGAGGAGACCGGGGCGATGGTGTCGCCGTCGGCCCCCACGATCAGTGTCGGGGTGCTGACCTCGGGCCAGGTCTTGTCCGTGTTCCAGGGGGTGAGGGGGATCGCGGCCTGGAGCGAAGGCCGGGACTTGGCCGCCTCCAGAGAGCCGCCGCCGCCCATCGAGTGGCCCATGACGCCGAGTCGGCTGCCGTCGATCCGACCGCGGACGGAGCTGCGCTCGGTGAGGTAGTCCAGGGCCGCCAGCAGCTGCCGGCCGCGGGAGTCGGGCTGGTCCAGCGTGGTGTTGGTGTCGATGGTGAACACGACGAAGCCCTGAGACGCCAGCCGAGGGCCGAGCCAGGCGATGGAGGACTGGTACGCGGTGAAGCCGGGCGAGATCACGACAGCGCCGAACGTGCCGTCTCCGGTGCTGGTCGGGTAGTAGATCGTGCCGCCGCCGAAGCCGGTGACCGCGAGCGAGGAGACGCTGGTGTCCGCCACGGAGTACGGGCCGCGCGGTGCCTCGATGCTGGACTCGGTGGGCGCCGGGCCGCGCTCGTAGGGGTTGTCGGCGGCGGCGTGGGCGCCGGGGCCGGTGAGGGTGCTGAGCGCGACGACGGCGGCCACGGCCGCCGTGACGCCGGCGAGCCGCCGCCGCGTTCCGCGGAACGCCGGGCGCGCGGCCCGGGATGCGGCGTGGGTGTGGGGGTTCTGCTGCACGAGGGTGGTCCTCTCTGTCGTGGCGAGGGGGCCCGGCCGGTGATCGCACACGGTCCGGAACACGTGGGGTCGCGTCCCGGGACATCCGCCGGACGGGCGTCGCCGATGTGCTGGCCGTGCCACTGTCGGCGGGCGGTGCGGTGCGGGGGATCGGCAGAATCACCGGCCTCGTGCGTCGGGTGGGCCGTGGGGCCCGGGGGGCTGCGGGCCTCGGCAGGGGGGAGGGCCCAGGGGAAGAAGGCAGGGGCAGAGAGTGGCGGTGGGGCCATGAGGCAGCGGCGGCGCGACGGACGAGCCGGTGAGGCCGCCGTCCTGAAGCCGCGGTCTTGCCCTGGCACCGGGCCGGTGTGGCACGCTCGGCATCGGCCGGGCTGTCGCGCGCCGGTCGTCGGGGAGGAAGGTCGGCGGGTCCGGGCTCGGATTCGGCACTGCGGAGAGGCGACGGCATGCGTATCGGACTGCTCGGCACCGGTCCCTGGGCGGACATGGCGCACGCCCCCGCCCTGCGCCGGCACGACGGCCTGGACTTCGTGGGCGTGTGGGGGCGCCGCCCGGACGCCGCCAAGGAGCTGGCGGACCGGCACGGCACACGCGCCTACGACGACGCCGACGCCCTGCTGGCGGACGTGGAGGCCGTCGCCGTCGCGCTGCCACCGGCCGTGCAGGCCGAGCTGGCGGTGCGGGCGGCGCGGGCCGGGTGCCATCTGCTGCTGGACAAGCCGCTCGCGGCGACGGTGCCGCAGGGGCGTGCGGTGGTCGAGGCGGTGCGTGCGGCGGGCGTCGCCTCCGTCGTCTTCTTCACCGCCCGCTTCCAGCCCGAGACCGAGGCGTGGATTGCCGAACAGGCCACCGTGGGCGACTGGTTCACGGCGCGGGCGCAGTGGCTCGGCTCGGTGTTCAGCGGCGACAGCCCGTTCGCGGACTCGCCGTGGCGACGGGAGAAGGGCGCCCTGTGGGACGTGGGGCCGCACGCCCTGTCGGTGCTGCTGCCGATCCTCGGTGACGCCCGGCGCGTGACGGCGGCGGCACCGGGCCCCGGCGACACCGTCCATCTGGTCCTCGACCACACCGGCGGTGCGTCGAGCACGCTCACGCTCAGCCTCACGGCGCCGCCGGCCGCGGCGGGCGCGACCGTGGAGCTGCGTGGCAGGGCCGGTGTGACGCTGCTTCCGGAGAGCGCGGAGGGGCCGGTGCCCGCTCTGCTGCGGGCCGCAGACGCGCTTCTCTCCTCCGCCGGGGGCGGGCACCCGCACGCGTGCGACGCCGCGTTCGGCCTGCGGGTCACCGAGATCCTCGCCGAGGCCGAAGCCCTGCTGAGCGACCGGTGGTGACCGCAGTCAACCGGAGTCAGCCTCTGTCAGCCGCCGGCCCGCTCCTGCTCGAACGGCTCGTCGCTCCACCGGAACCAGGCCCTGTCGCCCTGGATGTGCAGCAGGAACTCGGCGACCGGGCCGTCGGGAGAGACCAGCCGCACGCGTCGTTCGATCTCGGCGTAGACCGCCTCCCATTGGGCCCAGTGCCCCTCGTCGTCCCGCTCCGCCAGGGCGAGTTCGCGGGCGAACAGGTCCTGGACGGTGGCGAACGCCGGGCCGGCGCGGAACCGGCCCGACAGCCAGGGGAAGTCGGCGTCGTCGATCAGGATCTCCCCGACCTCCGCGTCGGTTCCCCCCTCCCCCGTGTCCGGCGCCCCGCGCACGTGCCAGATCTCGCCCTCGAACCCCACATCGCCTCCGCGCGCGCCGTCGACCACCGTGCCGGACAGCATGCCACCCGGCACTGACACCGACCCCGACCCCGACCCCGGGCCAGGCACAGGCGCGGGCACATACACGGGCGCGGGCGCGGGCACACGGCACACGCACCGAGCCGGAGAACTCCCGGCCCGGTGCGTGCCTGACGACGACTACCGGCCGGTCGCCACCGGATGGAAGTTGATCCGTTCCCGCACGATCGGGTAGCCGGCCTTGGCGAAGTTGGCGGCCATGGGATGGTTCCCCCGGTCGGTCGCGGCGGAGACGAACTCCGCGCCCCGCTCCACCAGGAAGTGGGTGCACTCGGCCAGCAGGTCGTAGGCGTACCCGTGTCCGCGGTGTTCCGGCAGCACGCCGATGAAGCCGACGCACGGGCCGGACGGGTTGTGCGCGGGGATGTGCATGCCCGCGAGTTCGCCCTGCGGGGTGTACGCCAACCGCCACCACTCCCGCGGCGAGGGGCACCAGTGGAAGAAGTCGAGTTCCGACTGCGCGGCCTTGTCGAGCCCGCCCTGTTCGATGTCCATGAGCGCGTGGGCGTCCAGGGTGACGGAGTGGATACGGCGCAGCGCGTCGAAGAACACCGCGTCGTCCGGTTCGGGGCGGAAGTCCAGACGGCCGGGCCGCTCGGGGAGCCCGCACTCCGGCGTCCACCGGTACAGGAAGCGCTCGACCAGGAGGTCGTACCCGGCCGTCCGTGCGGCGGTGAAGCGTGCCTCGGTGGCGGCGCGCAGGACGGGGTCCTCGCGCCAGGTGCCGGGCGGGTTGAGTTCGAGTTCGACCTGCCAGGGGGCGGTGCTCAGGAGCTCGGCTCCCGCCGCCTCCTCGCCCTCGGCCACGTCGAACCAGTTGAGGGTGACGGGTTCGGTGTCGTCGGGGCCGCCCCACCAGGCACCGCGGGCGACCACGGCGCCGTCGCGCAGGGCGATCCGCTTCCAGTCGGGGCGGTGGCGGGTGAGCCGGTGGCCCTCACGGGCGCCCAGCGGGTCGGGCAGGGTGTCGAAGAGATGGGCGTCGCTCGCGTCGAGCGCGCGGATGACCAGATCGGTCACGGATTCCTCCGGGATGCGTCCTGCGTGGTGCGCTCCCGGTGTCAGTCGAGGTACGCCGGGACAACGGGGAGGGAGCGCGGAAGTGATGTGAACTGCACGGCTCTGCCCTCCTTCCGTCGATCTCGGGGCGTGGCCCAGACAGTACCGGGTGCCGTGCGAGTGCGACCACCGGTTTTCCGGCGCTGGATTAAACGGGCCTTAAACAGTGGTTAAGCGTTCCCTGCGCGGCGGCGGGCACCCCAACTCCCAGCTGGCACAACGCGCTTGAGGGGTGGCTGGAGACTGGCTGGAGACGGTTGGCCGGGCCATCCGTCGCGCGTACCATCGGCGCACGTCGTGAGAGCGCTCTCAGACGCCCACTCCACTTATGTCATGTCCCGATCACCCTGGAGACCCCCCACATGACTCCCCGTCACCAGCGTCCCCTCGCCCGCCGCAAGCTCCTCGTCGCCCTCGGCGGAATGGTCGTGGCCGCACCGGTCGCCGCCGCCGTCGCCCCGCACGCCCTCGCGGGCGTCGGCTCGGACGGCTCCGCGGCCGACCCCGGCGCCAAGGCCGCCGGAGCCCTGCCGCTGACGATCGTCAACAGCACCGGTTCCTTCGGCAACGGCGACGTGCACGTCTACATCGTCGGGAACGTGGACGGCCGGCAGGTGCGCGTCACCCCCGAGGGCACCGTCGCACCCGTGGCCCTCTCCGACAACGGCGCCGACGGCTTCACCGACTACGCGATCAGCCTCGCCGGCAGCGGCGAGACGAAGCTGAACCTGCCGTACCTCTCCGGCCGGATCTACGTGTCCCTCGGCGGGAAGCTGAAGTTCAAGGTGGTAGCCGACGGCGCCGGCAACGCCGCGCTGCAGTACCCGGCGGGCTGGGTCGAGTCCGACCCCAACTACGGGGTGCTGCACGACTGCGCGGAGTTCACGTACAACTCCTCGGGGATGTTCTGCAACACCACCATGGTCGACATGTTCAGCGTGCCGCTCGCCATCCGGCTGACCGGCGCCGAGGACCAGACCACCGGCACCGTGCGCGCGGGCGGACGGGCGGACGTCTTCGAGGCGCTGCGGCAGGTCGAGGAGTTCGCGCCGCTGGTCGTGGACGACACCCGCGTGATCGCCCCCGGCCACGGACTGGACGCCGGTCTGTTCCCCAAGGACTACCTCGCCCCGTACATCGACGAGGTGTGGAGCACCTACACCGGCAAGGACCTGAGGATCACCACCAACGCCGGGACGTTCACCGGCCGGGTGCGCAGGGACCGCCTGACCTTCGACGGGCCCGCCCAGGTGTCCTTCGGCAAGCCGTCCACCCGGGACGTGCTGTTCTGCGACGGCGCCATCGCCGCACCCAACGACGGCACGACCGGTCCGGTCGCCGCGGTCCTCGGCGCCGGCTTCAACCGCTCCACGCTGGTCTCCTCGGCCGACCAGCCGACGACCGACCCGGCGACGTTCTACGGGACCGCGCTGACCAACCACTACTCCAAGGCGGTGCACGCGGCCACCGAGGACGGCAGGGCGTACGGCTTCGCCTTCGACGACGTGGCCGACTTCGCCTCCTACATCCAGGACACGGCGCCCACCGGGTTCCGGCTGACGCTCACCGCGTTCTAGACCGGGGCGGGCGGCAGCGCCCGGCGTGCGCGAGGCCGGGCGGCGTAGGAGCGTGGTGGTGTGAGAAAGGTGTCGGCCCCGCCACCGCGCCGGGGCGAGGACCGGCGGAGCTGGCTGAGCGGGGCTCCGCCGCCCCGTTGGGTGCGGGTGCTGCCGCCGGCCCTCGTCGTGGCGATCTGCGCGGCGACGCTCATCAGCCACGACCCCCTCGACATCGGATTCCTGCTGGGCGCCATCCCGCCGCTGGCCGTGCTCTCCTACAGCCCGCTGGCCACCGCCCTGCTGGGCGGCGTCGTGGTCGCGCTGCTGAACATCCCGGCCTTCCAGCTCGACCGGCCGGGCGACACCGACCTGCTGACGGTCGTCTTCGTCGCCGGGCTCAGCGTCTTCGTGTCCTTCGTACGCAGCCGCCGCGACGCCCAGCTGGGGCTGGAGCGCACGGTCGCCGAGGCCGCGCAGCATGCCGTCGTGCCCCCGCTGCCCGAACGGGTCGGGGCGATGCGCTGTGCCGGGCTGTACCGGGCGGCGCAGCGCGGGACGCTCGTCGGGGGCGACTTCTTCGACGTACGGGACGGCCCCTTCGGCGTACGGGTCGTGACGGGCGACGTGCAGGGGCACGGGCTGTCGGCGGTGTCGACGGTCGCCTCGCTGCTGGGGGCGTTCCGCGAGGCGGTGCTCGACCAGCCTGATCTCGCGTCGGTGGCCGGGCGGCTCGACCGCAGGCTGCTGGTGGACTCGGCGGACGCGCGGCACGCCGAGTTGTTCGCGACAGCCGCGCTGCTGGAGTTCTCCGCCGACGCCCTGGAGGTCCGCGTCGTCGTCTGCGGCAACCCGCCGCCGCTTCTGCTGCGGGGCGCGCGGGCCACGGAGCTGGAGGTATCGCCGTGGACACCGCTCGGGCTCGGGCTGGCGGACGCCGGCGCGATCGAGGTCGGCACGGTGTCCCTGCGCCCCGGCGACCGGCTCTTCCTGGCCTCGGACGGGGTGGTCGAGGCCCGGGACGCCGACGGCGCGTTCTACCCGCTGGCCGACCGGCTGACCGCCTTCGCCGACGAGGACCCCGTCGTGCTCCCCGACCGCGTCTGGGCCGATCTGGTGCGCTTCTGCCCGGACGTGGACGACGACGTCACGATGCTCGTCCTCACTCCTTCGCCCCCGGCGCCGGCCTGAATCCCGTCGGTCTCCGGATGCGGGGGCCGCTTCCGCATTGAATGGTGTTATCGGGATATTCGGGACCGACAACAGCACGGCACCGAAGCAGCGATCCGGATCCGAGGAGCACTGATCATGTCGACGTCACAGCCCGACGCCTCCCGGCCGTCCGAAGCACGCGCGGGGGACGACCGCGCCACCCCGGACGACCTGCTCCACACCCGTACCGGCACCGAGGTGTCTCCGGAGGACATCGTCCTCGCGGCCGGCCGGGACGTCACCCCGAAGAACCTCGAATGGGCCAGGCGCAAGCTGGACGAGGAGGGCCCCGCCGCCCTCGACAAGCTTCTGCCCTGACCGGGCGGCCACCGGGCGTCACATGGCCCGGGAAGGGGGGGGGGGGACCGGTCCGGGGCCGGTTTTTTTCCCCCCCCCCCCACCCCCCAAAACAAAGAGGA
>NZ_JBHJRX010000026.1:0-35933 GCF_042268605.1 Streptomyces sp. NPDC056296 | reverse complement strand
CTCGATTTGGCCGGTCAGAGGCGGGACAAGGGTGCCCCTCCCTCGTTCGACAAGTTCTTGCCCTGACAGGGAGACCATAGGCCTTAACATGTCCCGGCCTGGTGCGGGCGGCACCGGTCCGGGCCATGTGACGCGTGAGCGCGCCCGGGCGGGTCAGCGGGCGCGGCCGGGGGGCCTCGGCCCGAAGCCGGGGCCCCTGATCCGCGAGCCGGGCCTTTGGTCCGCGGGCCGGGGCCCTACCGGTCGTTCTCCCTGTCCGGCAGCGCCGTCTCGTCCTCCACGACGTGCATGGCGGCCTCCTCGGCGCCCGCCGCTCCGCCGTCGATGCCGACGTCCTCGGCGACGGTCTCCTTCGTCGTGTCGGTGCGTACGCCCTCGTCGGGGGCGACCAGACGGCCGGAGCGTTCGGTGCCCGCCTCGGGGTCGACCGGTTCCCCGTCACCGCCGGGCTTGTCGCCCACGCCGTCGCCGTCCGGCGCGGACACGTCGGGCGTCTCCTGGGACAGCCGCTCGTCCAGGGTCTCGCCGTCGTGCTGCTCCGCGGCCGTGGTGCCGTGCTTGGTCACGCCGAGGGGCTTCTCCGGCGGGGAGTAACCCTCGTCGAGCGTGTCGTCGTAGGTCCGCTCGTCGACGGCGTCCTGGAGGTCGAGGGGCGCGGCGTCCTCCTGCTCCTCGTTGGTTCCGGTGGGCTGGTAGACGTCGTCGGCCATCGGGTCCGTGCCCATCGCTGCCTCCCTCTCGCGCTGCGTCGGCTCGGTGGTCTGGGTGTGCGGTTCGCGTTTCCCGATACGCGATCTCTAACCCGTTCCCGGTCCGGGATCTTCACCCCCGGGGTGCGACGCGGACGCTCAGGTCGGTGATGCGGTGCGGGCTCCAGTCGCGGGCGAAGCCGGGCGGGGTGCCGCCCGGTCCTGTGACGTCGGCGACCGGGATGCGGCGGGCGGTGTCCACGATCTCGGCGGCCGTGGTGTTCTCGTTGTTGCCGCTGGTGGCGCCGGAGGAACAGCCCGTGTAGTAGCCGATCGGAATGGACTCGTGCCCGGTGATCAGACACGGCGGGCGGACACCCAGCCGGTGCAGCTCGTCGGCGACGCGGGCCCAGTCCTCGCGGCTTTCGACGTTGCGGTTCACGGTGCCCACGAGGACGGCGAACTGCACCGCCAGGTGGCCGGCCAGCGCGAGCGCGACGAGCGACGCGGCCACCGGACGCCACCGGCCGCGTACCGTCGTGACCAGGTGCCACAGCGCCACGGCGACCGGGACGGCCAGCAGGGCGTAGGCGGGCTGGAGGAAGCGGGGCGCCGCGTAGCCGATCATGAACAGGTAGGGCAGCGCGGCCGTCACGGCGCAGGCGAACGGGACCAGGGTGCGGGCGGCGCGCCGGGCCCGGACGGCGACGACGACCCCGAGGACGGCGACGGCCGGGAGGACGATCCACCACAGGGTGACCACCGGGTGCGGCATCGAGCCGGTGCACGGGCGGCACAGGCCCCGTCCGCCCAGGCTGCGCATCTGGTCGTCGACGGCGATGTTCCAGCCGAGGCCCCCCTGGATCTCGGAGGCCCTCGACAGCCGCTCCCCGAGGCCGCCGTACCAGCCGTACGCCTCGATCACCCACTCCACTCCCCCGGCCGCGAGGCCGCCCACGAGGGCGAGCAGCAGCAGCCAGTGGCGGCGCACGAGGACGAGGACCAGCAGGGGCAGGGTCACCCAGACCGCGTCCGTGGGGCGCATCCACGCCATCAGCGCGGCTCCGGCCACCACTCCCCACAGCGCGGCCCGCCCGGACAGCCCCTGCCAGGCCCGCAGGAAGCAGCCGACGCAGATCAGGGCGCCGATGGCGACCCAGTAGTTGGGCATGGCCTGCGGACCGTAGAAGAGGGTCACCCACAGGGTGGCGAAGAACGCGCCGGCCGTGGCCAGGACGCGGGCCGGGAAGAGGCCCTTCCAGGCCCGCAGGGCGAGGTACAGACCGAGGCCGGACAGCACGGCGAGGTAGACGCGCAGCAGTTCGGTGGACGACGACCAGGACGCGACGGGCGCGACCAGCAGGGAGACGCCGCGGGAGCGCGGTGCGCTGAAGAAGGCGGCGGGGTGGTGGGAGGTGACCTGGCTGACGTACACCGTCTCGTCCCAGCCGAGGCCCATCCAGGGGTGGACGAAGACCAGTTGCAACAGGGTGAAGACGGCGGCCACCGCCGCGATCAGGGCGTCACCGCGCAGGCGCCGGGGGGTACCGGACGCCGTCGTCGCCTCGTCCCGGCGTCTGCCGGCGAGCATGGCGTTCGCGCCGTCGGCCATCGTGCACCCCTCACCCCCGCTCGTCGCGGGGCCGCTCGTTCCTCACCTCCTGCCGCCGGTGGCCGGAGCCCGGAAACCCGGAAAACAAGGTCAAACTAACCCGCGGGCCACGCAAGCGCAGGGTGGAAGTCGGCCAGTCGCGCTGTCTCGTTCCCGCCCCATCCTTTCTCCTCAGTCAAGCGTCCGGCCTTGTCAGTGGGCGTTGGGGCGGCGGTGCGGGGGCTGTTCGGGGGTGGGGCGCCGTTTGGGTGCGGGGACGGCGCGGGTGACGGGGCCGTCCCCGTTCACGGTCAGCGCGCTCCCGTGGTGCTGGATGGTCAGGGGCGCGCCCTCCAGCAGGGTGTACGTCGCCTTGTCGGCGCCGATCTCCACGCGAAGGCATCGGCCCCGGAACTGGAGCCGGAAGGCGAGGCGGCTGAACTTCTCGGGCAGGCGCGGCGTGAACCGGAGGCTGTCGCCGTCCCGGCGGGTGCCGCCGAAGCCGGCGACCAGCGCCAACCACGTACCGGCCAGCGAGGCGATGTGCAGTCCGTCGCGGGTGTTGTGCTCCAGGTCCGCGAGGTCCATCAGGGCGGCCTCGGCGGCGTAGTCGTAGGCCAGGCGCAGATGTCCCGTCTGGGCGGCGACGACGGCCTGGCAGCAGGCGGACAGCGAGGAGTCCCGTACGGTCAGCGGCTCGTAGTAGGCGAAGTTGCGGGCGATCTGGTCCTCGTCGCAGTGGGCGTCGAACCAGCTGCCGCAGGTGTACATCGCCAGCACGAGGTCGGACTGCTTGATGACCTGCTTGCGGTAGAGGTCGAAGTAGGGGAAGTGCAGCATCAGCGGGTACTGGTCGGCGGCGGTGGCGGCGAAGTCCCAGCGCTGGTGGCGGGTGAAGCCCGAGTGCTGCTCGTGGACGCCGATCTCCTCGTTGTAGGGGATGTTCACGGACTCGGCGGCGTCCCGCCAGGCGGCGCTCTCCTCGTCGTCGACGCCGAGCCGCGCGGCCTCGTCCGGGTGGCGTTCGCACACGTCGGCCGCGGCGAGCAGGTTCGAGCGTGCCATGAGGTTGGTGTACGTGTTGTCGTAGGCGATGGCGCTGTACTCGTCCGGGCCGGTGACGCCGTCGATGTGGAAGACGCCGTGGTGGTCGTGGTGGCCCAGCGAGCGCCACAGCCGGGCCGTCTCCACCAGGAGTTCGAGGGCGGTGTCGCGTTCGAAGTCGGTGTCGCCGGTCGCCGCCGTGTACCGCACCGCGGCGTGCGCGATGTCGGCGGCCACGTGGAAGGCGGCCGTGCCGGCCGGCCAGTACGCGGAGCCCTCGGAGCCGTCGATGGTCCGCCAGGGGAAGGCGGCGCCGCGCAGCCCCAGCTGGGTGGCGCGGTCGCGGGCGGCGGGCAGGGTGTCCCGGCGCCAGCGCAGCGCCTCGGCGACGGCCTTGGGTTCGGTGTAGGTCAGTACGGGCAGCACGAACATCTCGGTGTCCCAGAACGCGTGTCCGTCGTAACCGGAGCCGGTCAGTCCCTTGGCCGGAATCGCCCGCTGTTCGGCGCGGGCTCCGGCCTGCAGGACGTGGAACAGGGCGAAGCGCACGGCCTGCTGGATCTCCTCGTCGCCGTGCACCTCCACGTCCGCGCGCGCCCAGAAGTCGTCGAGGTAGGCGCGCTGTTCCGCCACCAGTCCGTCCCAGCCGCTGTGCGCGGCGGCGGCGAGCGCGGCCTCGACCTGGTCGCTCATCGCGGGCCGGGAGCGGGCGCCCGACCAGCCGTGGGCGACCGTCTTCTGCACCCGCAGCCGCTGTCCCGGCTCCAGCACGGAGGTGATGGTCAGGCGGGCCACGTCCGTGTTGCTCTCGCTGCTGGTGGTGATCTCCCCGGGGGTGTCGACGACGTGGTCGGCGGCCACGGCGACCCTGAGTCCACTGCGCCGCGTCCGGTGGACCAGGCGCAGCCGGGAGCCCATGGCGAGGTCCTCCTCCGGCTCCAGCGGGGACTGGAGCGCCTTGGCCGTCCGGGGGTCGCCGTCCGGGGAGGGCAGGCTCTCGTTGGCGACCAGCTCCGACTGGATGACCACCCGGGTCCGGCTGTCGACCGGCTCGACCTCGTACTCCACGGCGGCGATGGCCCGCTGGGTGAGGGAGACCAGCCGGGTGGAGCGCACCCGGATGGTCGTACCGGCCGGGGAGGTCCACTCGCAGGTCCGCTCCAGCACACCGCGCCGCAGGTCCAGGGTGCGTTCGTGCTTGACGAGCCGCCCGTAGCGCAGGTCGAAGGGTTCGTCGTCGACGAGCAGCCGCAGCAGCTTGCCGTTGGTGACGTTGATGACGGTCTGGCCGGACTCGGGGTAGCCGTAGCCCGCTTCGGCGTACGGCAGCGGGTGCAGTTCGTAGACGCCGTTGAGGTAGCTGCCGGGCAGGCCGTGCGGTTCGCCCTCGTCGAGGTTGCCACGCCAGCCGATGTGCCCGTTGGACAGGGCGAAGACGGACTCGCTCTGGGCGAGGAGGTCGAGGTTGAGGGCCGTCTCGCGCACGGACCAGGGCTCGACGGCGTACGTCCGGTTGGTGATCACGCCTGGCCTCCCAGTTCGGCGAGGTCCTTGACGACGCGGTCGGCGCCGTGGGCGTAGAGGGCGTCGGTCTGGCCGACGCGGTCGACGCCGACGACGTAGCCGAAGTGCCCGGAGCGTCCCGCGTCCATGCCGGCCAGCGCGTCCTCGAAGACGGCGGCGCGGGACGGGTCGACGCCGAGGTCGCGGGCGGCGGCCAGGAAGGTGTCGGGGCGTGGCTTGCCCGGCAGCTTCCGGGTCCGGGCCACCACGCCGTCGATCCGTACGTCGAACAGGCGCTCGGCGTCGATGGAGTGCAGCACGTCCTGGGTGTTGGCGCTGGAGGAGACGATCGCGGTGGCGAGACCGGCGGCGCGGACCGCGTCGATGTAGCGCAGCGTGCCCTCGTACGGCTCCACGCCGTCGGTGCGGATCTTCTTGAGGAGCAGTTCGTTCTTGCGGTTGCCGACGCCGTTGACGGTCCGCGCGTCCGGCGGGTCGTCGGGGTCCCCGTCGGGCAGTTCGACGCCGCGGGAGGCGAGAAAGGCACGCACGCCGTCGGCGCGCGGGCGGCCGTCGACGTACTCGGCGTAGTCGGAGTCGGTGAAGGGGCGGAAGTCCGCGCCGTCCCGCTCGCGCAGGAAGGCGTCGAACGTCTCCTTCCAGGCGGCGGCGTGCACCACCGCCGTTCTGGTGACAACCCCGTCGAGGTCGAAGAGGCAGGCCTGGATGTCGTCGGGAAGTCCTAGCTGCGTCGTCATACCCGAGACAGTTCCCCGCCGGGGCGGGTCCGATCAGGTGACACACTCTGCGGTGTGCCGCTGACTTTCGACGACCTTCTCATCCGGGCCCGCTCCCTGCCGGAGGGCGGGCGGCGCGCGATCCTCGGCATCGCCGGAAGCCCCGGCGCCGGGAAGTCGACGCTCGCCGAACATCTGGTGCGGGAGCTGAACGGGACGGGCGAGCCGTGGGTCGCGCACGTCCCCATGGACGGCTTCCACCTCGCCGACGCCGAATTGGACCGCCTCGGCCGCCGGGACCGCAAGGGCGCGCCCGACACCTTCGACGCGGCCGGGTACGCGGCGCTGCTGCGCCGACTGCGCGAGGAGCCGGACGACGAGGGGGCGGACGGCGAGACCGTGTACGCGCCCGGCTTCGAGCGCGTGCTGGAGCAGCCGATCGCCGGGGCCGTGCCGGTGCCGGCGTCGGCGCGGCTGGTCGTGACGGAGGGCAACTACCTGCTGCTGGAGACCGGCGCGTGGGCGCGGGTACGCTCCCGGCTCGACGAGGTGTGGTTCTGCGAGCCGGCGGAGACCGAGCGGGTCCGCCGGCTGGTGGCGCGGCACGAACGGTTCGGCAAGTCCCACCAGGACGCGGTCGCCTGGGTGCTCGGCACCGACCAGCGCAACGCCGACCTGGTCGCCGGGACTCGGGACCGCGCCGACCTCGTGGTGCCGGCGGGGGCGATGCCGGGTGTGGACGCGGACGGAGGGCGGGACCGGCCTGGTGCGTGACGCCCGGGTTTCCCCGCGAGTTTCCCCGCGGGGGCGGGGCGTCACCGTGTGCTCGTCCTCGACAGGCCCTTCGGCGGCATCGATGCCGCCCGGTCGACCGCGTCACTCGGTCGTGCGTCGTCACTCGGTCGTGCGTCGGCCGTCGGTGGAGCGCGGCTGGGACTCCGCGTGCGGGAAGCCGGCGGCGCTCACGTGCGGCATCACGCGGCTCGCCACGCGGTAGCGGCCGCCCGGCACGTCGTCCGACTTCGTGATATGCACCGCCAGCGGGCCCGCCCACTCGTATCCGTGCCGTTCGGCGTGCCGGGCCAGGCTGTCGGTGAGCACCTGGCCCACCCGGCTGTCGCGGCGTGGCAGTTCCTCGTGCACGACGTCGGCGAGCGCTACGTCGTAGGCGTTGGGCACCATGACCCGCCCCTGGGGCGAGACCACGGCGTTGCTGTCGCATTCCGTGCGCAGGGCGTCGAGGAGTTCGACAGGGTCCCTGTCGAAGACCCGCGCCCACAGCGCTTCCCAACCGCTTTCCAGGGCTTTCTCCAGCGCGCTGATGGCGCCCATGCGGTATTCACCTGCCGGGTGTTCTCGAGGTCGGCCGCCCGGTGTGGCGCGGGCGTCGCGCGGTTACCGGGCGGTCATTCCTCGTCGTAGTCGTCGGGGCGGACGTGCGCCTCTTCCAGGGCCTCGCGCATGGTCCGGCCGGTGCCACCCGGCGGGCGGGGCGCCTCCTCGTCGCGCTGGTCGAGAACGTCGTCGGTGGTGTCGGTCTTCGGCCGGTTCTCTTCCGGGACGGTCATGACGGCGGCTCCTCGTCCGTGCTGTGGCTTTCTTCCGTGGCGGCGGGTTCCCGGACAGGGCCGTGCTATCCCCCGCGGGCGCGGATGCCGTTCCGAGCGGGGCGGATGTCGGTTCCGGACGGGGCTGACGTCGGTTCCGGACGGGGCTGACGTCGGTCCCGAGCGGGGCGGATGCCGGTTCCGAGCGGGGCGGATGTCGGTTCCGGGAGGGGGCGAATTCCGGCCCGTGCGGGCTCGGGGACGGCCCGTGACGCCGTCCTGCCGGACACGGGGGGTGAGCTATGTTGACCTCCGTGGGAGACAAAGGAGGCGCATCCGTGCCATCGCCGCAGCAGGCACGCGCGCAGGCATCGGCGATCACCTCGGGACGGGCGGCCCCGGAGACGGAGGTCTCCCCCACTTCCCGGCTCAGGACGCTGTTCGACCGGCCCCGCCTCTCCCCGGGCCAGCGGCGCATCGCGCAGTACCTCATCGAGCACCTCACCGAGGCGGCGTTCCTGTCGATCACCGACCTCGCCGACCGGGTGGGCGTGAGCCAGCCCTCGGTGACGCGGTTCGCCTCGGCGGTCGGCTTCAGCGGTTACCCGGCGCTGCGGGAGCAGCTCCAGTCGATCGCGCTGGGCACCCGCGGCGGCGCTCCGGCCGAGGAGAACCGGGGCAACGAACTCCAGGCGGCCGTCGACGCCGAGATCGAGAACCTGGAGAACCTGCGGCGCGACTTCGCCGACGCCGACCGGGTGATCGACGTCGGACGCAAACTGGCCGCCTCCGCGCCGCTGACCGTTCTCGGGCTGCGCATCTCCGTCTCGCTCGCCGAGTACTTCGCCTACGCCGCCCGCCGCGTCCATCCCGACGTACGCCTGGTGACCCGGGGCGGCACCGTCGCCTACGACGCCCTGCTCCAGTCCCGGGAGGCGGGCGGCACCTGGGTGCTGGCCTTCTCCATGCCCCGGCACGCCCACGAGACTCTGGGCGCCGTCCGGGTGGCACGCGGTGCCGGACTGAAGGTGGCGCTGATCACCGACCTGGCGCTCGGCCCCCTCGTGGACGAGGCCGACGTCACCTTCGCCACCGGCACGGGGTCACGGCTGGTCTTCGACTCCTACGCGGCGCCGGGCGTGATGTGCGCGGCACTGCTCCAGGCCATGACCGACGCCGATCCCGAGCGGACGCAGGCCCGGCTGGAGGAGTACGAGCAGGTCGCCGACCAGCACCAGTTCTTCCTCCGGGACTGAGCCGGTCCCCGTTTCGGCCCCGATTGGTCGGCGCGGACGGGGGCCATCCCTGTCAAAGCAGGCATGAATGTTTTCATACGCCTTGCAAAGCGGTTGGCATATATAAATACTGCTCACGGATCGCGACCCGGCCGCCCCGGAGCGCGTCCACACCTGCGCGAACACCTCTGGCAGCCGGCTCCTACCCGCTCCGGCGTAACCCGGGGTGTTCCGTCGGGCATCGCCTGCGCGAGCGCCCGCGGCGGTCCCGGTCGTCCCCTGGACCGGGGCCGCCCCAACCGTCGCCCCACCCCGTCGACGCCGCACACCCGGAAGCGATGATCATGCCCCTGACGACCACGCGCATCAGCCCGGACTGGCCGTGCCAGGTCAAGACACCCGGCAGCTACGACTGGGAGCGCTCGGCGGCCAAGTGGCTGCGCGAGCTGGTGCCGGCCCGTTACGCGGGCTACCCGGCGCTGATCCGCCACCCCGTGCTGCTCGCCCGCCACGCGCAGATCCAGGTCCAGCACGAGATCCGGGTGGCCCGTACCGCCCTGCAGACCGCCCGGGCGGACCTGCCCCGGCTCGGCCTGCCCGAGTCGGTCATCGAGCACACCATCAAGCTGTACGCGGCGGAGGTCCTGCAGTTGCAGCACATCGCACGCAGCGTGCGGGCGGTCACCGATGCGCTGGCCGAACGGGGCGCCGCCGGACGCTGACCCGGGCCGCCCCGCGCTGTCCCGGACTGCCCCGCGCTTGTCCCGGACCGCGCCGGTCAGTCCACCGGGTGGCCCGGCCGGATGGTGTGGGCGTCGGCGAGTCGCAGCAGCCGTCCGCCGGACGTCTCCCGCCCGCCCCACTCGACCGGGTCGAGGACGAAACCGACGTGATCGCCTCCGGCGGCGCGCTCCACCACGCGGCCGACGAACCACGCCTCGGCGTCCTCCAGCACGATCGCCCCGCCGTACCCCTCACGCCAGCGGACCTGCCGGAACTTGTCCACCCGGTCGCCTGTCTGCCCGCCGAAGATCTCGGCCGTCCCTCGCTGGTCGCGGGCGAGCAGATGGACGGCCAGGACGTCGGCGGAACGCGCCACCCGGAAGGTCCGGTTGACCTCGGAGAGCCATACGACGAAACGCACGGGGTCGAGGGAGCACTGCGAGGAGAAGCCGACCAGGCAGCCCGCCCGTTCCCCGTCCGCCGCGGCCGTCACCACGCACATGTCCGGGTCGAGCCGGCCGAGAAACGCGTCCATGACGGCCATGCTAGGCGCCCCTCCCGGGCGGGGTCATGCCGCGAGGAGGCGCCGCAGGGCCGTCCGCAGGGCGGTGACGAAGGAGTTCCGGCCCGCGTCGTCGAGGGCGTCCAGGGACAGGTAGGGGTTGAGGTCCTCCAGCTCGACCAGGAGCAGCTCACCGCCGGGCGCGCGGCAGGCGTCGACGCGCTGGATGCCGTGTTCGACGCCGTTCCACTCGATGAACCGCCGAGCGAAGTCGAGGTCCTCCGGTGAGGCGTCGTACGGCTCCAGCCGCCAGCGCCGGTCGGGATGCGGCGCGTACAGGGCGTACTGGAAGTCGTGGTCGACGAAGTAGAAGGAGACCTCGTAGGCGAACTCGACGCGCGGCTGGACGAGGATGTCCCCGGCGTCGCCGCGCACCGTTTCCCGTACGCGGTCCGCGGGCACGAACCGCAGGCCCACCGAGTCCGCGCCGAGCCTGGGCTTGACGACGTACTCGTCCGCCGGGGGCAGCCGGTGCAGGTCCTCCGGCCGACCGACGGTGGGGATGACCGGGTATCCCGCGTCGGTCAGGTCGAGGAGGTACTGCTTGCCCGCCATGTCCGCCCGGCCGGTGAGCTGGTTGTAGACGCGGGTTCCGCGCTCGGCCGCGCGCTCGCGAAAGGCGTCGTAGGCGGCCTGGTACCCCAGCACGGGACCGCTGTTGCGGACGACGACCGCGTCGAAGGCGTCCAACAGCGCGGCGGCCTCCCCGGGGTGGCACAGGGCCAGGTCGAAGTCCTCGCGGAGACGGGAGGTCAGGAAGATGTCCTCGTCGCAATAACGCCGCCCGCGGGCCTCGTAGGCCAGGTCGGTGACGTACAGGACGCTGGGGCGGGTGGACGGCATGCGGAACTCCTCGGGGCTGATCGGGAGTGATCGTATGCGACCGGCGCGGCGAGGAAGCGAAACGGCGAGGGCACTCAGTTCCCTCTGTTCACTGCACTGAGTGTCATGGACGCCGGTGAGCTGCTACGTTCCCCTTCATGAGCTCCAGCAGTGCGGCGCCCCGCCGCGGGGACCGGACGGACGCGGCGGGTATCCGGCCGCCGATGCGGGAGGCGCTGGTCGCGGCGGCCTTCCAGCTGTTCCTGGAACGGGGCTACGAGCAGACGACCGTCGACGACATCGTCGCGCTCGCCGGTGTCGGACGGCGGTCGTTCTTCCGCTACTTCCCCTCCAAGGAGGACGTGGTCTTCCCCGACCACGAACGGTGCCTGGCCGACATGACGGCCTTCCTGGCCGCCTCCCCCGAGGACGCCGACCCGGTGACACGGGTCTGCGCCGCGGCCCGGCTCGTGCTGCGCATGTACGCCGAGAACCCGGCCTTCTCGGTGCAGCGTTACCACCTCACCAAGAAGGTCCCCGGACTGCGGGCGTACGAGCTGTCGGTGGTGTGGCGCTACGAGCGCGCCCTCGCCGAGTACCTGCGCGGACGCCTGGGTGGGCGGCGGCCGGACGGGATCCTGCGGGCCGACGTGATCGCGGCCGCGGTGGTCGCGGCGCACAACAACGCCCTGCGGTCCTGGCTGCGTTCGGACGGGCGGGACGACGCGGGCGCCGCGGTGGACCACGCGCTGGGGTACGCGCAGTCCACGTTCGGCGGTGTTCCCATCCCGCTCCGCGACGAGGCGCCCGAGGACGTGGTGGTCGTGGTCTCCCGGCGCGGGACGCCCCTGTGGCAGGTCGTGCGGGAGGTCGAGACCGCGTTCACCCGCGACTGACGGCCGACGGCCGCGGGGGCACGGGTGCGGAATCAGGGGTACGCAGTGCCTTTACGAGTGACACTCAGTGCCATACGCTGTGGGGCGTGCACGGTGGCACGGCGAGCCGCGCATACGCGTGCCCGGGCGACCGCGTACGTGGGATACCGGCCCGAGTGCAGGGAGTTGACCAGCGTGTACCACCACTCAGGAAACGTCGCTCAGCAGGCAGTCGGCTCCGCGACGGGCGTGCTCGACCCCAAGGCCCCGGACACCGAGGCCGTCTTCTACCAGCGCTGCACCTGGTGCGGCACCGCCATGTACCACCGGGTGCTGTGCCCGGTCTGTCGCGGCAGCGACCTGCGGACCGAACGCAGCGAGGGCACGGGGACGGTGCGCCACGCCACGGTGGTGCACCGCAACACCCCGGCCGCGCGCAACGTGTCCCTGATCGAGATGGCCGAGGGCTTCGTGCTGCGCGGCCGCGTGATGGGCCCGCTCATCGGCATCCACAGCGGCGACCGGGTGCGGCTGTCCACGGCCAAGGACCCGGTACGCGGCGAGCCCGTCTTCCAGCTGATCGACGAGCCGTACCGGGCCTGGACCTGAGGTCCGGTCAGGACACGGGCGGCGCGGGCGTGATGCGGATGCCCAGGGTGCCGTCCAGTCCCCGGCGCAGCCGGCTGCCGAAGAGGGTGACCCGGCCGAGGACGCCGTACTTGCGGGCGAGCAGCTTCCGGTAGCGGGCGGTGGTGGCCGGGTCGCAGATCTCCGCCGTCCCCGGCACCTGGTCGCCGGTCGGTCGGCCGCGCACGTCGCAGGGGCCGATCAGGACGTCGGCGCGGTTGCGGACGCGCTTGACCTTCCAGGAGTCGGCGACGGTCCAGACGCCGAGCGCGTCGCCGTCCCGTACGACCCACACCGGAGTGGCGACCGGGGTGCCGTTCTTCCGGTAGGTGGTGACCAGCAGGTACTTGCCGGCGCCGAGCCGGGCCAGTGACGCGTCGTCCATGGTCGGCAAGTCTAGGCCCAGGGCCACGGCTCGCACCGTGCCCCTGCCGCCCCTTCCCTCATCCGCCCTCACTCCAGGGCCGCCCGCATCCGGTGCACCGCCTCCGTGATCACCTCCGGCGAGGTCGCCAGATTGAGCCGCAGGTGTCCCGCCCCGCCGGTACCGAAGGGAATGCCGGAGCTGAGGGCCACCCGGCCGCGGTGGAGGAAGACGTCCGCCGGATCGTCACCGAGGCCCAGCGCGCGGCAGTCGAGCCAGGCGAGATAGGTCGCCTCCCCGGGGTGGTGGACGACGCCGGGCAGGTGCTCGGCCAGCAGGTCGGTGAGCAGCCGCCGGTTCTCGTCGAGCCCGGCCAGCACCGCGTCCAGCCAGGCGGCGCCGTCGCGCAGTGCGGCGGTGTGGGCGAGGACGCCGACATGGCTCGGTCCGTGGCCGACCTCCTCGGGCATCCGCGCCAGGTCGGCGGCGGCGCCGAGTCCGGCGAGGGCGAGCGCGGCCTTGAGCCCGGCCAGGTTCCAGCCCTTGGACGCCGACATCAGCGCGAGGCCGCGCTCGGCGCCGGGCACGCTCAGGTACGGCACGAACCGCGCGCCCGCGGTCACGACCGGCGCGTGGATCTCGTCGGCGACGACCCGGACGCCGTACCGCTCGGCGAGGGCGGCGACGGCGGCCAGCTCGTCCGCGGTGTGCACGGTGCCGGTCGGGTTGTGCGGGCTGCACAGCAGGTAGGCGGCCCGCCCGCCGCCGGCGACGGCCCGCCGGAACGCCTCCTCCAGTATCCCGAGGTCGATGCGCAGGTCGGCGCCGAGCGGCGCCTCGACGACTCGCCGGTCCAGGTGCGTCACGAACTGGTAGAACGGCGGGTACACGGGCGGGTTCACGATCACCGGGTCGCCCGGCCCCGTGACCAGCTTGAGCATCTCGACGACGCCCAGCATCACGTCGGGCACGATCGCGGTGCGTTCCACGGCGAGGTCGTTCCAGCCCCACCGCTTGCCGGCGAAGGCTGCCAGGGCCTCGGCGTAGGCGGTGCCGACGGGGTAGCCGGTGTCGCCGAGTTCCATGGCCTCGGTGACGGCGCGCGCGACGGGTTCGGCGAGCGGCACGTCCATCTCGGCCACCCACAGCGGCAGCACGTCGGCCGGGTGGGTGCGCCATTTCATGCTCGTACGGCGGCGCAGCTGGTCGAGGGTGAGTGCGCGCAGTGGGTTCGGTTCACCGGGCCGGTGCTGCGGGTTGCTGGTCATGGGGCACAAGATAGGGGCCCGCGGCGCGACCGGGAAACGGGGAGCACGGACGCCGCCGACGCCGCCCGCCGGCATGGACGAGCACCGACGGGACCGCCGCCCCGGTGAACACGGGCGGGTCCGCACCCGTATGGGAGGAGGGCGCTCGACGTCCGGAGGGCCCCCGCGGCGGCGACGCCGTGTGTTCGGGTTCGGGAGCGCATGCATGAGGCACGCACGACGACGCATCGTCCGGCGAGTGGCACGGCTGGCGGCCGTCGGCGGACTCCTGGTCGGGGGGACGATGGTCACCCGTGCGGTGGCGAGTGAACCCCCCGACACGTCCGCCGCCCCGCACACGTTGGCGCAGCCCGCGTCCGGAACCGGCGCCGGCCTCGTGTCGCGGCTGGGCGCCTCCCGTACGGCGGGCCACTGGGTCGGCAACGATGGGCAGCCGGTCGTCGCGGTCACCGACGAGAGCACGGCCGAGGAGGTGCGGCGGGCCGGTGCCGAGGCGAAGCTCGTGCGGCACAGCATGTCCGAGCTGAAGTCGGCGACCTCGACACTGCGTTCGGCGCCCCGGGTGCCCGGTACGGCGTGGGCCCTCGACTACCGGTCGAACGAGGTGGTGGTACGGGGTGACAGCACGGTCTCCGGGTCCGACTGGTCCCGGCTGACGGGCGTCGCGGAGGGCATCGGCGGCTTCGTCCGCATGGAGCGCACCGAGGGCACGTTCACGACCCGGCTGAACGGCGCGGAGCCGATCCTGTCCACGGCGGGGCGGTGCTCGGCGGGCTTCAACGTGACCGACGGACAGAGCGACTTCGTCCTCACCGCCGGCCACTGCGGGCCGACGGGGTCCGTCTGGTTCGGCGACGACGGGGGTGACCGGCAGGTCGGCAAGACGGTCGCCGGGAGCTTCCCCGGGGACGACTTCTCCCTCGTGGAGTACGCGAACGGCAAGGCGGGCGACGGCGCCGACGTGGTGGCGGTAGGCGGTGGCAAGGGGGTGCGGATCACGGGTACGGGTGAACCGGCCGTCGGGCAGCGGGTGTTCCGCAGCGGCAGCACCAGCGGGCTGCGCGACGGTCAGGTGTCCGCGCTCGACGCGACGGTCAACTACCCGGAGGGCACGGTCACGGGCCTCATCGAGACCGACGTGTGCGCCGAACCCGGGGACAGCGGGGGGCCGATGTTCTCCGAGGGCATCGCGCTCGGTGTGACCTCGGGCGGCAGCGGCGACTGCGACAAGGGGGGTACGACGTTCTTCCAGCCGCTGCCGGAGGCCATGAAGTCGCTCGGCGTACGGCTGATCGTCTCGGCGGAGGAGGGGGCGGGGCCGGGCGCCGCGCCCTCCGCGCCGGCCGCCACCGGTGGCGGTGCCGGTGCCGGTGCCGGTGCCGGTGGAACCGCGCCGGGCGCCGCGGCACCCGGGGCCTCGGCGCCCGTGACGGGCGTCAACGGCTCGACCCTGCTCTCCCGTCTCACCGACCGCCGCAACGTCGGCCCGGGCATGCTCGTCGTCGCGGGCAGCCTGATCGCCCTGGTGGCGACCCGGTGGATCCGCTTGGAACAGGACCGCAAGGCCTACCGGCGGCACTACTCGGCGACGTGGGGCTGAGCGGTGGGGCGGACACGGGAGGACGACCCGGCAGACCGGCGACGCCCCTCGGCCGGTGGCCCGCCGAGGCCGTCGCCGTCGCAGCGCCGCCCGGACCGCCGCGCCGCTCGAACCCCCGCGCCGCTCGAACCCCCGCACCGCCCGGACCCCCGCACCCCTCGAACCCCCGACCCCTCGGACCGCCGCACCGCTCGAACCGCCGCGCCGCTCGAACCCCCGCGCCGCCCGGACCGCCGCACCCCTCGAACCCCCGCACCCCTCGAACCCCCGCACCGCCCGGACCCCCGCACCCCTCGAACCCCCGCACCCCTCGAACCCCCGCACCCCTCGAACCCCCGCGCCCCCCGGACCGCCGCACCCCTCGTCCCCCACCGCTCGGACCGGCGCGCCCTCGGACCGCCGCACCCCACGAACCCCCGACCCGCTCGGACCACCGCACCCCACGAACCCCCGCACCCCTCAGACCTCCACGCCCCTCAGACCGCCACGCCCCTCAGACCGCCGTGGCGCATGGCCCGTCGGCCCCGAGATGCCCGGGCGGTGCCGGGCAGCCGCGGCACCCCGCTGAGCCGCCACGGCTGCCCGTGTCCGCCCGTGCCCCTCTCCGCCCGTGCCCGGGCGTGGGGCAGCGACCTTCGCCACACACAGCGTCCCGGGTCGGTCTCAGCCCAGCGTCAGCAGCACCGTGGCCGCCGCCGCGCCGATCAGGCCCACGGCCTGCCGCCGGTCGACCCGCTCGTGGAGCAGGGCGAGGCCCAGGACGACGGGCAGTGCCGGGTAGAGGGAGGCGAGGACCACGGCGACCGACAGCAGTTGCCGCTGGGCGGCGAGGAGGTACAGGATCAGGCCGAGCGCGGCACCGGCGCCGATCAGCAGCGCCTCGGCGGCCCGACGCGGCGGCAGCCGCAGGCGCCCGGTGTGCCGGGCGGCGCCGGGGAGCAGCAGGAGTACGGCGGCGACGCGGCCGGCCGCCACGGGCCACAGGCCGCTTTCGGGGCCCGCCTGCCCGAGGGCGAGATACTGGACGGCGACGCCCGCGCTGGCGAGCAGACCGTCGGTGACGGCGTGGCCCGGTCCGGTGCCGCCGCCGGAGACGAGCCAGAGCGCGGGCACGGTGACGGCGATCCCCACCCACGGGAGGGCGCCGGGCCGGTCTCCTAGGACGAGTACGCCGCACAGGACGGAGAGCGCGACGCCTGTGACGGCGCTCACCGGCACCACCACGCTCATCGCGCCGCGGCTCAGGCCCCGGTTGAGGAAGTGCATGGCGACGCCGCTGCCCATGCCGGACAGGGCACCCCACAGCAGGTCCGTGGGGCGGACGTCGGGGGTGGTCACGAGGAGGGCGGCCACGCAGGCGAGCGCGAGCCCGCCGACCTGGCCGAGGAAGGTGACGGCGGCGAAGTGGACGCGCCGGGACAGCAGGCCGCCGGCGAAGTCGACGACGCCGTAGCAGACGGCCGAGGCCAGTGCGAGAAGGGCACCCATCCCGCGGGGGTGCCCGGGGCGGGGGCTCCGATGCGCCGAGGAGCCTCAGCCGCCGCTCAGGCGGCCCTCGCGGGCTCCGGGGCCGCTGTGGCCCACTCCATGACCAGCCGCTGGTACTCCGCGCGCTGCTCGACGCTCAGTGTCCCGCCCGACCGGAGCCACAGGGCCCGGATCTCCTCGTTGACCTCGGCAGCCGATCGCTCGGAGGAGGGTTCAACAGTGGTGGACATGCTGTGAAGCATACGGCGCCCGGCGTGAAGACGATGTGAGTAATGGCGAGCCAAACGGACATACCGGACCGTGTTACTGATCACGTCGATCTTCTCATCTGTCAAGGCCTACGGGCGAGTTCGTTCACAGCGACTGTGTTCCGCCGCACACGGCCCGCCACTTCACACCTGTGCGGCCCCCAGCACCAGCACCTGGATCGCCAACACGGCGGCACCGCGCGCCCAGTCGTGAAAGTCGGACACCTTGGTCTCCAGACCGACCGGCGCGGCCCGCGGATGCCGGTTGTCGCGGATGGTGTTCTCCACCACATCACCGGCCACGTCCATCAGGCCGACACCCTCCCCGGCGAGCAGGATCCTCCGCGGCATCACGAAGTTGGCGATCTGCGCCACCAGGGCGCCCAGGGCCCGCCCGGCCTCCTCGACGACCCGGGCCGGCATGGGCTCACCTTCGGCGGCGGACGCGAGGATCTCCTCGTAGCTCAGGTCGCGGCCGGTGGCGGCCCTGACCTGGTAGCGGGTCCGGCGGGTCGGCTGTCCCTCGCACATCCGGGAGTCCCGTTTCCGCTTCTTCGGCACCGAGGCCAGCATGGAGCAGCTCGCCACGGTGGCCCTGTGGCAGGACAAGAACGGGGTGGAGGACATCAGCGACCTGCTGGAGCCCAGGCCCGCCACGTCCCCCGACGACCCGTCCCTCCAGCATGTCGCGCCGGAGCTGCGGGCCGCCTTCACCTCGGGTTCGGCGCCGGTGCACGACCGGGCGCGGCTGCCGAGGGCGTTCGACGAGATGCACAACGGGCACGAGGGCAGCCACCACTTCCTGGTGGACGACTTCGTGACGGCGGTGAACTCCCGGACCCTGCCGTCCGTGAACGCGTGGGTCGCCGCCCGCCACACCCTGCCGGGCATCGTCGCGCACGAGTCCGCGCGGCAGGGCGGGGCCAGGCTGGTGATCCCGGACTTCGGAGACGCGCCGGTGCTGTGACGCGGCCGCGCGAGCCGGGTGCCCGAGGACAACCGTCAGGTGCCCGGCTTGCGGCCGTACACGTAGACGTCGTCGCCCTTCTTCAGCAGCGACCAGTACTTCTTGGCGTCGGTCTTCGTCATGTTGACGCAGCCGTGCGAGCCGGGCGGGTTCCACATGCTGACGCCGGCCGAGTGGAAGGCCTGGCCGCCGTCGAAGAACTGGCTGTAGGGCATCGGCACGTCGTAGATGGTCGAGTGGTGGTCGATGTTGCGCCAGTAGACCTTCTTCAGGCCGGTGCGGGTCTCGTATCCGTTGCGGCCGGTGCGGACCGGCACGGGGCCGTACACGAGCTTCTTGCCGTCCTGGATCCAGCTCAGCTGGAGGGTGAGGTCCACGCAGGCGATACGGCCCTTGTTCACCGGGCATTTGCCCGACTTGTTGGGGTTCTTGCCGACGGCCTTCTGCTTCGTCATCAGGTCCATCACGCCCCAGGTGACGGGGCCCGCGTAGCCGATGTTCGGCTTGATGCCGTGCTTGGTCTGGAAGGCGCGGATCGCCTTGCAGTCGGCGGTGGACTGCTTGCCGTCGGCCGGGCGGCCGAGGAACTTCTCCACCTTCTTCTGGTACGGGCCGGTCTGTGTGGTGCAGCTCGCCGCCTGGGCCGGTGCGGCGCCGAGCGCGAGCGTGAGCGGTGCCACCAGTGCGGTGACCGCGAGTGCGACGGCTCCCCGTCTGCGTATGTCCCCCATGGCCGGTCAGCCTTTCGCGTCGAAGCGGTGGAAATCGGGCGGAGGTATCGCCCGTGGCGTGCTCCCCGCCTGCTAGACCGCCGCCAGGCGGCTTCGGTTGCCCGCCGCACCCGCGTCGCGACGAAACGGTGACAAACGCCACCGGGCGTCCTCGAACCGCCGACCGGCCGTCAGTCCGTGTCGCCCCACTCCTGGACCGCCTGCCGGAACCCGGTGTTGACGGCGGTCAGACCGCCGTCGACGGCCAGCGTGGTACCGGTGATCCAGGCCGCGTCCCGCGAGGCGAGGAAGGCGACGGCCGCCGCGATGTCCTCGGGTTCGCCGACCCGTCCCAGCGGGTACAGCCGCCGGACCGCCGCGAGATCGTCCTCCCGGCCTTCCCAGGCCGTGGTGCGCACGGTGCCCGGCGTCACGAGGTTGACGCGGACGCCGCGCGCCGCCGCGTGTCCGGCGAGGGTGCGGGTCAGGGAGCCGAGCCCCGCCTTGGCGGCGCTGTACGCGTGGTTGCCGAAGTCCTGGACGCCGTTGACCGAGCCGACGCTCACGATCGCGCCGCGCCCCGAGGCCGCGAGGTGGGGCAGCGCGGCACGGCAGCAGCGGTAGGCGCCGGTGAGGGTGACGTCGAGGTCGCGGGCCCAGACCTCGTCGGGTTCGTCCTCGAAGAGCGGGGCGTCGGGTGAGCAGGCGTAGGCGTTGTTGACCAGCGCGTCGAGGGCGCCGAAGGTGTCCACGGCGTGGGCGACGGCCGCCTCGACGGACGCCCGGTCGGCCACGTCGCAGCCGAACGCCTCGACGGTGAGCCCTTGTTCCGTCAGCTCCGCCGCCGTGCGCCGCGCGGCGGAGAGGTCCACGTCGGTCAGCAGCACCCGCGCCCCCTCGGCGGCGAACCGGCGGGCGGTGGCCGCGCCGATGCCCCGCGCGGCACCCGTGATCAGTACTCCGTGGTCGGTGAAACGCCCTGTGTCCGTCATGGCCCGACGGTACTGCCGAAACGATCACTCGGGCAGATAGCGTGCCTCCATGTCCGCGTTCCTTCAGCAACTCCCCGCGCTCATAGGCGTCGTCATCGGCGCGCTCGGTTCGTATCTCGCCGTGGTCCGCAGCGACCGGGCCCGGTCGCGCAGTGAGAGCGCGGCCCGCTGGGAGGAGCGCAGGCTCGCGGTCTACGCCGACTACGCGCGCACCCTCAAGACCTCCGTCACGCTGACGTACCGGGTCGCCGCCCACCTCGGCAACGACCCGCACCCACACCCGCTGAGCCCCGAGGAGGCCGCGCCGGCCCAGGCCGAGGCGACCCTCGCCCGGGACCCCGCCGGGGAGGCGCTGCTCCTGCTCGGCAGCAGGGAGGTCGTGGAGAAGGCACGGGCCTGGGTCGTGACGGTGCTGGAGATGGAGCGCTTCCTACGTGCGGAGACACGTGACCCGGACGCCTGGCAGGCCCTGCTGGAGCGGCAGCGCGCCGGTCGCGAGGGCTACTACACGGCCGTACGGGAGGACCTGGCCCTCCCCCCGGGTCACGCGGCCCGCTGGCCGCTGCCGCCCGTCAACGGTAACCGGTGACGTCGGCCGGCTTGTCCGCGTCCTGCACCTCGACGACGTAGCGCCAGGCGTCCGGGCGGCTGCCGTCGAGGTCGGTGAAGCCGTACTCCTGGGCGAGACCGCCGCTGGAGAGGGACCGGCCGTTGAAGCGCGCCACGTCCCGGTCGGCGGCGAGGGCCGTGACGGCGCGGCCGACGTAGCGGGGCGTCTCGGAGATGGCGAAGTGCGGGACGCGGTCCAGGGCGTCGCGCCAGTTCTCCTCGCGTACGCCGTAGTGGTCGAGCATGATCTCCGAGCGCAGCCAGCCGGGGGTGAGCGCGACGGCCGTCGCGCCGCGCGGGCCGAGTTCGTGGCCGAGGGCGAAGGCCATGCGCAGGACGGACGTCTTGGCGAGGTCGTAGAAGAAGGAGACGCGGTAGTGGTCGCGGTTGTAGTCGTCGGTGCCGTCGGTGACCTCGACGACCAGCCCGCCGGGGCGGCGCAGCAGCAGCGGCAGGGCGTGGTGGCTGGTGACGGCGTGCGTCTCGACGGCGAGCCGCAGGAGCCTGAGACCCTTGTCGAGGTCGTGCTCCCAGACGGGGTTGTCCCAATCGAAGAGGTTCTCGCCGCCCCAGATGTCGTTGACCAGGATGTCGAGGCGGTCCTGTTCGCGGGCGACGCGGTCGACGAGCGCGGCGACCTGCGCCGGGTCCAGGTGGTCGGTCGGTACGGCGATGCCCCGGCCGCCGGCCTCGGTGACCAGGTCGGCGGTGTCCTCGATGGTCTCGGGGCGGTCGTACTCGGAGCGCCGGGCGCGGGTGCTGCGGCCGGTGACGTAGACGGTGGCGCCGGCCGCGCCCAGTTCGACGGCGATGCCGCGTCCGGCGCCCCGGGTCGCACCGGCGACCAGTGCGACTCTGCCCGCCAGCGGCTTCTCCAGTGGCTCTTCCGGTGACGCTGTCATGTCCGGCTCCCGTTCCTCTCCCGCACGAGTGATGTCGTGGTCGAGAGTGCCCGGGAAGCCGGACATCTTCTGTCACCTTTTTACGCGTGTCACCTTTTTACGCGTGTCCCGTTCTATGCGTGTCCCGTTCTATGCGTGTCCCGTGACAGGTCAGTGCCTCAGTGCCCGCGCTTGATCCACTCGTCCAGTTGCGGGGCCTCGGCGCCGATGGTGGTCGGGTCGCCGTGGCCGGTGTGCACCTTCGTCTCGGGCGGGAGGACAAGGAGCCGGTCGCGGATCGAGTCGATGATGGTCGGGAAGTGGGAGTAGGAGCGGCCGGTGGCGCCGGGCCCGCCCTGGAAGAGGGTGTCGCCGCTGAAGAGGGCGCCGAGACCGGGGTCGTAGAGGCAGACGGCGCCGGGGGCGTGCCCGGGGGTGTGCAGGACCGTCAGGTCGGCGCCGGCGGCCTCGATGACCTGGCCGTCGGTCAGCCAGGCGTCGGGGTCCCGGTCGGGGTGGGTCTGCTGCCACAGCGGCAGGTCGTCGGGGTGCAGCCAGATGACGGCGCCGGTGCGCTCGGCGAGGGCCGGCGCGGCGTTGACGTGGTCGTTGTGGGCGTGGGTGCACACGATGGCGGTCAGCCTGCGGTCCCCGACGGCCTCGGCGATCGCGTCGGGGTCGTGGGCGGCGTCGATGACGATCACCTCGTGGTCGTCGCCGACGAGCCAGACGTTGTTGTCGACGTCCCAGGTGCCGCCGTCGAGGCTAAACTGCCCGGAGGTGACGAGGCGTTCGATGCGGGCGGCCATCACAGCACCACCACCGAACGCAGCACGTCACCGGCGTGCATCCGCTCGAAGGCCTTCTCGACCTCGTCGAGCTGGATGGTCTCCGTGACGAACTTGCCGAGGTCCAGGCGGCCCTGGAGGTGGAGGTCGATGAGCATCGGGAAGTCCCGGGAGGGCAGGCAGTCGCCGTACCAGGACGACTTCAGGGAGCCGCCGCGTCCGAAGACGTCGAGGAGCGGCAGTTCCAGCTTCATCTCGGGCGTCGGTACGCCGACGAGGACGACGGTGCCGGCCAGGTCCCGGGCGTAGAAGGCCTGCTGATAGGTCTCCGGGCGGCCGACCGCCTCGATGACCACGTCGGCGCCGAAGCCGCCGGTCAGTTCGCGGATCGCGTCGACGGGGTCGGTCTCGCGGGAGTTGACGGTGTGGGTGGCGCCCATGGAGCGGGCGGTCTCCAGCTTGCGGTCGTCGATGTCGACGGCGATGACCTTCGCCGCCCCGGCCAGGTGGGAACCGGCGATCGCGGCGTCGCCGACGCCGCCGCAGCCGATGACGGCGACCGTGTCACCGCGGCCGACGTTCCCGGTGTTGATGGCGGCACCGATGCCGGCCATCACCCCGCAGCCCAGCAGTCCGGCGACCTGCGCGGAGACGGCCGGGTCGACCTTGGTGCACTGTCCGGCGGCGACCAGCGTCTTCTCGGCGAAGGCGCCGATGCCGAGGGCCGGGGAGAGCTCCTGGCCGGTCGAGGCGAGAGTCATCCTCTGCTCGGCGTTGTGGGTGTCGAAGCAGTACCAGGGCCGACCGCGCAGACAGGCACGGCACTTGCCGCACACCGCGCGCCAGTTGAGGATCACGAAGTCGCCGGGGGCCACGTCGGTGACGCCGGCGCCGACGGACTCCACGACGCCCGCGGCCTCGTGGCCGAGCAGGAACGGGTACTCGTCGCTGATGCCGCCCTGCTTGTAGTGCAGATCGGTGTGGCACACCCCGCAGGCCTGGATGGCGACCACGGCCTCGCCCGGTCCGGGATCGGGCACGACGATCGTCTCGATCCGCACCGGTTCGTCCTTGCCCGGTGCGATCACGCCGCGTACTTCCTGCGCCATGGTCTGGACTCCTTCTTCGGCCACTCGATGAATCACTCCGACCCTACGCTCAACTGATCGGTACGGGCCGACGACAGGGCGACATAACCTGAGTCGTCCGCCCGCCCGTCCGCCCATTCGCCCGTCCAGCCATCGAAGGAGCGTCGTGAGCATCGCAGAGACGGAGACCGGTCCGCCCGCCTGGCGGCTGCTGCTGGGTTACGTCCGGCCGCACCGCCGCGCGCTGTTCGCAGGCGCGCTGCTCTCGCTGCTCACCGGAGGGACGGGGCTGCTGCTGCCGCTGGTGGCGCGCGGCCTGATCGACGACCTGTCGCACGACCGCGCCATCACCGGCGCTTTGCTCGCCATGTCGGCTCTGGTCGTGGCCAACGCGGTGGTGGGCGCCCTGGGTTCCTACGTGCTGCGCCGCACCGCCGAGTCGGTGGTGCTCGACGCGCGGCGCACCCTGTCGTCGTATCTGCTGCGGCTGCGCGTCGTGGCCGTGGACCGCACCGAGCCCGGCGACCTGATGGCCCGGATCACCTCCGACACGACGCTGCTGCGCACGGTCACCTCCGAGTCGCTGGTCGGCCTCGGCACCGGCGGGCTCACGCTGGTCGCGACGATCGTGATGATGGGGCTGGTCGATCCGGTGCTGCTCGGGGTGACGCTGGCGGTGATCGCGGGCGCGGGGACGGTGATCGGGCTGATCGCGCCGCACATCAACCGGGCGAGCAAGGAGGCCCAGAAGGCCGTCGGTGTGATGGGGGCCGCGCTGGAGCGGGTGCTGGGCGCCCTGCGCACGGTGAAGGCGTCGGGTGCCGAGCACCGGGAGGAACGGGTGCTGCACGACGCGGCCGAGGAGTCGTGGCGGCAGAGCGTGCGGGCCGCCAAGTGGTCCGCGGCGGCGGGCAACACGGCGGGGCTGGCCATCCAGATCGCCTTCATCACGGTGCTGGCGGTGGGCGGGGCGCGGGTGGCGACCGGGGCCGTGGACGTGGGCACGCTGGTCGCGTTCCTGCTGTACGTGTTCTTCCTGATATCCCCGCTGCAGGAGGTGATCGGCGCCGTGGCGCAGTACCAGACGGGTGCGGCGGCGCTGGTGCGCATCCAGGAGGCGCTGCGGCTGCCCGCCGAGCCGCCGGTACGATCGGCCGCCCCGCTGCCCTCCGCCGGGGACCGGCCCGCCGCCCTCGCCTTCCACGACGTCCGCTTCCGCTACGCGGACGATCTGCCGTACGTCCATCACGGGGTGACCTTCGACGTGCCAGCCCGGGGGATGACGGCGTTCGTCGGTCCGTCCGGTGCGGGCAAGACCACCGTGTTCTCGCTCGTCGAGCGGTTCTACGACCCCGAGTCGGGGGAGATCACGCTGGACGGGCGGAGCCTGGCGGACTGGGACCTGTCCTCGCTGCGGGCCGCCATCGGCTACGTGGAGCAGGACGCCCCGGTGCTGTCCGGGTCGCTGCGGGACAACCTGTTGCTGGGCAACGGTGAGGCGGCCGACGACACGCTCGCCGGGGTGCTGAAGACGACCCGGCTGGACGGGTTGGTCGCCAAGCTGCCGAAGGGTCTCGACACCCTGGTCGGACACCGCGGCACCAAGCTGTCCGGCGGCGAACGCCAGCGCGTCGCCATCGCCCGCGCGCTGCTGCGCCGTCCCCGGCTGCTGCTGCTCGACGAGGCCACCTCGCAGCTGGACGCGGTCAACGAGGCGGCGCTGCGTGACACCGTGGCCGACGTGTCCCGCACGACGACGGTGCTGGTCGTCGCCCACCGGCTGTCCACGGTGACGATGGCCGACCGGATCGTGGTGATGGACGCGGGAAGCGTCCGCGCCGTCGGCACGCACCGGGAACTGGTGACCGCCGATCCGCTGTACGCGGAGCTGGCGGCGACCCAGTTCCTGGCCACCGGCGGCTGAGCCGCGCCGGATACCGTCCGGACGCGCGTGAGGGCCGCCCGGAGTCGGGCGGCCCTCACGGCGGGTCGGTCCGGCGGTCAGCCCAGGGCGGGGACGGCGCCGAACAGCGGCGAGACCAGGCCGGTGACCTGCTGGAGCTGCTCGAGGTCGTTGAGCCGGTTCAGCTGCTGGGACGGCCGCGGCATCTGGGCGCGGTCCTCGGCGGGCATGTCACCGACCGCGAGCGAGTCCAGCGTCTGCGTCACGCTGAGCTTGTCCATGCCCAGCGCCCCTCCCTCGGCCGCGCTCGCCATCGGCGCGGCGAGGCCGGTGACACCGGCGGCGAGACCGACGGCGGCGACGATACGTCGTGTTGAGATCATGCTCTGAGCAACGCGCGCGGGCCGGGCCCGGACACGGGCGGGCGGCGCCGCTCACTCGTGAGGACCAGTGGCCCGGCCGCGATTGCCGTGGGCGCCCGGACGGAGGAAGCTCGAAGGAGAGGGCCACGGCGGCCCGTTCCCCCCTCCCTCGGGCCGCGGCCTTCGAAGGAGGTCGTCATGGGCACCACGGCAGGCCCCGGCTTCGACACCGAAGCGCTGCGCCGGGGTATCGAAGGAGAGACGGCGGCACCCCTGGTGTCGCTCTACGCGCCGGACGCGGAGGTCCGCATCGTCGACAGGTTCGACCAGCCCAGCCGTCCCAAGGTCCTGCACGGCCGGGACCAGATCGCCGAGATGCTCGACGACGTGTACAGCCGCGACATGACGCACCGGCTGGACCGCTGCGTCGTCCAGGGCGACCACGCCGCGTTCACCGAGGAGTGCACGTATCCGGACGGGGAGCGGGTCCTCGCCGAGTCGATGCTGTCCCTGCGGGACGGCCGGATCGTCGAGCAGACCACCATCCAGGTCTGGGACGAGTAGCGAGGCCCGTCGGCCGGGGCCGGTCAGCGCGTCCGGGCGCTGTACTCCATCACTGCTGATCGGCTCTCTGCTGGGGTGGTGCGCGGTGCCGGGGTGCGCGGGGGCGCTGCTCCTGGCCCGTGGGTGATCAGCTCGCCGGGGCGGGGCTCCATCCCGGCGGGCGGAGGACGGCCAGGAGCTGGCGGACCAGTTCGTCGACGACCTCGTCCAGGGTCGCGTCCACCCAGCCGGCGCTGTAGTCGTGGAGCAGGCCGTTGACGCCGCCGATGAACGCCGTGGCGGCGAGCCGGTAGTCGCGGGTCGCAGCCTCCCCGCGCGCGGCGGCCGACCGGGCCTCGGCGCAGATGAGGTCGACCCAGCGGGCGCGGCGGGCCAGCCGCTGTTCCTCCAGTCGCGGGCTGACGCCGATGATCTCGACGAAGGTGATGCGGACGCGGCGCGGATCGCCGGTGACGTCGGCGGCGTAGGCACGGAAGATCGCGGCGGCACGTTCGGGGAGCGGCAGTTCGCGCGCGTCGGCCGCCGCGGCGAGGACGGCTTCCTCGGCCCAGGCGTTGACCTGGAGGTGGAGAGCGGCGAGCACGTCCTCCAGGGTGCGGAACTCCTCGTAGAACTGCCGGGTGGACAGGCCCGCGGCCTCGCTGAGGGCCGCCACGGTCGTGCCGCGGTAGCCGGGGGTGTCGCCGAACAGTTGGAGCGCTGCGGCGAGGAAGCGGTCGCGCCGCTCCGCCTGTCGCTGCGCGGCGGACTTGCCGCCGTAGCGGCCCGTCGGCGCCCTGAGCCTGCCCGCCACCCGGTCCCCCTCCCCCGCCAACTCCTCACCCCGCGGCCAATTTTGTCGTGAACGCGGTCTTGTGGAGAAGGGCACCCCGTCCTTACTTTACAGTAAGTTCACTCTGAAAGCGGCTGTGTTCAGAATTCGCGCCCCACCGCCCCCATCACGCCCACTGCCAGAGGAGAGCAGCATGCCTGCCTTCGGTACCAGGCACCTTTGCGCCGTAGCCGCGGCACTCGCCCTCACCGTCACCGCCCCCGCGACCACCGCCGCGGCGGCCCCGGACGCCCCGGACAGCCTGCGCGAGGTGATGTTCGTCGGCAACAACTGGGACGGCACCGCCGACGTCATCCGCTCCACCGGCGACTTCGCGAGAATCGGCCGGATCGACGTCATCCCGGACCGGGACGAGCGGATGGCCGAGATCAACGCCGATCCGATCAAGTGGATCTACTTCCAGGCCATCCGCAACAGCGTCGGCGAGGGACACGACCAGTTCGTCGACGACATGTACTCGACGCCGGACGGCGGGTCGGTGGTCGTCTCCCGGCCGAGCTTCGCCGACGTCGTGTCCATCGACCTCGCCACCGGCGACATCGACTGGCGCTTCCCCGTCTCGGGTTACCGCTCCGACCACATGGCGGTCTCCCCCGACGGCACCCGGGTCGCGGTGTCGGCCTCGACCTCCAACACCGTGCACGTCCTGGACATCCGGACGGGCGAGGAACTCGGCTCCTTCGGCACGGGTGACAAGCCGCACGAGAACATCTTCACCAGCGACGGCAACTACATCTGGAACATGTCCATCGGCGAGGTGAACACCGCGCTCGATGCCCCCTGGCTGGACTGGACGAAGGGCAACCGGCGCATCACGGTCGTGGACGCGACGACGTACGAGCAGGTCGAGGTGATCGACATGCGCGAGCGCCTCGACGCGATCGGCCTCGGGAAACACTCCGACGCCGTCCGGCCGGCCGCCTTCTCGCCCGACGAGTCCAAGCTGTACTTCCAGGTCTCGTTCTTCAACGGCTTCTTCGAGTACGACATCGCCACCGACCGGATCACCCGGACGAAGACCCTGCCGAAGAACCCGGCCACCAGCGAGGACCGCACCACCTGGGTCAACGACTCGCGGCACCACGGCATCTCCATGAGCCCGGACGGCGCCAAGCTGTGCGTGGCGGGCACGATGGACGACTACGCGACGGTCGTCGACCGCACGACGCTCCAGGAGGGGCCGCTCGTCCCCGCCGCCAAGCCGTACTGGGCCACGGTCAGCGGCGACGGCTCCCACTGCGTGGTCTCCGAGAGCGGGTCCGACCAGGTCACGGCGATCGACTTCGCCACCGGCGAGAAGTCGGTGTCCGTCCCCGTCGGCGACCACCCCCAGCGCGTCCGGCTCGGGCACGTGGCGGCGGACTGGACAGGGCCGTCGGCCGGCTGAGGTGCCGCGCGGCCCGCGCCGGACATATCGTCCGAATGCGCGTGTGTGAGCCCGCCCGGGAGGGGTACGCGCCCGGCAACGGATGAGGCATGCATGTCCTCGGCACTACTCCCCTCGGAAGGAGGTCCGTGACAGCGCACTCCAGAAGCGCCCGGGCCGCTTCCTCCGACACGGAGCGTCCCGGGCCACACCGGGCAGCGTCCTCGCGGGCGCTGCCCCCTCTTCTTTCTCCCGGCCCCGGCCCCCGCACCGCCCTCGCCGCAGCGATCGCCTACCGTCGCGGCAGCCGGTGCAGCTCGACGTCGCCGAGCCGGCCGTCCGCGACCTCGGCCGTCATGTAGGTGCAGTAGGGCTGACGGCGCCGGTCGGTCGGTGAGCCGGGGTTGAGCAGGCGCAGGCCGGTGCCGGTGGTGGTGTCCCAGGGGATGTGACTGTGCCCGAAGACCAGGACGTCGAGGTCGGGGTAGCGGTCGGCGCAGCGTCTCTCGCGTCCCTGGGCGGCACCCGTCTCGTGGACGACACCGAAGCGCAGGCCGCCCAGGTCGGCGTACGCCACCTCGGGCAGCCGGGCGCGCAGACCGGGTCCGTCGTTGTTGCCGTACACGCCGACGAGTCTGCGGCTGCGGCTCTCCAGCAGGTCGAGGGTGGCCGTGTCGACCCAGTCGCCCGCGTGCAGGACGACGTCGGCCCCGGGAATCTCGGCCAGTAGCCGCGCGGGCAGTTCCCTGGCCCGCTTCGGCAGGTGGGTGTCGGACATGAGCAGCAGGCGCACGGAGCCAGCCTAGAGGAAGAGGCTGTTGTGGCTTGTGTGGTGCTACAGCACCTACGAGGCGGTGCGCCGCTTGAGCGGCTCCCACCAGGACCGGTTGTCCCGGTACCAGGCGACGGTGCCCGCCAGCCCGGCCGTGAAGTCGTGGCGGGGGCGGTAGCCCAGTTCGTCGCGGGCCTTGCTCCAGTCGACGCTGTAGCGCAGGTCGTGACCCTTGCGGTCGTCGACCCGCACGACCCGGTCCCAGCCGGCGCCGCAGGCGTCGAGGAGCAGGCCGGTGAGGTCGCGGTTGCTCAGCTCGGTGCCACCGCCGATGTTGTACACCTCGCCGGCCCGGCCCCCGGTCCGCACGAGGTCGACGCCCCGGCAGTGGTCGTCGACGTGCAGCCAGTCGCGGACGTTGCGCCCGTCGCCGTAGAGCGGGACCCGCCAGCCGTCGAGGAGGTGGGTGACGAACAGCGGCACGAGCTTCTCGGGGAACTGGTGCGGGCCGTAGTTGTTGGAGCACCGGGTCACCCGTACGTCCAGGCCGTGGGTGCGGTGGTACGAGAGGGCCAGCAGGTCGCCCGACGCCTTCGAGGCCGAGTACGGGGAGCTCGGCCGCAGCGGGTGCTCCTCGGTGGCCGAGCCGGAGTCGACGGAGCCGTAGACCTCGTCGGTGGAGACGTGCACGAAGGGGCCCACGCCGTGGCGCAGGGCCGCGTCCAGCAGGGTCTGGGTGCCGACGACGTTGGTGAGGACGAACTCGGCGGCGTCGTGGATCGAGCGGTCCACGTGGGACTCGGCGGCGAAGTGCACCACCTGGTCGGCCTCGGCCATCAGCTTGTCGACGAGGGCGGCGTCGCGGATGTCGCCGTGCACGAACTCCAGCCGGGGGTGGCCGAGGTCGAGGTTGTCGAGGGTGCCGGCGTAGGTGAGACCGTCCAGGACCGTGATCCGCGGCGGCTCGGGCGCGTCGGAGGCGAGGAGCGTCCGGACGTACCGCGAGCCGATGAATCCGGCGGCGCCGGTGACCAGAAGGTTCATTGACGGTTCTGTGCCTTGCTGCGGTCGTAGGGGAACGGACGGTACGGGACGCCCCCGACGTTACCGGCGTGCCCCGCGTGGTCCTCGACCGGCCCGGACGCGCACCGCGCCGGCACATGGCCGGCGCGCTGGGAGGCTTCCGTCACCCTCGGGACTCGGTCAGTCCTCGCCCCTGACGATGTTCGACTCCTGGCCCCATTGCGGTGCGCGTGCCACGTTGCCGTCCTCGACCGCCGGTATCCAGGTGCGCATGGCGCCCCTGCCGCGCAGGCGGCGGGCTTTCGACCAGCCTGTCTCCAGGCGACGGACAACGGGTTTCTCGCTGGTGTCCGTGGTCACGAGGCATCATCTTCCTTCTGCGTCCGGTGCCGTTGCCCTGCGGGTCCCCGGGCGTGACTCCGCGAAACACCGGGCGCCCGCGCCCCTACGGGTTGGGCCGGGCCACGCTGATGTCGCCCAGCGCCGACTCCGGGTCGCGCTCCATGGCCAGGTCGCCGAGGGAGACGATGCCCACGGGGCGTCCGTCGTCGACGACCGGGACCCGGCGTACGGCGTGCTCGCGCATCAGCTCGACGGCGTGGTTCAGCTCGTCGTCGGACCGCACGGTCACCACGTCGTCGCTGCACGCGCCGGCCACGGTGGTCTGCTCCGGGTCGCCGCCCTCCGCGACGGACCGGATCACCAGGTCACGGTCGGTGACCAGGCCGCGCAGTTCGTCTCCGTCCGTGACGAGGACGGCGCCGAGGTCCTGGTCGCGCATGATGCGGGCCACCGCGGTGACGGAGGTCTGCGGCTCCACGGTCACCGGGTCGCCGGTCATGATGTCGCGGACGTACTGGGTCATGTCGTGATCCCTCGTTCCCTCGCTCGTGGTGTGGCGGGCCGGGTACCCGGCGAAGTGGCACCGGCACCTACTTCGGGGCGTGGCGCAGGGGGATCTCGCTCCAGACCTGCTTGCCCCCGCTGACCGGCAGCGTCCCCCACGTCGCCGACATCGCCTCGACGAGGAGGATGCCGCGTCCGCCCGTCGCCTCCCAGCCGATGCTGGTCGGCTTGACGGGTGTACGGGGCGAGGCGTCGGCGACCGCGACGCGCAGCCGGGCGCCGATCAGGGTGAGGTCGAGGCGGACCTTGCCGTCGGTGTGCACCAGGGCGTTGGTGACCAGTTCGGAGACGATCAGGAGGACGCCGTCGATGTCGTCGTCCGGCACTCCCCAGGAGCGCAGGGTGCGGCGGGTGAAGCGGCGGGCGTGCCGTACGGCCTCGGGCAGCCGCCACACCGACCAGCTCTCCCGGAGCGGGCGCAGGGCCATGCCGTCGTAGCGCACCAGCAGCAGGGCCACGTCGTCGCTGCGGCGGGCGTCGCCGAGCAGGGCGTCGGCGACGAGCCCGAGGTGGGCGGGGTCGGAGGCGGCCAGCGCGTGCGCGAACCGGTCCATGCCCTCGTCGATGTCGGCGTCGTGGGACTCGACGAGACCGTCCGTGGTGAGGCCGATCAGCGTGCCGGGCCGCACCCGCAGCGGACTCATCGGGAAGTCGGCCTGGGTCACCACGCCCAGCGGCGGGCCGCCCTCCACCTCCGCGATCTCCGTCGTGCCGTCGGAGTGGCGCAGCACCGGCGGCAGATGTCCGGCCCGGACGCACCAGGCGGAGCCCTCCTCCATGTCGAGGTCGACGTAGACGCAGGTGGCGAAGAGGTCGCTCTCCATGTCCATCAGCAGCCGGTTGGCGTGGGAGACGACCACGTCCGGTGGATGGCCCTCTACGGCGTAGGCGCGCAGGGCCGTGCGCATCTGGCCCATGAGGGTGGCGGCGCCGGCGCTGTGGCCCTGGACGTCGCCGATGACGAGGGCGACGTGGTGGTCGGGCAGCGGGATCACGTCGTACCAGTCGCCGCCCAGCTCCAGTCCGGCGGTGCTGGGCAGGTAACGGGCGACGGCGACCGCGCCGGGCAGTTTGGGCAGGCGGCGCGGCAAGAGCTGGCGCTGGAGCATGCCGACGAGTTCGTGCTCGGCGTCGAAGGCGTGGGCGCGCATCAGGGCCTGCCCGGCGAGGCCGGCGGACGCGGTGAGCAGGGCGCGTTCGTCGGGGCCGAAGTCGTGCGGGGTGTCCCAGCCGATCAGGCAGGCGCCGGCCATGCGACCGCCGGCGGGCAGCGGCAGGACGGCGAGGCCGCCGGGGCCGACGTCGAGGAGGGCGGGTTCCAGGTCGCCGGTGCCGGCGGGCCAGATCCGGGCCCGGCCCTCGCGCAGCGCGGCGGCGAGGGTGGGCATGGCCCGTACGGGCGCGTCGGGCCACTCGGTGCGCCACTCCAGCCGCCACAGTTCTGGCCAGGACTCGGGCTCGGGCGGGTCGAGGACGGTGACGACGAGCCGGTCGCCCTCCAGCTCGGCCAGCGCGATCCGGTCGGCGCGCAGCGGCCTGCGCAGCGCGGCGACCACGGCCTGGCTGACGTCCCGGACGGTGCCGGCGGTGGCCAGCGCGGCGGCCAGCCGCTGGACGCGGGCCACGTCGGTCACGTCGGGGCGCAGGGTGGAGGCGTCGGCGACGGTACCGACGAGACGGGCCGGCTGGCCCTCACCGCCGGGCAGCAGGCGTCCGCTCAGCCGCAGCCACTTGGGCGGGCCGGTGGGCTGGAGCACCCGAAACTCCAGCTCCCGGTCGCCGATGGTCATGTGGTCGGCCTCCGTCACCGACATCAGCGAGGGCAGGTCCTCGGGCACGGTCAGGCCGAGCAGCGTCTCGACCTTGCCGTCGAACTCGCCCGGGGCGAGTCCGAACAGGCGCAGGATGTCGTCGCCGATCTCGACCCGGCCGGTGTCCATGGCCAGGGTGAAGGCGCCCGGCTGCAGCTCCGCTGCCTCGGCGACCGAGGCGGGGGCGGGGCAGGTCACGGCGCCGGCGACCAGTTCGAGGCAGGCCCGGTCGTCGCCGTCGAAGCCCTGCGGGCGTTCGGTAAGGGCGAGGAGACAGCCGCCGCCGTCCCCGTGGACGGGCAGGGTGGCGAGGGAGAAACCGCTCGACGGCACGCGCCGCGACTCGGCCGATCCGGCGAACTCCTCGGGTCCGAGCCAGACCGGCCTCCCGCCGCGGTGGGCGTCGGCGACCGGGGAGCCGCCGGACGCGGGGTAGCTGTCGCGCACCCCGTACAGGGTTCGTGGCACGCCGGCCGACTCGACCAGGCAGAGCAGCTCCCGGTTCTCGCCGGGCGTGTAGAGGGCGGCGAAGGAGGCGCCCGCGAAGACCAGCGCCTGTTCGAGGACGCGGCGCAGCCGCTCGCCCGGGTCCGGGCCGGACGCGATCGCCTTCAGGGCACCCTCGGCACGCAGCGTTCTCGATCCGCGTTCCGCAGCGCCCTCACTGACCACGCCGCCATTACAGCGCTTATGGGACACCTGCGCAGCCCCTGCGGACGGGGAACCGGCGATCAGTTGCCCGGAAGGGCTCGCGGGCGCGGCGCGGGCCGCACTCGTCGCGGCTACGGAACCACGCGCCGCGCACCCACCGCGGGAGCGTGCCGATACGGCGCTCGCCGTGCGCGGCGGGCCCTCGGGGAGGAGATTTGAACCCGGGGGTCACGGGCGCCGCCGTGCGAGGAGGTGGTCGGTGTGTCCGACGATCGACCGACCTCACCGGTGCCCGTGGACGCGAGGGCGTCGGGCGGTCATCCGGTGCTGTCCCTGGCGCTGGCCGCGATGATGGAGGACGTCCACGCGCACTCCGGGGCGGTGTACCTGCTCGGCGCCGATCCTCCGGTGCTGGAGATGGCGGTGATGGCGGGGCTGCCGAGGGCGTTCGCGGCGCCGTGGGAACGGGTGACGCTGCAGGCTCGGGTCCCGGTGGCCGACGCGGTGCGTGAGCGGCGGCTGATCTGGGTCGGCGACGAACAGGAGATGGCGCGGCGGTATCCCCGGGTCGCGGTGGTCCTGCCCTATCCGTTCGCGCTGGTCGCGCTGCCGGTCGCGACCGGGTCCACGGCGTACGGCGCGGTCTTCCTGACCTGGCCCGGTACGCGTTCCCCGGCGCTGTCGGACCGGGAGCGCGACCATCTGACGGCGGCCTGCGAGCGCCTCGCGGTGCGGCTGGAGCGGGCGGCCGCGGCGAGTGTCCCCGTGCACCCCGAGCCCGATCTGCTGGCCGCCCCGGTGGTCGGGGGCGCCCCGGGCACGCTCGGTTCGCTGGAGGCCGTGCGGATGGTGGGGCGGCTGCCGTACGGGCTGTGCTCCCTCGACCTGCACGGGCGGGTCGGCTTCGCCAATCCGGCGGCGGCCGAGCTCCTGGACGTACCGGTCGCCGGACTGCTGGGCACGCAGTTGTGGACGTCGGTGCCGTGGCTCAACGACCCGGTGTACGAGGACCGGTACCGGGCCGCGCTGTTCAGCCAGCACGCCACGTCCTTCGTCGCCCTGCGTCCGCCCGGCGACTGGCTGTCGTTCCGCCTGTATCCGACCCGGACCGGGCTCAGCGTCCGCATCAGCCGGGCCCGGGGCGTGTCGCGGCCGGGTCCCGCCGAGCCGGTGCCGGACGAGGGTGCCCCGCCCCGGCTGGTGACCATCTCCCAGGTGGTCAGTCTGACCGGCGCACTGTCCGAGGCGGTGGGTGTGCAGGACGTGGTGCAGCTGATCGCGGACGAGATCGCCCCGACCGTGGGCAGCCAGGGCCTGGTCGTCCTCGGCTCGCGGGCCGGCCGACTGCACGTCCTGGGGCACCGCGGCTATCCGGACCGGCGCGACGCGGAACGCTTCGACGGCACGCCGCTCACCGAGCGGATCCCGGGCGCGCAGGTCCTCCGAACGGGGGTGCCCGCGTTCTTCGAGTCCTGGGAGCAGCTGGAGCGTCTGTACCCGGCGCGACGGGGTACGCACGACGGCTTCGCGGCCTGGGCCTTCCTGCCGCTGATCGCCTCGGGGCGGCCGGTGGGCACCTGTGTGCTCGCCTACGAGCGGCCGCACTCCTTCACGACGGAGGAGCGGGCGATCCTGACCAGCCTGGCCGGGCTGGTCGCGCAGGCCCTGGACCGGGCCCTGCTCTACGACGCGAAACACCGGCTGGCGCACGGGCTGCAGGAGGCCCTGCTGCCGCACTCGCTGCCCGCGCTGCCCGGTATCGAGGCAGCCGCCCGCTATCTGCCGGCCACCCGGGGCATGGACATCGGCGGCGACTTCTACGACCTGGTGCCGGCCCGGGACACGGCGGCGGCGGTGATCGGAGACGTCCAGGGTCACAACGTGACCGCGGCCGGGCTGATGGGGCAGGTCCGCACCGCGGTCCGCGCGTACACGGCCGTCGGCCAGGCGTCCGAGGAGGTGGTGCGCAGCACCAACCGGCTGCTGATCGACCTCGGGACCGAGCTGTTCGTCAGCGCGCTGTACCTGCGGCTCGACCCGGGGCGCGGGCGGGCGGTACTGGCCCGCGCGGGTCACCCGCCGCCGCTGCTGCGCCGCCCGGACGGGCAGGTCGGGGTGCTGGAAGTCCCCGGCGGCCCCCTGCTGGGCATCGACCCCTCGGCCCAGTACCCCCGCACGGAGCTCGCTCTCGCCCCCGGCTCCCTGCTCGCCCTCTACACCGACGGCCTGGTGGAGTCCCCTGACGTCGACTTCGAGGACGCCCTCGCCGACCTGGCCCACCGGCTGTCCGAGGCCGGGGACCTGCCGTTGGACGAGCTCGCCGACCATCTGGTGCGGCACGAGGCGGGCGCGGAGGAACGCCCCGACGACATCGCACTGATGCTGCTGCGGGCTCGCGACTGACCGGGGCGGCTGGTCCGGGGTGTGGGGCGGGGCTGGGGTGGGGGCGGGGCTCTGGCGTGGGCGGGGCTGGGAGGAAGGCGGGGCGCGGGGGCGAGGCCCTGGCCTGGAGCGGAGCTGGGACGAGGGCGGCGCGCGGGGCGGAGCCCTGGCGTAGAGCGGGGCTGGGCTGCGGGGGCCGTGGGAGCGGAGCCCCAGCCTGGAGCGGAGCTGGGACGAGGGCGGCGCGCGGGGCGGAGCCCTGGCGTAGAGCGGGGCTGGGCTGCGGGGGCCGTGGGAGCGGAGCCCCAGCCTGGAGCGGAGCTGGGACGAGGGCGGCGCGCGGGGCGGAGCCCTGGCGTAGAGCGGGGCTGGGCTGCGGGCGGCGCGTGGGGGCGGAGCCCCA
>NZ_JBHJRX010000025.1:104511-125216 GCF_042268605.1 Streptomyces sp. NPDC056296 | reverse complement strand
CCTCCGCCTTGCAGCTGCACGCACCAGACCCCGCTCGGCCCCGCTGCAAGGCGCCGTCACTTGGAGCCGACCTGATCCAAACGACACCCCCTAGTGGCCGCCTCCCGCGCTGGTGGTCCGGGTCGGCGCGTGTGCGCCGGCCGCGCCCGTGCCGGGGGCGCGACGGGCCGGGCTCGCGGACGCCGCGCGGTGGATGTGACGTGTTACTCACCCTTTCCCCGGCCTTCCCGAACCGTACGGCGGCCGAAAACGTCCTCATGTGCGGAATGCCGGACCGCCAGTTGTTTTCCGGAACTTGCCCGGATCTGGGGGAGCTGGTGAAGATCTCAAGGTGACCTTGACAAGACCCCCGTCCCGGACCGCCGGCACCGGACGGCACGCGCGGCCCGCCGGTACCGGCCGGACCGTGGCGGTGCTCGTGCTGGTGGTGCTGGCCGCGCTGATACCCGTCCTCGGCCCGTCCCCCGCCCTGCACGGCACCGGGGAGGCCGAGGCACCCGGCACCGGCGGCATAGCCCTGCTGCGTACGGTGCTCTTCGCCGCGCTGAGCGTTCCGGTCGGCGAACTCTTCGTGAACCGGCTCACCCGGTCGCTCCCCGACGCTCCCCAGGAGCGGCCCCGCAGCTGGTCGCCGTACGCGGCCGCGGCCGGTTTCGTCGCCGCGCTGGGTCTGGCGTCGGTCGTGGCCACGGGCAATCTGGTGCCGGACGGCGTCGCCGACATCGACGTCGGCGGCCTCTACGAGTCCCGTGACGGCAAGCTCGCGCTCCTGGAGGTCAACGGGTTCCTCGCGGCCGGCCTGTGCGCCACCTCGCGCCGGCCCGGCCTTCAGGTCTGGCCGCTGGCCGCCGTGATCGTCGCGGAGGCGCTGCGCGCCCACCCCACGACCGAGTACAACCCGCTGCTCGGCTCCGGTCTGACCCTCGTCCATCTGACGTGCGCCTCGCTGTGGGTGGGCGGTCTCCTGTACGCGCTGCGGACGCTGCGGCAGTGGCGGGGCGCCGAGGCGGGTCCGGCGCTGCTGGGTCTCTACGCGCGCGTGGCGGCCGTTCTGCTCGCCGCCATCACGGCGACGGGGGTGTGCAGTTCGCTGCGCCGGATGCCGCCGGGCACGATCGTGGACCAGCTGACGGACACGGCGTACGGGCGGGTCCTGGTCGCCAAGGTGATCCTCGTGGCCGCCGTCGCCGCGCTCGCCCTGTGGGCCAGGATCCGGCTGAGCCGCGCGACCGACCCGCTGGCCGCGTGCTCGCCCGCGCGCGCGGAGGTCGCCGCCCTGGGTGTGGTGGTCGCGGTGTCGGGCCTCCTGACGGCCCTTCCGGTACCGATCCGGTGGTGATCCCGCAGCCGGTCGAGCCGGGCGCCGAGGGCACCGCCGCGGGCCTCGTAGCGCGTGGGTCGCGTCACACGGCGGAGGATGCCACCCGGCGCGCCGCACGCCCCGCACCGACGCTCCGCGCCCGTCTCCTCGCACCGTGCCGCCGCAACCCTCCCCCGGTGCGCGGAACTTGACGGAGGGACCGTTTCGCCGGGCGCCGCGGGGCACCTGCGGGTCCGGGGTGTCAGTCGCGGCCCGTATCCTCATGGACCATGCTCGAAGACCGCACGACCGCAGCGCCGTCCGCCACGGCGTGGCCGGCCGCGTATCCGCAGGGGTACGCGGTCGTCGACGTGGAGACCACCGGCCTGGCCCGCGACGACCGCATCATCTCCGCGGCCGTCTACCGACTGGACGCCCGCGGCGAGGTCGAGGACCACTGGTACACCCTGGTCAATCCGCAGCGGGACCCCGGCCCGGTGTGGATACACGGTCTGACGAGCGACGTGCTCGGCGGAGCACCGCTCTTCCCGGACGTCGCCGAGGAGTTCGCGGCCCGGCTCGACGGGCGGGTGCTCGTCGCGCACAACGCCGTCTTCGACTGGCAGATGATCGCCCGGGAGTACGCGCGCGCGAAGCGCGAGGCGCCGGTGCGCCAACGGCTGTGCACCATCGCGCTCTCCAAGGAACTGGCCCTGCCGCTGCCCAATCACAAGCTGGAGTCGCTGGCCGCCCACTTCGGCGTCGTACAGCAGCGGGCGCACCACGCGCTGGACGACGCGCGGGTGCTGGCGGAGGCGTTCCGGCCGAGCCTGCTCGCCGCGGCGGCGGGCGGCGTGCGGCTGCCGCTGCACGAGTGCCGACCGCTGACCGAGTGGTCGGACCGGCCCGCGCCCCGGATCGGGCAGCAGGCGGGCTACGGCGGCTACCGGACGACCAGTTGGCGCCCCTCCCGCAAGCGGCCCGCATGTCCTTACCCCAATCCGGGCCGTTACGAAGAAGGCAAATGCCTCAAGCAGGGCATGCGGGTCGCCTTCTCGGGTGACACCTCCGTCGAGCGGGACCTGCTGGAGGACCGCGCGACCGAGGCCGGGCTGCACGTCGCCACCAGCCTGTCCCGGCTGACCAGCCTGCTGGTCACCAACGACCCGGACTCGGGCACGTCGAAGGTGGTCAAGGCCCGCCAGTACGGGACGCCTGTGGTGGACGAGGCCGCGTTCGGGCAGCTGCTCGCGGACGTCGAGCCCGCGGACGGCTGAGCCGTACGGGAGCTGAGCCGTACGGGAGCCGTACGGACGGGTGATTCCGGGCGACTCGCCCGGCGCCCGCTCGCCCGCGTCGCGGAGACGGCTCACCCTGTGGCGCATGGCGACATGTGAAGTCTGCGGCAACAACTACGGAATGACCTTCGAGGTCCACGCCCAGGGAGCGGTGCACGTCTTCGACTGCTTCTCCTGCGCGATCCACCGGATGGCGCCCATCTGCGAGCACTGCCGGGTGCAGATCATCGGCCAGGGCGTCGAGGTCGAGGGCCACTGGTACTGCGGCGCCCACTGCGCCCGTGCCGAGGGGAGAGTGGGGGTCGTCGACAAGGTCTGAGCGCTTCGCGTGACCGCCAGGCGAAGCCGTCGTTGAACCCACGCCTCGGCATTGAGGCCGAACGTGCTCCCCGCGCCCGCGGGGATGGCCCGCGGTACCCCACGGCGCTACAAATCGGTCGTGTGCTCCCCGCCGATGCGGGGTTACGACCCTCGCGGGGACCTCCCCGCGAGGGTCGATCCCGGCCAGGGTACCGTCGATGCGTGTACCGGTTCCTGTTGTCCCGCCAGTGGGTGATCCTCACCCTCGTGGCCCTCGCGCTCATCCCGACGATGATCGAGCTGGGCTTCTGGCAGCTGCACCGCCACGAGCGCAGGGTCGAGCTGAACGGCGAGATCGCCGGCTCCCTGGCGGCGGAGCCCGTGCCGGTCGAGTCCATGTCCTCGCCCGGAGCTGAGGTCGACGACGAGCACCGCTACCGCAGGGTGACCGCGCAGGGTCACTTCGACCGCGCCGACGAGGTCGTCGTCCGTCGCCGCACCAACGCGGACGACCGGGTCGGCTACCACGTCCTGACCCCGTTCGTCCTGGACGACGGCAAGGTCCTGATCGTCAACCGGGGCTGGATCCCGTCGAACGGCGGGAGTCAGACCGCCTTCCCGGAGATCCCGGCGCCCCCGGAGGGCGAGATCACCGTCACCGGCCGGCTGATGCCCGACCAGACGACCGAGGGCAGCGGTATCAAGAACGTCGAGGGGCTGCCCGACCGCCAGGTCATGCTGATCAACAGCGAGCAGCAGGCCGAGCGCCTCGGCGAGCCGGTCCTCGGCGGCTACGTCGAGCTGACCGAGCCCAAGCCCTCGGGCGACACCCCCGAGCTGATCGCGGAGCCCGACCACGACAGCATCGGCAACCACATGGCGTACGCCGTCCAGTGGTGGCTGTTCGCCGCGGGTGTCCCGGTCGGCTGGCTGGTCCTGGCCCGCCGTGAGGCCCGGGACCGGGCGACGGAGGACGAGCGGGAGACCGCGGAGGCGGAGCCCGCGGCGGTGTAGCCGGTGGCCGTTGGCGCGGGGCCGTCCGACGTGCCTGCGGCGGCGTGACCACGGCGGCGGATCCGATTGCTCCGCCCCCGCCCGGGAAGACGGAATCCCGTGCACCCCCAAATCGAGGACTACGCGCTCATCGGCGACCAGCAGACCGCGGCCCTGGTCGGCACGGACGGTTCCGTGGACTGGCTCTGTCTGCCCCGCTTCGACTCCGCCGCCTGCTTCGCCAAGCTTCTGGGCGACGAGGACAACGGTCACTGGCGCATCGCCCCCAAGGGCGCCGAGCACTGCACGCGGCGCGCCTACCGGCCGGACACCCTCGTCCTGGACACCGAGTGGGAGACCGCGGACGGCGCGGTACGCGTCACCGACTTCATGCCCCAGCGCGACCGCGCCCCCGACCTCGTACGCGTCGTGGAGGGCCTGAGCGGCGAGGTCACCGTGCACAGCGTGCTCAGGTTGCGCTTCGACTACGGCTCGATCGTCCCGTGGATGCGCAGGGCCGACGGGCACCGGGTGGCCGTCGCCGGACCGGACGCGGCGTGGCTGCGCAGCGAGCCCGAGGTACGCAGCTGGGGACAGGACTTCGGGACGCACGCGGAGTTCACGGTCGCCGCGGGCGAGAAGGTCGCGTTCGTCCTGACCTGGCACCCCTCGCACGAGTCCCGCCCGCCGCTGATCGACCCGTTCGTCGCGCTGGAGCACAGTGTCGAGGACTGGCGGGCCTGGGCCGCGCGCTGCCGCTACGACGGTCCGCACCGGGACGCCGTCGTCCGTTCGCTGATCACCCTGAAGGCGCTCACCTACAAGCCCACCGGCGGCATCGTGGCCGCTCCCACCACCTCGCTGCCCGAGGAGCCCGGCGGCGTGCGCAACTGGGACTACCGCTTCTGCTGGCTGCGCGACTCCACCCTCACCCTGGGCGCCCTGCTGTCGGCCGGATATCTGGAGGAGGCCGAGGCCTGGCGCGACTGGCTGCTGCGCGCGGTCGCGGGCAACCCGGCCGACCTGCAGATCATGTACGGGCTGGCGGGCGAGCGGCGGCTGCCCGAGTTCGAGCTGCCGTGGCTGTCCGGCTTCGCCGAGTCGACCCCCGTACGGATCGGCAACGACGCGGTGAACCAGCTCCAGCTGGACGTGTACGGCGAGGTCATGGACTCGCTGTCGCTGGCCCGGCTGGCGGGCATGCACCCGCAGCCGCAGATGTGGGAGCTGCAGTGCGCCCTGATGGACTTCCTGGCCACGGCGTGGCGCGAGCCCGACGAGGGGCTGTGGGAGGTGCGCGGCGGGCGTCGGCAGTTCGTGCACTCGAAGGTCATGACGTGGGTGGCCCTGGACCGGGCCGTGCGTACGCTGGAGGAGCATCCCGAACTGGGCGGTGGTGACCCGGACGGCTGGCGCGCGCTGCGCGAGGAGGTGCACCGCGAGGTGTGCGAGAAGGGCTACGACCCGGAGCGCAACACCTTCACCCAGTCCTACGGTTCGCGGGAGCTGGACGCCGCGCTGCTGCTCATCCCGCGCGTGGGCTTTCTGCCGCCGGACGACCCGCGGGTCGTCGGCACGGTGGACGCGATCGGCGAGGAGCTGACCCGGGACGGCCTGGTGCGCCGCTACAGCACCGAGGGGGACCCCGTCGACGGGTTGCCGGGCAGCGAGGGGACCTTCCTGGTGTGCTCGTTCTGGTACGCGGACGCGCTCTACGCGACCGGCCGGGCGAAGGAGGCACGGGAGCTGTTCGAGCGGCTGGTGGGGCTCGCCAACGACGTGGGGCTGCTGGCCGAGGAGTACGACCCGGTGGCCGGTCACCAGCTCGGCAACTTCCCGCAGGCGTTCAGTCACATCGGCCTGGTGAACACCGCCCTCGCCCTGTTCGGGAACGAGGGGGCAGGATAGGGCCATGGATCTTGGACTGAAGGACCGGGTGTACGTCGTCACGGGAGCGACCCGGGGCCTGGGCAACGCCGCCGCGCGCGAGCTGGTCGCCGACGGGGCGAAGGTGGTCGTCACGGGGCGGGAGGAGGAGAGCGTCGCCGACGCCGCTGCCGCGCTGGGCCCGGACGTGGTGGGGGTGGCCGCCGACAACGCCGACCCGGGGGCCGCCGGCCGGCTGATCGCGACCGCCCGTGAGCGCTTCGGCCGCTTCGACGGCGTACTGATCAGTGTGGGCGGGCCGCCGCCCGGCTTCGTCGCCGACAACACGGACGAGCAGTGGCAGGCGGCGTTCGAGTCGGTGTTCCTCGGCGCGGTGCGGCTGGCCCGGACGGCGGCGGCCGAGCTGGAGGGCGGCGGTGTCATCGGCTTCGTGCTGTCGGGCTCGGTGCACGAGCCGATCCCGGGCCTGACCATCTCCAACGGCCTGCGGCCGGGGCTGGCCGGCTTCGCGAAGTCCCTCGCCGACGAGCTGGGTCCGCGCGGCATCCGTGTCCTCGGCCTGCTGCCGGGCCGCGTCGACACCGACCGGGTGCGCGAGCTGGACGGCCTGTCCGCCGACCCGGCGGCGACCAGGGCGGCCGCCGAGTCCCGCATCCCGCTGCGCCGCTACGGCGCCCCGGAGGAGTTCGGCCGCGCGGCGGCGTTCCTGCTGTCCCCGGCGGCGTCGTACGTGACGGGCGTGATGCTGCCGGTGGACGGCGGGGTACGGCACGGGTTCTAGTCGCCGACCCACGGGGCCCGGCCGGGCTGTGCGGAGCCGACGCGATGCGCCCCGCCCGCGCACGGGTCGGCCGGCCCGCTCATGCGGGTCGTTCTGCCCCGCCCCTGGCCCGGCAGCGGATGTTCATACGGGCGCGGGCCACGCTCGTCAGCGGCCGGGGGCCCGTCCGGGGCCGTCTCCCCGCTGCCCGCGCGTCCTCCGGCCCTGCTGGGCGCCCGGTTTTCCCGACCCGTGGCCTGGAGCGGACACCCGCGTGCGCGGGTCCCCGGTCGACCGTGCCCCCGTCGCGCCCATGCGCCCGGCCCACCCGCTCGGCGCGGTGGGTGCACGCCCCTGGCCCGGCGCCGCATGCCCCGTGCACGCGGGACGCCGGTTGTCGTCGGGAGGGCCGAGGGCCGCTCACAGGGCCGTGCCCGGGCTGCCCGCGCTGACCTCAGTTGACCCGCTCGGCGCCGTGTTTGACGCCCCGGAGGTGGACCTCCGCCGGGAGGTCATCCAGGTTCGCCGAGGCGCGGGCGTGGGTCAGGGCACGGGAGGTGAGGTCGTGCAGGGCGGTGCCGGGGTCCACGTGGGGGGCCAGGAGCAGGCGGATGCGGGTTGCCGGGGCGGTGCGGCGGCCGGTGAGACGCACCTTGGCCCGTTCGACCCCGTCCACCCGGTCCGCCTCCTGGGCGAGGGCGGCTTCCAGGGCCCGGCCGCGCAGCACAGCGCCCTCGCCGTCCCCGGTGTCGACGAGGACCTCGGTGAGCCGGCGGCGGCGCACCACCGCGACCAGCCACCACAGGGCGAGCAGCAGCAGGACGGCGAGTGCGGCGATGACGACCGGCCACCACCAGGCGGCGTCCCGCCACCGCGTCCGCTCGGCCTCGCCGAGCAGCACGTCGTGCGGCCCCTGGTGGAGCCACCAGGAGGGCGCGGGGGCGCCGAACCCGACGGCGAGGACCGAGCCGCCGAGGGCGAGCAGGATCAGGCCCACAAGCCCGAGCAGTACACGGTCGACGGTCCTGAGCATCGCCCTCACCCCTTTCGCCCCGGCCGCGCGACCCGCAGCGACACGGCGGGCGGGCGGGCCAGCCCGAGCCCCCGCACCGCGTCGTCGAGCGCGCCGTCCAGGTCGGTCCGTACGTCGTCCAGTTCGCGGAAGTGCGACAGCGCGCGCACGCGGGCCTTCCGGCGGCGCATCCGGACGCGCGCGGACTGCACCCCGGCGACCTCCATGGCCCGGTCGCGCAGCACCGTGGCGGCGGCGTCCCGGTGGAGCCCCGCGCGTACGTCCGGACGGGTGCGCCGCATCGGGAGCACCTTGCGCAGGCCGGGGGTGAGGGCCAGGACGAACAGCCAGAGCCCGAGGGCCGCGGCGACTCCCGCGCCGACGAGGACCCACGTGTCGTCGAGGGGCCGGTCGGCGAGTTGCCGGGCCAGTTCGCGGCGCCAGCCGAGGGCTGACCGGCCGGCGCGCACGGCGACGACGTCGTAGAGGAAGGCGCCCGCGACGAGCAGAAGCAGCAGCGCGACGATGCCCGCGGGGACGCGGCGGGCCGACCAGAAGCGGCCGGACGGCCCGCTGCCGGGGTCGGGGGCGAGGTCGGGCGGCGGTCCGGTGCCGGCTGCCGTCTCCTTCTCCATGACGGGCTCCACGACGGGCAGGCGCCGCGTGCTGCCTTCGGTGCCCTGGGGCTCGCTCATCGCGTCCTCCCCTGTCTCGCGCCGTACTCCGCCGCCAGGTGCAGCCGCTCCACCTGTACGGCGACCTCCGGCACCGCCATCCCCACCAACGCGCGTACCCGCTGGACGACTTGGTGACGCACTCGCCCGCAGCGGGCGCCGATGTCGCACGGGTAGTCGAGTTCCAGGTGGACCCGGACGTGGGCGGTGTCGTGGTGGACGACGACGGTGGCGTGCGGGCGCTCGGCGTCCGGGTGGAGCGGGCCGACCGCCTCGCGCGCCGCCTGCGCGGCGACCTTGGCGACCACCCGGTCGGCGATGCGCGTGGCACCGCGCTCGCCCGGCGGGACGACGGCCGGGGGTTCGAGGAGCTCACCGGCCCCACCGCTCACGCCGGTCACCGCCGCCGGTCGTCTCGGCTGCGGAAGAAGTCACCGAGGTCCATGTCCCCCTCCAGAAGGCGGCCGACGACGAACCCGACGGCTCCCAGGGCCGCCACCAGCAGAAAGGCTCCGAACCCGCCGAAGTACCCGGCGAATCCCAGCGCCATGCCGGCGATCAGGCCGACCACGGCCATGCTCATGGTGCGCTCACCTCGTTCACCGCTCAGTCCACCCTTCGTTCAGCGTCCGCGTCACTTGATCCGGGGCTCCGGCTCCTCGTCCTCCTCGTCGGGCAGTTTCACGTCGCTCACCGCGATGTTGACCTCGACGACCTCCAGGCCGGTCATCCGCTCCACCGCCGCCACCACGTTCTCCCGCACATCCGCGGCGACGTCCGAGATCGACACGCCGTACTCGACGACGATCTCCAGATCGAGCGCGGTCTGCTTCTCGCCGACCTCGGCCTTCACCCCGCGCGAGACACCCGACTTGGTCCCGCCGGGCACCCGGTCGCGCACGGCGCCGAAGGTGCGGGACATCCCGCTGCCCATGGCGTGCACACCGGCGACGTCACGTGCCGCCATTCCGGTGATCTTCTCCACGACGCCGTCGGCGATGGTGGTGCGGCCGCGGTCGGCGGGGGCTCCCCCACCGCGCCGGGCGCCCTGCCCACGCTGTGCACCGGTCTCCGTCGTTTCCTTCTCCGTCAAGTCACTCATCGCCGCAGTCCCTTCCGGTACGTCCGTCTTTGACCACCGTAAGCACGGTTGCGCGATCGTGCGCCATGGATGCGGCAGGCTGAAGGAATGACGACGGCGGACCGGTGGGCGCGGACGGTGCGGGATCAGTTGCGGCTCGGCAGGCTGCTGCCGCTGGGCGATCCGCGGGACGGCGCGTGGATCGCCGAACACGCGGCACAGGAGGTACTGCTGGCCGCGGCCCGGGGCGTGGCGGGCGTACGGCCGGGCGGCCTGCGTATCGCGCCCGCCGGCCGGGACGACGCGCACGAACCGGCCGTACCGCCGCCGCCGAGTGCCCTGCCGCCCGGCCCGCTACGGGTGACGGCCGACTTCGCGGCGGTCGTCGGTGCCGCGGCGACGGGCGAGCCGCTGCCTGCGACGGCCGCCCGTCTGCGTGCCGTGCTGACGGCGGCGGCGCGGGGGCTCGGTCTGACGGTGACCGACGTGGACCTGCGGGCGACGGCCCTGCTGGACGCGGCCACGGAGCCGGACCCGGAACCGGAACCGGAACCGGCGCCTGGTCACGAGCCGCCGCGTCCCCCGGCCGTGCACCCCGGCGACGGTGACGCGGGCCGCGCGGCCGGCGCCGCGCTGGCGGTGCCGGGTGTGGCCCGGCTGACGGCGACGCTGGGCCGTCCGGTGGACGTCACGGAGCTGCCGGGCGAGCGGGCCTCCCTGCCGCGCCGCCATGTCCGGGTGGAGCTGGCGGTGGACGCGGACCACCGGGCCGTGGAGGTGGCCCGGCGGGTCCGCGCGGCGGTGACGGAGGCCCTGGCGGACCGCCCGTCGGTCGCGGTGCTGGTGACGGCGGTCGGCTGACGGCGGTCGGCTGAGCGGGCCCGCCCCGGGATCCTCGCCGGACCACCCGTGCCCGACGGATCGTCGCGGCGGTGCGGACCAGTCAGGCTGCGGCGCCCGGACTACTCCCCGAGCCCGGCGAGGTCGCGCAGGCGGCGTGCCTGCGCGGCCCGCTCGGCGGCGCGCTGAGCCTCGTAGTCCCGGCTCTGGGCGCCCTGGAGCAGCGCCTTGGTCTCGATGACCGCGTCGCGCGGCGCGGCCAGGACCGCCGATGCCAGGTCGTGCACGGCACCGTCGAGCTGGTCGGCGGGTACGGCGAGGTTGGCCAGCCCGGTGTTCACGGCCTCCTCGGCCATGACGAAGCGGCCCGTCGCGCAGATCTCCAGCGCGCGGGCGTAGCCGACCAGGGACACCAGGGGGTGCGTGCCCGTCAGGTCCGGCACGAGACCGAGGCTGGTCTCGCGCATGGCGAACTGCACGTCGTCGGCGACGACCCGCAGGTCACAGGCGAGGGCGAGCTGGAAGCCGGCCCCGATGGCGTGGCCCTGCACGGCGGCGACCGACAGGATGTCGCTGCGCCGCCACCAGGTGAACGCCTCCTGGTACTCGGTGATGGTCGCGTCCAGCTCGGCGTCGCCGCCCCGCGCGAGGTCGATGAACGACGGTTCGCCGTCGAAGCCCTCGGGGGTGAACGCCTGCCGGTCGAGCCCGGCCGAGAAGGACTTGCCCTCGGCCCGCAGCACCACGACTCGGACGGAGCCCGGCAGCAGCCGACCGGCCTCGGTGAGCGCCCGCCACAGAGCTGGGCTCTGCGCGTTGCGCTTGTCCGGGTTGGTCAGCGTCACCGTGGCGATCGCGTCGTCGACGGTGAGCCGCACGCCGTCCTTGTCGAGTACGGGAGCGGGGTCGTGGGCGGGCGAAGCCATGGGGTGCCTCCGAAAGGTGCGGTCGTCGTCCCCGCCGTGCGCCAGCTGCAACGCCGTACGACGGCAGAGCTAAGTGACTGCACAGTAACCACCCGGACGGTCAAACGACCGGCCGGGTGGCCACCTTCACTTTCGGAGTCGAGGGGCCGCCCGGAGCATCAGGCCGATGTGGCCTTTTTGCCCCGGGTAGCCCCGCCACGCCCTCGGAGCGTGACACCCGACTCGCTGAGCATGCGGTGCACAAAGCCATACGAGCGGCCGGTTTCCTCGGCCAACGCCCGGATGCTCGCACCGGCGTCGTACTTCTTCTTCAGGTCTGCCGCGAGCTTGTCGCGCGCGGCGCCGGTTACCCGGCTGCCCTTCTTCAGAGTCTCGGCCACCCGGTCCTCCTCATGGGAAGTGCGCTCTGGTCTCCTCATGATCACCCCTCCAGGGCTTCATGGCCACCCATTCGGCAAGGTCGATGAGACAAGGTTGTGACGACAGGAGCGAGTCCCCACATACGGAATCCGTGATTCCAGAGGATCACGTCCGTACCGCCGAACGGGTTTTTCCGCGAAGTTCCAGGTCAGAAAGGCGTCGCGGCCGGACCCCCGGCGTTGGGGGTCCGGCCGCGAAATCGATGTAGGACACACCTCGTGATGAGGAGATCTCACACAGATGGTGGATCACGGATCGGCCGAATGATCCATACCCAGTGGATCATCCATTCGATCAAGCCAGGGCGACGAGATCCGCGTAGTCGGCGCCCCACAGGTCCTCGACGCCGTCCGGAAGCAGAATGATCCGCTCCGGCTGGAGCGCCTCGACGGCGCCCTCGTCGTGGGTGACCAGGACGACCGCGCCCTTGTAGGTGCGCAGCGCGCCGAGGATCTCCTCGCGGCTGGCCGGGTCGAGGTTGTTGGTCGGCTCGTCGAGCAGCAGCACGTTCGCCGAGGAGACCACGAGGGTGGCCAGGGCGAGGCGGGTCTTCTCACCGCCGGACAGGACGCCGGCCGGCTTGTCGACGTCGTCGCCGGAGAACAGGAACGAGCCCAGCGTCTTGCGGACCTCGACGAGGTCGAGGTCGGGGTTGGCGGAGCGCATGTTCTCCAGGACGGTGCGCTCGGGGTCGAGGGTCTCGTGCTCCTGCGCGTAGTAGCCGAGCTTGAGGCCGTGGCCCTCGATCACCTGGCCGGTGTCGGGCTTCTCGACGCCGCCGAGGAGGCGGAGCAGGGTGGTCTTGCCGGCGCCGTTGAGGCCGAGGATGACGACGCGGGAGCCCTTGTCGATGGCCAGGTCGACGTCGGTGAAGATCTCCAGCGAGCCGTACGACTTGGACAGGCCCTCGGCCATCAGCGGGGTCTTGCCGCAGGGCGCCGGCTCGGGGAAGCGGAGCTTGGCGACCTTGTCCGACTTCCGCTCGGCCTCCAGGCCGGCCAGCAGCTTGTCCGCGCGGCGGGCCATGTTCTGCGCGGCGACGGTCTTGGTGGCCTTGGCGCGCATCTTGTCGGCCTGCGAATGCAGCGCGGAGGCCTTCTTCTCCGCGTTCTGCCGCTCGCGCTTGCGGCGCTTCTCGTCGGCCTCGCGCTGCTGCTGGTAGAGCCGCCAGCCCATGTTGTAGACGTCGATCTGGGAGCGGTTGGCGTCCAGGTAGAACACCTTGTTGACGACCGTCTCGACCAGGTCGACGTCGTGGGAGATCACGATGAAGCCGCCGCGGTAGGTCCTCAGGTAGTCGCGCAGCCAGATGATCGAGTCGGCGTCGAGGTGGTTGGTCGGCTCGTCGAGCAGCAGGGTGTCCGCGTCCGAGAACAGGATCCGGGCCAGCTCGATACGGCGGCGCTGACCGCCGGAGAGCGTGTGCAGGGGCTGACCGAGCACCCGGTCGGGCAGGTTGAGCGCGGCGGCGATGGTGGCGGCCTCGGCCTCGGCGGCGTATCCGCCCTTGGTGAGGAACTCCGTCTCCTGGCGCTCGTACTGCCTGAGCGCCTTCTCGCGGGTGGCGCCCTGGCCGCCCGCGATGCGCTGTTCGTTGTCGCGCATCTTGCGGATCAGGACGTCGAGGCCGCGCGCGGACAGGACGCGGTCGCGGGCGAGCACGTCGAGGTCGCCGGTGCGCGGGTCCTGCGGGAGGTAGCCGACCTCGCCGGAGCGGGTGACGTTGCCCGCGGCGGGCTGGCCCTCGCCGGCGAGGACCTTGGTGAGGGTGGTCTTGCCGGCGCCGTTGCGGCCGACCAGGCCGATGCGGTCGCCCTTGGCGATGCGGAAGGTGGCGCTTTCGATGAGGACGCGGGCACCGGCGCGCAGCTCGATGCCGGAGGCGGAGATCACGGACAGACTCCAGGCGGGTGGTTGGCGGGATGGGCGGCTGAGGACGTTTCCCGCCGTCTAATGCGCGAGGAGAATGGCCATGGGGCCAGTCTAACGGGGCCGTGCAACCACTTTTCCCGGGATCAGGTGTCCGCGACCCCTTGTTCGGGGCTCACCTGTTCGGGAGCGCGGGTCCGGGGTGTTGTCAGTGGGCGGTGCGAGACTGGGCGGCAAGGCTGGATTCCGTGATTTTCCGGGCTTTACGGGATCTTCGCGGTATCCGCTGCTCCGTTTCCGGCTCACAAGGGAGTGATCGGCATGGCAGGCAACGACGGCGGGCGTCCGAGCGTCTACCCGACGCTGCTGTACGCGGACGCCAAGGCGGCGGTCCGGCAGCTCACCCAGGCCTTCGGCTTCACGGAGCTGGCCGTGTACGAGGGCGAGGACGGCTCGGTGGCCCACGCCGAGCTGGCCCAGGGCAACGGCGCGATCATGCTCGGCTCGAAGGGCACGGGCAGCCGCTTCGACGAGGCGATGAAGAACGCCGGTACGACGGGGGTGTACGTCGTGGTGACGGACGTCGACGCCCATCACCGGCGGGCGGTGGAACACGGCGCGGAGATCCTGATGCCCCCGACGGACCAGGACTACGGCTCGCGGGACTACATGGCCCGGGACCTGGAGGGCAACATCTGGAGCTTCGGGACGTACGCGCCGGAGATCCGCGGGTAGCCTCCGGCGGTTCGCGCGGCGGGGCCGGTCACCGCGGGTGAGGTGGTGTTCCGGCGTCCGGTGTGGGCGGCCTCACAGGCCGGTGAGCGGCCGCGCCAGGCTCCCGGAGCCATGCGCCGCGTACGCGTCGCCCGAGCGGAAGCGTCCCCCGGTCGCGCGTGGCCGGTCGTGCGCGGCCGGGCACGTCGCGTGGGTGGTCCGGGCGGACGGCATGACGGTCTGGACGGGCGGCAGGACGGGCCGGAGGGGCCGGGCGGGCGGCAGGACGGGCCGGGCGGTCCGGACGGGCGGCAGGACAGTCCGAGCGGTCCGGACGGGCGGCGGGACGGGCCGGGCGGTCCGGACGGGCGGCAGGACAGTCCGAGCGGTCCGGACGGGCGGCAGGACAGTCCGGGCGGTCCGGACGGGCGGCGGGACGGTCCGGAGGGGCGGGCGCGGGGTGCCCCGGTCTCGGGTGGCCGGGTGTGGTCAGTTGCCCCCGGTGTGGACCTGGAAGGCCGCCCTGCGCACGGCCTTGGCCAGGGCCGGGTCGGGGTGGGCGGCGGCGAGGGCGACCAGGACCTGCACAGTGCGGGGGTGGCCGACGGCCCGGACCTCGTCCAGCAGGGCCGGGACGGTGGGCTGCACCGCGGACTCCAGGTGCCGCACGAGCAGCGGCGCCTCACCGTGGTCGGCGACGGCGGCCGCGGTGTCGACCCACAGCCAGGTGGCCTCCTGGCGGGTGAGGACCTCGTGGGCGTCCTCGGGATCGGCACCGTCGTGCTCGGCCAGCCACAGCAGGGCGTACGGCCGCAGCGTCGGCTCGTCGAGGACGGCGCGGACATCGGGCTCGGCGGGGGCGCCGACGACGCGCAGCGCCTCGAAGGCGAGGCCGCGCAGCAGGGCGTCCTCACCCCGGGCGCCGCCGAGCAGCTCGGCGACGGCGCTGCCGACGGGGCGGGCGGCGAGCCAGGCGCGGTACTCGGCGCGGGCGGCGTTCGGACGGAGCTGGGCGCAGCCGCGGAGCATGTCCTCCGCCGACTGCTCGATGTTGCCGGCGGGGCTCTGCGCGGCGACGCAGATCTGCTCCAGCTTGACCCAGACCGCCCAGCTGCCGAGCGGAGTGAGCGTGGCGTGTCCGTCGCCGCAGGTGAGGGCGCCGACGGAGGCGAGGGCGTGCAGGGCCCAGTCGAGGAGGGGGGCGAGCGGGGTGTCGGCGGCGGCGTCCGGGAGCGGTGCGGCGGCCGTGGCGGTCTGCGGCGTTCCCGGTTCGAGGCGGGGGCCGTAGGGCACTTCGCAGCGCTCGGTGCGCAGTTCGGTGACGCGCTGCTCCAGCAGGTCCAGGAGCTGCGCCACCGGGACGGGTCCGGCGGACAGCTGGAGGAAGGAGAGCACCTGGGGCATCGCGGAGATGACCTCGGCGACGGCGGCGGGCTCCTGACCGTCGGGCTCGGGGTGGGCCAGCGACCAGGCGTCGAAGAGGGCGACCCAGCCGCGCAGTACGGCACTGTCGTCGCGGTTCCAGGCGCGCAGCCGCCAGCCGGGGCGGGCGCTGCCGCCGTGCACCTCGACCAGTCCGGCGAGTCGGGCGGTGTCCCAGTCGGCGCGGACTTCGGCCGGGGTCAGGCCCAGTTCCCGGGCGGCGTGGCCGGCGGTCGCGTCGGAGAGGGTGGCCTTGCCGTCGGCGGTCGCGCTGCCGCGGCCGGGGCCGAGGGCGGTGTCGGCCCAGCGGGCGACGCGGGCCGCGTCGGCCAGACCGGAGCGCGCCATTCTGGCCAACTCCGACCGGGCCGGTGTGCCCTCCGGGGGTCGCGGCGCGGCGCGGCGCGGACGCCGCTGGTTCATCGCTGGAGGGGCGGCGGCCAGGGGTCGCGGGCGGACGAGTCGGAGCCTGGAGTCGCGCGGGATACGGGACGTCACGGGTGCAGTCTTCCGGTTGACGGTCCGAAAACCCAAACGGAATGCCCCGGCGGGCGTTCGGGACGGCGGACGCGCGGGTCCCGGACGGCGTCAGGGCATCGTTACAGGCCAGTAGTACGGCGCTAAACGGAACCGGAGCGGTGTGCGGCGGGCCGGACGTGTGGTGGGGTCACACCAGTGGGGTCATGAAGCGGCGCAGGGTCTCCTCGTAGTCGTCGGGGTCTGCGTTCCACATGGCGCCGTGCGGGGCGTCCTTGACCGTGTGGAGGGCGACCAGGCGGGGGTGGGTGTCGGCGAGGCGGCGGGAGAGCCGCCACGGGGCCACCACGTCGTCGGGGCCGTGGAAGATCAGGGTCGGGACCGCCGGGCGGTGGAGGCCGGCGGTGTGGACGTCGCTGTCGGCGTGCAGTCCGGCGCGGCCCTGGGCGGCGCGGACGGCGAGCGGCAGGAGCGCGCCCGGGGTGCGGCGGGCGGTGGCCAGGGCGCGCAGGGTGGCCTCCCAGCTGAGTACCGGGGAGTCCAGCACGAGCCCCGCGATGCGCTCGCGTACGCCGGAGAGCGCGGCCGTGCGCAGGGCCATGGTGGCGCCGGTGGACCAGCCGAGCAGGACGACCTGGCGGGCGCCGTGGTCGAGGGCGTAGCGGACGGCCGCGTCCAGGTCTCGCCACTCGGTCTCGCCGAAGTGGTGCAGGCCGTCAGGCGAGGGCGGGGCGCCGACGTCGCCGCGGTAGGCGAGGGCGAGCACCGGGACGTGCCGGCGGCGCAGGGGGGCCATGAAGTTCATGGCGTGTTCGCGGGTGGCCCCCAGGCCGTGCACGGCGATGATCCAGGTCGGGCGGGAGCCGGGCAGGAACCAGGCCGGGAGGGGGCCGAGTTCGCCGGGGACCTCGACGTCGGCGTACTCCAGGTCGAGGGCGGTGCCCGGGTTTCCGACGTACAGGTTCGGGGTGAACCACGCCCGGTCGCCGGCCGCGAGGGTGCCGTGCGTGACGCGTTCGAGGCGGCGGACGACGGTGTCGGCGCCGTGCTCGGCCGTGCCGAGGACCGGGCCGACCACCGCGTGCGAGCCGTCGCCGGCGAGGCCGTACCGGCCGGGTCTCAGCGCGGCCAGATCCCGGGTGAGGGTGATCTGCCCGGCGGCGGTGCCGTGCACGGTGAGCCGGGGTTCGGTGGGCAGGGGCCGGCCGGGCGACGCCTTGAGCCCGGCGTCGCTGGCGAGCCGGCCGGCGGCGACGCTCGCTGCACCGGCCGCCAGGGCTGCGGTGACGGCGGCGGCCGTTGCTGTCACAGTGCGCATGGGGCCAGTCTCCTGGTGGAGTCCGCGGGCGGCCAGTGGGCGAGCGGTGGGGAGTGACGAGCCCCCGCCGGCCGCCGCCCGGTCGGGCCCGGAGCCATGAGTCGGTCCCGCTGCCGGTACCCCCGAAGCAGCGCGGTACGCGCTTCGCCGCCGACGGGTTCCGCCGACAGGGGCACGTACTGCGCGGCGCGCGGCCGGGTGTTGGGATGCCGGGTGCCTGGGGCGCCCGTCGTGTGGGGCGCCGGTTGCGCGGGGCGCCGGTTGCGCGAGGCGCCGGTTGCGCGGGACGCCGGTTGCGCGGGACGCCCGTCGCACGAGGCGCCGGGTGCGCGAGGCGCCGGGTGCCCGGAACTTGCGGCGACGGCGGGCTCCGCCGACAGGCCCGTCAGCCACGCGGCACGCAGGGGCGCCGGGCGTCCGTCGCGCGGGACGCCGGTTGGCACGAGGCGCCCGTCGCGCGAGGCGCCAGGTGCCCCGAACTCGCGGCCACGGCAGGCTCCGCCGACAAGCCCGTCAGCCACGCGGCACGCAGAGGGCCCCGGACGCCCGTCGCGCGGGACGCCGGTGGCGCGGGACGCCCGTCGCGTCGCCAGGTGCCCCGAACTCGCGGCCACGGCAGGCTCCGCCGACAAGCCCGTCAGCCACGCGGCACACAGAGGGCCCGGGGCGCCGGGCGTCCGGGCGCCGGCGTCCCGGACTCGCGCCCCGCGGCCGCACCCCGCATCCCGCACCCCGCACCCCGCACCCCGCACCCCGCACCCCGCACCCCGCACCCCGCACCCGGAAGCGTCGGCGGTCGGCCGCAGGTGGCCGCGGCTGAGTGGGTCTCCTCGGCCCGGCGGCGAGCCGTGCTCAGCCGCTTTGCCCGTACCCCCGGAGCCGTTCCGTCACCTCCGTCAGCTGGTCGTCCGTCAGCAGTGACGGTGTGCGGCCCGGTACCGAGGAGGCCGTCAGCCAGAGGTGGCACATCCACTCCAGTTGGGCCGTGCGGTCGTAGGCCTGGTCGAGGGAGGTGCCGTAGGTGATCGTGCCGTGGTTCCGGAGGAGGCAGCCGGTGCGGTCGGTGAGGGCGTCGAGCATGTGGCGGGCCAGTTCGTCCGTGCCGTAGGCCGCGTAGGGGGCGACCCGGACGGGGCCGCCGAGGGCTGCGGTCATGTAGTGGACCGGCGGGAGTTCGGGGACGAGGAGCGAGACCGCCGTCGCGTGCACGGCGTGGGTGTGGACGACGGCCCGGGCGTCGGTGGCGCGGTACACGGCGAGGTGCATGGGCAGTTCGCTGGTGGGGACGAGCGTGCCGAGCACCTGCCGGCCGTCGAGGTCGACGCCGGTCGCGTCGGCCGGGGCCAGACGGTCGTACGGCACACCCGAAGGGGTGACAAGCACCGTGTCGCCCACACGCACCGAGACGTTGCCGGAGGTGCCGACGACCAGGCCGTCCGCCACCGTTCGACGGGCTGTCGCGACGAGGGCCTCCCAGGCTGCCGCCCTGGCCCGTTCCTCGTCCGCGCCCACCGCTCCGACCCGCGAATACGTCACAGTCACCGTCTCCCCACGGGCACTTGCGCGCCCTTCACGTCCCACCGTCGACCGGCCTCGCGGCGATCCTGCCAGGCACGTCTCCGGAGAGCATCGGGCCGGGCACACAGAGGGAGGCGGTGGCGCCGGTTCCGGTCACCGTGACGCCCTGTCCAGTTCATCTTCCGTTCACTCTGGTTACCTACGTTCGTCCAGCCAATGACCTCGAACGATTGCCTGGGTAAATGGAAAGCTTCTCGCTGATCCTCGCGATTGTGGTGGTAACCGCACTCGCGTTCGATTTCACGAACGGTTTCCACGACACCGCGAACGCGATGGCAACGACCATTTCGACCGGTGCGCTCAAGCCCAAGGTGGCGGTGGCGATGTCCGCCGTCCTCAACCTTGTCGGCGCCTTCCTCTCGGTGGAGGTCGCCAACACGATCTCCAAGGGTCTCGTCGACGAGACCGGCATCCGTCCCGAGGTCATCTTCGCCGCCCTCGTCGGCGCGATCCTCTGGAACCTGCTGACCTGGCTGGTCGGGCTCCCGTCCAGCTCTTCGCACGCCCTCATGGGCGGCCTGATCGGTGCCGCGGTCGCTTCGGCGGGCGTCGGCGCGGTCAACGGCGACGCGCTCGTCACCAAGGTGCTCATCCCGGCGATCGCCGCCCCGCTCGTCGCGGGCCTCGCGGCACTGCTCGGCGCACGGCTGACGTACAAGCTCGGCCGCAAGGCCGACGGCAAGGCCGCCGCCAAGGGCTACCGCGCCGGGCAGATCGCCTCCGCCGGGCTGGTCTCGCTGGCCCACGGCACCAACGACGCCCAGAAGACGATGGGCATCATCACCCTCGCCCTGGTCGCCGGTGGCTCGCTCGCCCCCGACTCCGACCCGCCCATGTGGGTCATCCTCTCCGCGGGCATCGCCATCGCGCTCGGCACCTACCTCGGCGGCTGGCGCATCATCCGCACCATGGGCAAGGGCCTGACCGACCTTCAGCCGCAGCAGGGCTTCGCCGCCCAGACCAGCGCCGCGACGGTCATCCTGGCCTCCTCCCACCTCGGCTTCTCCCTCTCCACCACGCACTCGGTCTCCGGCGCGGTGATGGGCGCGGGCCTCGGCCGCAAGGGCGGCGTGGTGCGCTGGTCCACGGCCACCCGGATGTTCGTCGCCTGGGGTCTGACCCTGCCGGCCGCGGCCCTGGTCGCCGCGATCGCCGAGTGGGTCTGCGGCCTGGGTGACTGGGGCACCGCGCTCGTCGCGGTCTTCCTGGTCGCCTCCAGCGCCGCCATCTGGAAGCTCTCCCGGCGCGAGGTCGTCGACCACACCAACGTCGTGGACGAGCCCGAGCAGGCCGGTGTGGTGACCACGGCGATGGCCGCCGTGTCCCCGCCCCCGGCGGGCGTGACCGAGGACCTGGCCGCGGCCGGCACCCCGGGGTCCGCGTCCGACTCCAAGGCCCCCTCGGCCACCACCTCCGTCTGAACCCGCGCCCGGGTACGAAGGAAAGCGAACCTCCATGAGCATCGACTGGGCAGCTCTCGGCTCCGTCTTCGGGGTCAGCCTCGTGGCCACCGTGGCCCTGGTGGGCCTGTTCACCCTCGGCATCGTCGGCCTCTCCCGCCAGGAGCGGGCGGCCGACCAGGGCGGCTCCGCGGCCCTCGCGGTCACCGGCGCGTACGCCTGCTTCGCGGCCTGCGCGGCGGCGGTGGCGTACGGCATCTACCTGATCGTCGCCTGAGCGACCACGCGCAGGCACCGCGCGCATCCCCTTGTGAGGCGGGGGGGGGGGGGGGAAAAAAAACACCCCCCCCCCCCCCCCCTTTTTTTTCTCCCCCCCCCCCCCCCCTATTGGGGTTTTCCCCCCCCCCCCCCCCCCCCCCACCCCCCACCTCCCCGA
>NZ_JBHJRX010000025.1:0-104501 GCF_042268605.1 Streptomyces sp. NPDC056296 | reverse complement strand
CCTGCCAATTCGCAAGCGCGCGCGCGGTGTCGATGTCGTACGCGAGCCGGTTGGCCATCTCCGGACGTACCTCCTCCCCTTCACCGTCCCGCGCCCCGCCGCTTTTTCGTGCCGGCGCACACCGCCCGTGTGTGGGGCTTCGCACACTCCCCCGCCGCAGGTCAACGCCAGGTTGACGGGTGTTCGCGGGCCGTGGTGGACTGCCGGAGCCAATACGGCGGCAGGAGAGGAAGCCCGGTGCGAATCCGGCGCGGTCCCGCCACTGTGACCGGGGTACAGCCCCCGGGAGCCAGGAACTCTCACCGCCGGTCTCTTCCAGCCAGGGCGCGGACACCCTGAGTGAGGACATAACGCCATGCGCGGCTGCCGTTCCAGGTACAGCGGTTCCGGACACACCGCTTCTGGACACTCTGCTTCCGGACACACCGGTTCCGGGTACACCAGCGACACGCTCTCCCGCCCCGCGGCCGGTTGAGCCGTGCGCGCCGAACGCGTCTTCGCGTACGGCGCCGCCGCCGGCCTTCTCGGTGACCTCCTCCTCGGCGACCCGCGCCGCGGACACCCGGTCGCCGCGTTCGGCCGTGCCGCCGGCGCCGTGGAACGGGTGCTGTGGCGGGACCACCGGGGCTGGGGCACGGTGCACACCCTGGTGTGCGCCGGTGGCGCCGCCGCCCTCGGCACCGCCGCCGCGCACGCCGTACGCCGCTCCCCCGCCGCCTCCGTCGCGCTGACCGGCGCGGCCACCTGGGCCGTCGTGGGCGGCACCTCGCTCGCCCGCGAGGCCGGCGCCATCGGCCGTGCCCTGGAGGCCGGCGACGTCGAGGCGGCTCGCGCCCGGCTGCCGCACCTGTGCGGACGGGACCCGCAGGCGCTGGACGCCGACGGGATCGCCCGGGCCGTCGTGGAGTCCGTCGCCGAGAACACCTCGGACGCGGTGGTGGGCGCCCTGGTGTGGGGCGCCGTGGGCGGGGTGCCCGGACTGCTCGGCTTCCGGGCCGTGAACACCCTGGACGCCATGGTCGGCCACAAGTCCGCCAGGTACCGGCGGTACGGCTGGGCCTCGGCCCGCCTCGACGACCTCGCGGGCTGGCCGGGCGCCCGTCTGACCGCCGTACTGACCACCGTGGCCGGCGGCGATCCGCGCGGCGCCGTACGGGCCTGGCGCGCCGACGCCGCTCGGCACCCGAGCCCCAACGCCGGGCCCGTGGAGGCCTCGTTCGCGGGCGCCCTGGGCGTGCGGCTGGGCGGAACGCTCTCCTACGGCGGGCGGGTGGAGCACCGGCCCGTCCTCAACGGGGCCACCGGGCGCGCCGTCCGGGCCGGCTCCGGCGACATCGACCGGGCCGTCCGGCTCTCCCGGCGCGTGGGCTGGCTGGCGCTCGGCGTGTGCGCGGGCGCGCGGCTGCTCGCGCGCGGGGTCACCAGGACCCGCGGGGTCACCAGGAAGGGACGTACGTCATGAACGGTGGCCTGCTCGTCGCCGGCACCACCTCCGACGCCGGCAAGAGCGTCGTCACCGCCGGGATCTGTCGCTGGCTGGTGCGGCAGGGCGTCAAGGTCGCGCCCTTCAAGGCGCAGAACATGTCCCTCAATTCGTTCGTGACGCGCGAGGGCGCCGAGATCGGGCGGGCGCAGGCCATGCAGGCCCAGGCGTGCCGCGTGGAGCCGACCGCACTGATGAACCCGGTGCTGCTCAAGCCGGGCGGCGAGCGCAGCAGCCAGGTCGTACTGCTCGGCAAGCCGGTCGGCGAGATGAGCGCCCGCGGCTACCACGGCGGGCGGCAGCAGCAGTTGCTCGGCACGGTACTCGACTGTCTGGCCGAGCTGCGGGGCACGTATGACGCGGTGATCTGTGAGGGGGCGGGCAGTCCGGCCGAGATCAACCTGCGCCGGACGGACATCGTGAACATGGGGATCGCCCGGGGCGCCGGGCTGCCCGTGGTGGTGGTGGGCGACATCGACCGGGGCGGCGTCTTCGCCTCGTTCTTCGGGACGGTGGCGCTGCTCGCGCCCGAGGACCAGGCGCTGGTCGCCGGGTTCCTCGTCAACAAGTTCCGGGGTGACGTGTCGCTGCTGGAACCGGGTCTTGAGATGCTGCACGGCCTCACCGGACGGCACACGTACGGCGTGCTGCCCTTCCGGCACGGGCTCGGCATCGACGAGGAGGACGGGCTGCGCGTCTCCCTGCGCGGGACGGTGCGCGAGTCGGTCGTCGCGCCGCCGGTCGGCGAGGACGTGCTGCGGGTCGCCGTCTGCGCGATTCCGCTGATGTCCAACTTCACGGACGTGGACGCGCTCGCCGCCGAACCCGGTGTCGTGGTGCGGTTCGTGGACCGTCCGGAGGAGCTGGCCGACGCCGACCTCGTCATCGTGCCGGGGACGCGGGGGACGGTCCGGGCGCTTCAGTGGCTGCGGGAGCGGGGGCTCGCGGACGCCATCGCGCGCAGAGTGGCCGAACAGCGGCCCGTGCTGGGCATCTGCGGCGGTTTCCAGCTGCTCGGCGAGCACATCGAGGACCAGGTCGAGTCCCGCGCCGGGCACGTGGACGGGCTCGGACTGCTGCCCGTGCGGGTGCGGTTCGCCCACGAGAAGACCCTCACCCGGCCGGTCGGCGAGGCCCTCGGGGAGCACGTCGAGGGGTACGAGATCCACCACGGGGTCGCCGAAGTCGTAGGAGGCACCCCCTTCCTGGACGGCTGCCGGGTCGGACAGACCTGGGGCACGCACTGGCACGGCTCGCTGGAGTCGGACGGCTTCCGGCGGGCGTTCCTGCGCGAGGTGGCCGCCGCAGCGGGCCGCCGCTTCGTGCCGGCCCCCGACACCTCGTTCGCCGCGCTGCGCGAGGAGCAGCTCGACCGGCTCGGCGACCTGATCGAACAGCACGCGGACACGGACGCGCTGTGGCGGCTCATCGAGTCCGGCGCGCCACGAGGTCTGCCCTTCATTCCACCGGGAGCGCCCGCATGAGCACAGTGTTGTTGTTGTCGACCGCCGACACGGACCTCCTGGCGGCCCGAGCGTCGGAGGCCGCCTACCGGATCGGCAACCCGACCCGGGTCGACGTGACGGAGGAGCTGCCGGGGCTCGTCGAGGGCGCGGACATCGCCGTCGTACGCCTGCTGGGCGGCAAGCGCGCCTGGGAGGACGGGCTCGCCGCGCTGAAGGCCGCCGGTGTCCCGACCGTCCTGCTGGGCGGCGAGAGCGTGCCGGACGCCGAACTGATGGCCGAGTCCTCGGTGCCGGCCGGGGTGGTGGCGGAGGCGCTGCGCTACCTCGTCGAGGGCGGGCCCGCCAACCTCACCCAGCTCGCCCGGTTCCTCTCCGACACCGTGCTGCTGACCGGCGAGGGCTTCGACGAGCCGGAGAAGATGCCGGAGTTCGGCGTCCACGGCTCCCGGGCCACCGCGCAGGGCCGCCCGACGGTCGGCGTGCTCTTCTACCGCGCCCACCAGCTGAGCGGCAACACCGCCTTCGTCGACACGCTGTGCGACGCGATCGAGGCGCACGGCGCCAACGCCCTGCCCGTGTACTGCGGTTCGCTGCGCGGCGCGGACCCCGGGCTGTTCGAGCTGCTGGGCCGGGCCGACGCCCTGGTCGCCACGGTCCTCGCGGCCGGCGGCACGTACGCCTCGCAGGCCTCGGCCGGCGGCGACGAGGAGGCCTGGGACATCGGCGCGCTGGCCGACCTGAACGTCCCGGTGCTGCAAGGCCTCTGCCTCACCTCCTCTCGCGCCGCCTGGGAGGCGTCCGACGCCGCCCTCTCCCCCATGGACGCGGCGATGCAGGTTGCGATCCCGGAGTTCGACGGGCGCCTGGTCACGGTGCCGTTCTCCTTCAAGGAGCAGGGGCCGGACGACGTACCGGTGTACGTCGCCGACCCCGAGCGGGCCGGGCGGGTCGCCGGGATCGCCGTACGGCACGCGGTGCTGAAGCACAAGGCGAACGCCGACAAGAAGCTGGCGCTGGTCTTCACCGCGTACCCGACCAAGCACTCCCGCGTCGGCAACGCGGTGGGGCTGGACACCCCGGCCTCGGCGGTGCGGGTGCTGGACGCGCTGCGGGACGCCGGGTACTCGCTGACCGAGTACCCGTCCGGCGGCGACGAGTTGATCCACCGGCTCATCGAGGCCGGCGGTCACGACGTCGAGTGGCTGACGGAGGACCAGTTGGCGGCGGCGCCCGCGCGGGTGCCGCTGGCCGACTACCGGGCGTGGTTCGAGAAGCTGGACCCGGAGCTGCGGGAGGCCATGCGGGAGGCGTGGGGGGAGCCGCCGGGTTCGCTGTACGTCGACGGGGACGACATCGTGCTCGCGTCGCTCCAGTTCGGAAACGTCGTCGTGATGATCCAGCCGCCGCGCGGCTTCGGCGAGAACCCGATCGCGATCTACCACGACCCGGACATGCCGCCGTCGCACCACTACATGGCGGCGTACCGCTGGCTGGACAACAGTTTCGGCGCCGACGCGATCGTGCACATGGGCAAGCACGGCACGATGGAGTGGCTGCCGGGCAAGGGCCTCGGGCTGAGCGGGGGCTGCGCGCCGGACGCGGTGCTGGGCGACCTGCCGCTGATCTACCCGTTCATCGTCAACGACCCCGGCGAGGGCACGCAGGCCAAGCGGCGCGGGCACGCGACGGTGGTCGACCACCTCGTCCCGCCGATGGCGCGCGCCGACACGTACGGCGACCTGGCCAAGCTGGAGCAGCTGCTCGACGAGTACGCGCTCGTCTCCGACCTGGACCCGGTGAAGGCGCCGGCGGTCCGCGCGCAGATCTGGACCCTGGTCAAGGCGGCCGAGCTCCATCACGACCTGCACGTGGACGATCAGCCGGACGACGACGCGTTCGACGAGTTCGTCATGCACATCGACGGCTATCTGTGCGAGATCAAGGACGTGCAGATCCGCGACGGCCTGCACATCCTGGGCGGCGGCCCGGTCGGCGAGCCGCGCGTGAACCTCGTGCTGGCGGTGCTGCGCGCCTCGCAGGTGTGGGGCGGGCAGGCGAACGCGCTGCCGGGTCTGCGGGCCGCGCTGGCCGGGCATTTCGGGCTGGTGGAGAAGGAGCTGCTGGCCGAGCCGGGCGCACCGGTGAAGGTGCCGGTGGAGCTGACGGACCTGGTGGAGGGGCCTTCCCGCAGCGCCGCCGACGCGGTCGACCTGCTGGAGCAGCTGTGCCGGCGGTTCGCGGAGGGGATGGAGTCCCGGGCGTGGGACACCGCGGCCGTACCGGCCCTGGTGCGCGAGGTGCTGGGCGGCGCCGAACTCCCCGACGCGGTGGCCGTGCTGGAGTTCGCCTGCACCGAGGTCGTGCCGCGGCTGGCCCGGACGACGGACGAGATCGGGCACATCCTGCGGGCCCTGGACGGCGGTTACGTCCCGGCGGGCCCGTCGGGCTCCCCGACCCGCGGGCTGGTCAACGTGCTGCCGACCGGCCGGAACTTCTACTCCGTCGACCCGAAGGCGATCCCGTCCCGGCTGAGCTGGGAGGTCGGCCAGTCCCTCGCGGACTCGCTGATCCAGCGCTATCTGAGCGACACCGGCGAGTACCCGAAGTCCGTCGGCCTCACGGTGTGGGGCACGTCCGCGATGCGCACCCAGGGCGACGACATCGCCGAGATCCTGGCGCTGCTGGGCTGCCGTCCGGTGTGGGACGACGCGTCGAGGCGGGTGACGGGCTTCGAGGTGGTGCCGGTGGCGGAACTGGGCCGACCGCGCGTCGACGTCACGGTGCGCATCTCGGGCTTCTTCCGCGACGCGTTCCCGCACGTCGTGGGGCTGATCGACGACGCGGTGCGGGCGGTGGCGGAGCTGGACGAGCCCGCCGACCAGAACTACGTGCGCGCCCACGCCGACGCGGACACCGCCGAGCACGGCGACCGGCGCCGGGCGACCGCACGCATCTTCGGCTCCAAGCCGGGCGCGTACGGCGCCGGTCTGCTGCCGTTGATCGACGCCCGCAACTGGCGCTCCGACGCGGACCTCGCCGAGGTGTACGCGGTGTGGGGCGGCTACGCCTACGGGCGCGGGCTCGACGGGCGGGCGGCGCGCGGGGACATGGAGACGGCGTTCCGGCGGATCGCGGTGGCGGCGAAGAACGTCGACACCCGCGAGCACGACCTCGTCGACGCGGACGACTACTTCCAGTACCACGGCGGCATGGTCGCCATGGTGCGGCACCTGACGGGGACCTCCCCGGAGGCGTACGTCGGTGACTCGGCCACCCCCGACCAGGTGAGGACCCGGACGCTGGGCGAGGAGACGCACCGGGTCTTCCGCGCCCGCGTGGTCAACCCGCGCTGGATGGCGGCGATGCGGCGGCACGGCTACAAGGGCGCCTTCGAGATGGCGGCCACCGTGGACTACCTCTTCGGGTACGACGCCACGGCCGGGGTCGTGGACGACTGGATGTACGAGAAGCTCAGCGCCGAGTACGTCTTCGACCCGGAGAACCGGGACTTCATGAAGAAGTCCAACCCGTGGGCGCTGCGCGGCATCACCGAGCGGCTGCTGGAGGCCGCCGACCGCGGCCTGTGGGCCGAACCGGACGCGGAGACGCTGGAGCGGCTGCGCGCCACCTACCTGGAGCTCGAGGGCGACTTGGAGGGCGACGAGAAGTGAGTACCCCGTTCCCGTTCACGGCCGTGGTCGGCCAGGACGACCTGCGGCTCGCGCTGCTGCTGAACGCCGTCTCCCCGGCCGTCGGCGGCGTGCTGGTGCGCGGCGAGAAGGGCACCGCCAAGTCCACGGCCGTGCGCGCGCTGTCGGCGCTGATGCCGGAGGTGGACGTCGTCTCCGGGTGCCGGTTCTCCTGCGACCCGGACGCGCCCGACCCCGGCTGCCCGGACGGCCCGCACGAGCCGGGGGCGTTCGCGTCCCGCCCGGCGCGCATGGTGGAGCTCCCCGTCGGCGCCTCCGAGGACCGGCTGGTCGGCGCACTCGACATCGAGCGGGCGCTCGCGGAGGGCGTGAAGGCCTTCGAGCCGGGCCTGCTGGCCGACGCGCACCGCGGGATCCTGTACGTCGACGAGGTCAACCTGCTCCACGACCACCTGGTCGACCTGCTGCTGGACGCTGCCGCGATGGGCGCCTCGTACGTCGAGCGCGAGGGCGTGTCGGTGCGGCACGCCTCGAAGTTCCTGCTGGTGGGGACCATGAACCCCGAGGAGGGCGAGCTGCGGCCGCAGCTGCTCGACCGGTTCGGGCTGACCGTCGAGGTCGCGGCCTCGCGCGAGCCCGACCAGCGGGTGGAGGTCGTGCGGCGCCGGCTCGCCCACGACGACGACCCGGCCGGCTTCGCCGTGCGCTGGGCCGACGAGGAGGCCGCCGTACGGGCGCGGATCGTGGCGGCGCGGGAGTTGCTGCCGTCGGTGCGGCTCGGCGACGGGGCGCTGCGTCAGATCGCGGCGACCTGTGCCGCCTTCGAGGTGGACGGCATGCGGGCCGACATCGTGATGGCCCGGACGGCGACCGCGCTGGCGGCCTGGGCCGGGCGGACCGACGTACTGGCGGAGGACGTGCGGCAGGCCGCTCTGCTGGCCCTCCCCCACCGGCGGCGGCGCAATCCGTTCGACGCGCCGGGTCTTGACGAGGACAAGCTCGACGAGACGCTGGAGGAGTTCGGCGGGCAGGACGGTGGCGGGGGCGACGGGGGCGGTGACGGGGACGACGACCCCGATCCGGGGCCTGGCGGTCCCGGTGGGCAGCCGGAGCCCGAGGACGCCCCGCAGGGTGACGGTGACGCCGCCGCGCGCCCCGAGGCCGGGGAGGGCGGGGAGCCGCAGCCTTCCGGTGGTGCCGGTGAGCAGTCGCCCGCACGGGCCGCCGAGCCGTTCCGTACGAAGGTGCTGAGCGTGCCAGGACTCGGCGAGGGGGCCGCCGGGCGGCGTTCACGGGCGCGGACCGAGCACGGGCGGACCACCGGGGCCCGCCGGCCCGAGGGGGCGCTGACCAAGCTGCACCTGGCGGCGACGGTGCGGGCGGCGGCGCCGCACCAGCGGGCGCGGGGCCGTTCGGGGCGCGGCCTGGTGGTACGCCGGGACGACCTGCGGCAGGCGACGCGCGAGGGGCGTGAGGGCAACCTCGTGCTGTTCGTCGTGGACGCCTCCGGGTCGATGGCGGCCCGGCAGCGGATGAGCGCCGTGAAGGGCGCCGTGCTGTCGCTGCTGCTCGACGCCTACCAGCGACGGGACAAGGTCGGGCTGGTGACCTTCCGGGGCTCGGCCGCCGATGTCGCGCTGCCGCCGACCTCGTCGGTGGACGCGGCGGCGGTCCGGCTGGAGTCGCTGCCGACGGGCGGGCGTACGCCGCTGGCCGCCGGGCTGCTGCGCGCCCACGAGGTGCTGCGGGTGGAACGGCTGCGGGACCCCGCGCGGCGCGCGCTGGTCGTGGTGGTGACGGACGGACGGGCCACCGGTGGGCCGGAGCCGGTGGCGTTGGGAGCGCGTGCGGCGCGGCTGTTCGCGGCCGACGGGGTCGCCTCCGTGGTCGTGGACTGCGAGTCGGGGCCGGTGCGGCTCGGGCTGGCCGGGCAGCTCGCCGGTGAGCTGGGCGGCACGGCGGTGACGCTGGACGAGCTGCGGGCCGACTCGATCGCCGGTCTGGTGAAGGACGTTCAGGGCAACAGGAGGGCCGCGTAGTGCCGCAGGGGAAGCCGTCGGTAGTACCCGACGACGGGCTGACGACTCGCCAGCGAAGGAACCGTCCGCTGGTCGTCGTGCACACGGGCGTGGGGAAGGGCAAGTCGACCGCCGCCTTCGGGCTGGCGCTGCGGGCCTGGAACCAGGGGTGGCCGATCGGGGTGTTCCAGTTCGTCAAGTCGGCGAAGTGGAAGGTCGGCGAGGAGAACGCGCTGCGGGTGCTGGGCGCCAGCGGTGAGGGCGGGTCCGTCGACTGGCACAAGATGGGCGAGGGCTGGTCCTGGGTCCAGCGCGACGCGCAGATGGACAACGAGGAGAAGGCCCGCGAGGGCTGGGAGCAGGTCAAGCGGGACCTCGCCGCCGAGACGTACAAGCTGTATGTCCTGGACGAGTTCGCCTACCCGATGCACTGGGGATGGGTCGACACCGACGAGGTCGTGTCCGTGCTGCGGGAGCGGCCCGGTACCCAGCATGTCGTGATCACCGGGCGGAACGCGCCCGAGAAGCTGGTGGAGTGCGCCGACCTCGTCACCGACATGTCCAAGGTCAAGCACCCGATGGACGCGGGGCAGAAGGGGCAGAGGGGCATCGAGTGGTGACCTCGCTCCCGGCCGGCTCCGTGCCCCGGCTGGTCGTTGCCGCGCCCTCTTCGGGCAGCGGCAAGACCACCGTCGCCACGGGGCTGATGGCCGCGCTCGCCGCGCGCGGGCTCGCCGTGTCGCCGCACAAGGTCGGGCCCGACTACATCGACCCCGGGTACCACGCGCTCGCCACCGGGCGGGTGGGGCGGAACCTGGACGCGTACCTGTGCGGGGCGGAGCTGGTGGCTCCGCTGTTCCTGCACGGGGCGCGCGGCTGCGATCTCGCGGTCGTCGAGGGTGTGATGGGGCTGTACGACGGTGCCGCCGGGGAGGGTGAGCTGGCGTCCACCGCGCACGTCGCCAAGTTGCTGCGGGCGCCCGTCGTGCTGGTCGTGGACGCGTCCTCGCAGTCGCGGTCGGTGGCGGCGCTGGTGCACGGGTTCGTGTCCTGGGACCCCCAGGTGCGGGTCGGGGGCGTGATCCTCAACAAGGTCGGGTCGGATCGGCACGAGGCGCTGCTGCGGGAGGCGTTGGACTCCGTCGGGGTGCCGGTGCTCGGGGTGTTGCGGCGGGCCGCGCGGGTGGAGACGCCGTCGCGGCATCTGGGGCTGGTGCCGGTTGCCGAGCGGGGCGCGCAGGCGGTGGAGGCGGTTGCGGCGATGGCCGCGCAGGTCTCCGACGGGTGTGATCTGGAGGCGTTGGTCGGGTTGGCGCGGGCTGCCGGGCCGTTGCCAGGGGGCTCCGCCCCCTGGACCCCCGGGCCTTTGCCCACCCACCGCCCGACTCGGTCGGACAGGAAGTCGCCGCCGCGCGTCGCCGTCGCCGGTGGGGCCGCGTTCACGTTCTCCTACGCCGAGCACTCCGAGCTGCTCGCCGCCGCCGGGGCGGAGGTCGTCACCTTCGATCCCCTGCGGGACGAGGGACTCCCCGACGGAACCGCCGGCTTGGTCGTGGGGGGCGGGTTCCCCGAGGTGTACGCCTCCGAGTTGTCCGCCAACGAGCCGCTGCGCAAGGCCGTCGCCGAGCTGGCGCTGAGCGGTGCTCCCGTCGCCGCCGAGTGTGCGGGGCTGCTCTACCTCTGCCGGGAGCTGGACGGGATGCCGATGTGCGGGGTGCTGGACGCGTCCGCGCGGATGTCGGAGCGGCTGACGCTGGGTTACCGGGACGCCGTGGCCGTCGCCGACAGTGCGCTGGCCGTCGCGGGGACGCGGATGCGGGGGCACGAGTTCCACCGGACCGTGGTGGAGCCGGGGGCCGGGGCCGCGCCGGCGTGGGGGATGCGGGCGCCCGAGCGGCGCGTCGAGGGATTTGTGGAGCGCGGTGTGCACGCGAGCTATCTGCACACGCACTGGGCGTCCGAGCCCGGTGTCGCCCGTCGGTTCGTGGAGAGGTGCCGGACGTCATGAGCAGCAGGCTGGTCGGGGTCGGAGTCGGGCCCGGGGACCCGGAGCTGGTGACCGTCAAGGGGGTCAACGCGCTGCGGGCCGCCGAGGTCGTCGTCGTGCCCGTGATGGACACTGGGGAGCGGGGACGGGCGGAAGCCACCGTGCTGCACTACGTGGGCGCCGAGAAGGTCGTACGGGTCGTGTTCGCGCTGAACGAGCGCACCGACCGGGCTCGGCGCGAGGCCGCCTGGGACGCGGCCGGGGAGCGGGTCGCCGCGCTGCTCAGGGAGCACGGCAGCGTCGCCTTCGCCACCATCGGCGACCCCAACGTGTACTCGACCTTCACCTATCTCGCGCAGACCGTCGGCGAGCTGGTGCCGGGCACCGTCGTGGAGACCGTGCCGGGGATCACCGCCATGCAGGACCTCGCGGCCCGGTCGGGTGCCGTGCTGACGGAGGGCACCGAGCCGTTGACGCTGGTGCCGGTGACCGCGGGCGCGGGCGTGCTCAAGGACGCGTTGAACGGGCCCGGCACGGTCGTCGCCTACAAGTTCGGTCGGCAGGCCGCCGAGGTCGCCGAGGCGCTGCGGGAGACCGGGCGGCTGGACGACGCCGTGTGGGGGTCGGCGCTGGGGCTGCCTGAGGAGTCCGTACGGGCGGCTGCCGAGCTGGACGGCGCCCCGCTGCCCTATCTCTCGACGCTCATCGCGCCCGCGCGGCGCGAAGGCGGGCGGGGCGGCAAATTGTGAACCGGGGTTCGTCACTCCGCCACACCCACCACCAGCCAGATGAACGCCGCGCCGGCCACCGTGCACAGCAGGGTCGAGCGGGCGGGGTGCTCATGATGGGCCTCGGGGAGGATCTCGGCGGCGGCGAGGTAGAGCAGTACGCCGCCGAACAGGCCGAGATACGCGCCGAGTACGCCCTCCGGGATCGAGAAGAGGAGGGTGGAGGCGGCACCGGCCACGGGCGCCACGGCGTCGGCGAACAGCATCGCGATCGCGCGGCGGCGGGCGTTCCCGTACAGGCTGGTGAGCGTGTAGGTGTTGAAGCCGTCCGCGAAGTCGTGGGCGATCACGGCCATCGCGACCGCCGCGCCCATGCCGCCGCCGACCTGGAAGGCCGCGCCGATCGCCACGCCGTCCATCGCGCTGTGCCCGACCATGGCGGCGGCGGCCGTCAGGCCCACCTGGGGCGAACGCTGTCCGTGCTCGTCGGCGCCGTGCGCGGCGCGGCGGGCGGCCAGCAGGCGTTCCACCAGGTGCGCGAGCAGGAATCCGGCGACGAAGAGCAGCAGTGCCTCGGGCACGCCGAACACCTCGTCGCCCGCCGCCTGAAGCGCCTCCGGCAGCAGGTCGAGGCCGACCACGCCCAGCATCAGGCCGCCGGCCAGGCCCAGGACCAGGTGGCGCCGGTCGGTCACGCGCTGTGCCGTCCAGCCGCCGGCCAGCGTCATCAGGAACGCGCCGAGCGCGACGAAGACCGCCATGGGCCCTTGCTATCCGATCAGAGCGCGTATCCGTGCGCACGACAGCGACAACCGCAGTAAATATGCGAAATATGCGCAGGAAAGGACTCCATCCCATGGCTTCCGTTGCTCCCGAGGCTTCCGTCGCCGATGTTTCCGTGGCCGACGTATCCCCCGGCAAGGTGACCTTCGTCGGTGCCGGTCCCGGCGCCGCCGACCTGCTGACGTTCCGCGCCGCGCGTGCCATCGCCGAGGCCGATGTCGTGATCTGGGCGGCGAGCCTGGTCCAGGCGGAGGTCCTCCAGCACGCGCGCGAGGACGCGGAGGTCCTGGACTCGGCGACGATGTCGCTGGAGGACGTCGTCGCCGTCTACCGGCGGGCACGGGAGGAGGGGCTGCGGGTGGCCCGCATCCACTCCGGCGACCCGGCCCTGTGGGGCGGTACGCAGGAGCAGGTCGACCGGTGCGCGGAGATCGGCATCGCGACGGAGATCGTGCCCGGTGTCTCCGCCTTCTCCGCGGTCGCCGCGCTCGCGCGGCGGGAGCTGACCATCCCGGAGGTCGCGCAGTCCGTCGTCCTCACCCGACTCGGCGGCGGCAAGACGCCGATGCCGCCCGGGGAGGAGGTCCGCGAGTTCGCCAAGCACGGCACCACCATGGCGATCTTCCTGTCCGCGGCCCGCAGCGGCCAGCTGGTGCGGGAGCTGCTGGAGGGCGGCTACCCGACCGAGACCCCGGTGGTCGTCGCCTACCAGGCCACCTGGCCGGAGGAGCTGGTCGTGCGGTGCACGATCGGCACGCTGGAGGAGACGGTCAAGGAGCACAAGCTCTGGAAGCACACCCTCTTCCTGGTCGGCCCGGCCCTCGACGCGCACGGCACCCGCTCGCACCTGTACCACCCGGGGCACTTCCACGGTTACCGGAAGGCGGACCCCGAGGCTCGCAGGGAGCTGCGCACGCGGGGTGCGAGCACGTGATCACGGTGGTGGGCATGGGGGCCGGGACGCCGCCTCCCGAGGACGTCGCCGCCGACGCCGAGCTGGTCGTCGGCGGACGGCGCCACCTGGACGCCGTACGGCTGCCGGAGGGGGCCGAGCGGGTCGTCCTCGGGGCGTTGGCACCCGCTCTCGACACGGTCGCGGAGTACGTCGCGAAGGGGCGGCGGGTGGTCGTGCTGGCCTCCGGGGACCCGGGGTTCTTCGGGATCGTGCGGGCGCTGGCCGAGCGGTTCGGGCCGGAGCGGCTCGACGTCCGGCCCGGTGTCTCCTCCGTCGCCGCCGCCTTCGCGCGGGTCGGGCTGCCGTGGGACGACGCCGTGGTGGCCAGTGCGCACGGGCGGGAACTGCGGACTGCGGTGAACGTGTGCCGGGCGCACCCCAAGGTCGCCGTGCTGACCGGCCCCGGGGCCGGCCCGGCGGAGCTGGGTGCCGCGCTGCGGGCCGACCCTCGGGTCCTCGTCGTCGCCTCCGCGCTGGGTTCCGCCGAGGAGCGCGTGGAGCGGGTGATGCCCGCCGAGGCCGCCGCCCGTGACTGGGGGGCGGCGGTGAGCGTCGTGCTGTGCCTGGACGAGACGCGGGCGCTGGGGCCGGTGCGCTCCGTGGCCGGGCCGCGGTGGCCGGGGTCCGGCGGATGGGCCCTGGACGAGACGGAGTTCGCCCACCGCGACTCGATGATCACCAAGTTCGAGGTGCGGGCGCTGGCGCTGGCCCGGCTCGGGCCCCGGCCCGGGGACCTGGTCTGGGACGTCGGCGCGGGCTCCGGGTCCGTGGCCGTGGAGTGCGCGCGGCTGGGCGCCGCCGTCACCGCCGTCGAGAAGACGCCGGACGGGGTGGAGCGGGTGCGCGCCAACGCCGCCGCGCACGGCGTGGACGTACGCGTGGTGCACGGGGCGGCGCCCACGGTGCTGTCCGATCTGGACGATCCGGACGCCGTGTTCGTCGGGGGCGGCGGGCGCGAGCTGCCGTCGATCGTCGCGGCGTGCGCGCGGCGGGCGCGGCGGGCCGTGGTCGTCGCCATGGCCGCGCTGGACCGGGTGCCGGCGGCCCGCCGGGCGATGCTCGACGCCGGGCTGGAGTGCGACGGGGTGCTGCTGCAGTCGTCCCGGCTCGCGCCGCTGCCGGGGGACGTGACCCGGCTCGCGGCCACCAATCCCGTCTTCCTGCTGTGGGGCGCGAGGCCGCACAGCCGTACCGAAGGAGTTGCCCCTTGATCGGCCTCATTTCCGCCACCGCGGCGGGAGCGGCCGCGCGCGACCGGCTGGCCGCGGCGTGGCCGGACCGCACGCGCGTGTACGAGGGTCCCGTCGCGGACGCCGTACGGGCCGCGTTCGCCGAGTGCGAGCAGCTCGTGTGCTTCCTGGCCACGGGGGCCGTGGTCCGGCTCGTGGCGCCGTTGCTGGACGACAAGCGGACCGACCCCGGTGTGGTGTGCGTCGACGAGGGCGGGCGGTTCGCCGTGTCCCTGGTCGGCGGCCACGGGGGCGGCGCCAACGAACTCGCCCGCGCGGTCGGCGAGGTGCTGGATGCCGAGCCGGTGGTGACGACCGCGACGGACGCCGTCGGGCTGGCCGGCCTGGACACGCTCGGGCTGCCCGTGGAGGGCGATGTCGCCGGGGTCTCGCGGGCTCTTCTGGACGGCGAGCGGGTGGCGCTGCGGGCGGAGGTGGCCTGGCCGCTGCCGCCGCTGCCGGTCGCCGAGGACGGGGCGTACACGGTCCGGCTGACGGACCGTCTGGTGGAGCCGGCCGAGCGCGAGGTCGTGCTGCGCCCGCCGTCCCTGGTCGTCGGCGTCGGCGCCTCCAAGGGGGCGCCGGTCGAGGAGGTGCTCGGGCTGGTCGAGGTGGCGCTGCGGGACGCCGGACTGTCCGCCGCGTCGGTCGCCGAACTGGCCACCGTGGATGCCAAGGCGCAGGAGCCCGGGATCGTCGGGGCGGCCGAGCGGCTCGGTGTGCCCCTGGTGACGTACTCCGCCGGGCAGCTGGCGGGCGTCGAGGTGCCCAACCCCTCCGACGCCCCGCTCGCGGCCGTGGGCACGCCGTCCGTCGCGGAGGCGGCGGCGCTCGTGCGCGGCGGCGAACTCCTCGTGCCCAAGCGCAAGTCGGCGGCGCGTCCGGCGATGGCGACCTGTGCGGTCGTACGGCGGCCGGGGCGCGGGCGGCTCGCGGTGGTCGGGCTCGGGCCGGGCGCCCGGGACCTGGTGACACCGCGCGCGCAGGCGGAGCTGCGGCGGGCCTCGGTGCTGGTCGGGCTCGACCAGTACGTCGACCAGATCCGCGACCTGCTGCGGCCCGGCACCCGGGTCCTGGAGTCGGGGCTCGGCGCCGAGGAGGAGCGGGCCCGGACCGCGGTCGAACAGGCCCGGCGCGGGCACGCCGTCGCGCTGATCGGCAGCGGGGACGCCGGGGTGTACGCCATGGCCTCGCCCGCGCTGGCGGAGGCGTCCGACGACATCGACGTGGTCGGGGTGCCGGGCGTGACGGCGGCACTGGCGGCCGGTGCGATCCTGGGCGCGCCGCTCGGCCACGACCACGTGTCGATCAGCCTGTCCGACCTGCACACGCCGTGGGAGGTCATCGAACGGCGGGTGCGGGCTGCGGCCGAGGCGGACATCGTCGTGACGTTCTACAACCCACGCAGCCGGGGCCGGGACTGGCAGCTGCCCAAGGCGCTGGCGATCCTCGCGGAGCACCGGGAGCCGGCGACTCCGGTCGGGGTCGTGCGCAACGCGTCGCGCGCCGACGAGTCCAGCCGCCTGACCACGCTCGCCGCCCTCGACCCGGCGACGGTCGACATGATGACCGTCGTGACGGTGGGCAACACCGCGACCCGTCGGATCGCCGGGCGCATGGTGACGCCGCGCGGCTACCGCTGGCAGGGGACGTCGTCCCAGGAGGAGCCGAAGTGAGCCGTGTCGTGCACCCCATCGAGCAGGAGTCCTTCCGGCGGCTGCGCGCCCGGCTGGACACCTCGCACTTCCCGCCGCTGACCCGGGCGGTCGTGGAGCGGGTCATCCACTCCGCCGCCGACCTGGAGTACGCGTCCGACCTCGTCATGGACGAGGGCGAGCTGGCGAAGGCGCATGCCGCGCTGCACGCCGGGGCGCCGGTCGTCGTGGACGTGGAGATGGTCGCGGCGGGGATCACCCGGCGGGAGACCGTGTGCCGGCTGAGGGACGCCGTCGCGGGTCCCGGGCTGACGCGTTCCGCGCACGCGATGCGGCTGGCGTACGAGCGGGTCGGGCCCGGTGCGCTCTGGGTGATCGGCTGTGCGCCGACCGCGCTGGAGGAGCTGCTCACCCTCGACGCCTCGCCCGCGCTCGTCGTCGGGCTGCCCGTCGGCTTCGTCGGGGCGGCCGAGTCCAAGGCCGCGCTGCGGGAGAGCGGACTGCCCGCCGTGAGCAACGTGTCCGAGAAGGGCGGGTCTGCGGTCGCCGCGGCCGCGCTGAACGCCCTGCTGTACCACCCCCTTTCGTCCGAGGAACCCGAGGAGAAACTGTGACGACCCCGCCCGCCCTGCTCATCGCCGGACACGGCACCCGGGACGAGGCCGGAGCCGAGGCGTTCCGCGACTTCGTGCGCGAGCTGGGCCGCCGCCACCCCGAACTGCCCGTCGCGGGCGGCTTCATCGAGCTGTCCCCCCCACCGCTGGGCGAGGCGGTCGCCGAGCTGGTCGAGCGCGGTGTGCGCCGCTTCGCCGCGGTGCCGCTGATGCTGGTGTCCGCCGGGCACGCCAAGGGCGACATCCCGGCGGCGCTGTCCCGCGAGAAGGAGCGGCACCCCGGCATCTCGTACACGTACGGGCGTCCGCTGGGCCCGCACCCGGCGCTGCTGCGGGTGCTGGAGCGGCGGCTCGCGGAGGCGGTCGACCCGTCCTGGGACCCCGCCGAGGTGACCGTGCTGCTGGTCGGGCGCGGCTCGACGGACCCGGACGCCAACGCCGAGGTGTTCAAGGCGGCGCGGCTGCTGTGGGAGGGGCGCGGGTACGCGGCCGTGGAGACGGCGTTCGTGTCGCTGGCGAAGCCGGACGTGCCGGGCGGCCTGGACCGGTGTGTGCGGCTGGGGGCGCGGCGGGTCGTGGTCCTGCCGTACTTCCTGTTCACCGGCATCCTCCCGGACCGGGTCCGGCACCAGACCGAGGAGTGGGCCGGGGCGCACCCGGAGACGGAGGTCCGGTCGGCCGACGTGATCGGGCCGGAGCCGGAGCTGCTCGACCTGGTGTGGGAGCGCTACGAGGAGGCGGTGCAGGGCGATCTGCGGATGAACTGCGACTCGTGCGTGTACCGGATCGCGCTGCCGGGGTTCGAGGACAAGGTGGGACTGCCGCAGCAGCCGCACTTCCACCCCGACGACGACGGCCATCACCACCACGGGCACCATCACGGGCATGGACACGCACACTCCCATGCGCACTGAGGCCGCCGGTCCTGATCTGCGGCACCACGGGGACGCCGAGGTCCGCGACGACGGCTCGGCCCTGGTGGACCTCGCGGTGAACGTCCGCGCGGACACGCCCCCGGCCTGGCTGCGCGAGCATGTCGCCGCCTCGCTCGGCTCCCTCGCGGCCTACCCGGACGGGCGGGCCGCGCGGGCGGCGGTGGCGGCGCGGCACGGGCTGCCGGTGGCGCGGGTGCTGCTGACGGCGGGCGCGGCGGAGGCGTTCGTGCTGCTGGCGCGGGCGCTGAAGGTGCGCCGGCCGGTCGTGGTGCACCCCCAGTTCACGGAGCCGGAGGCGGCGCTGCGGGACGCGGGGCACACGGTCGACCGGGTGCTGCTGCGGGAGGCGGACGGCTTCCGGCTGGACCCGGCGGCCGTCCCCGAGGACGCCGACCTGGTGGTGATCGGCAACCCGACGAACCCGACGTCGGTACTGCACCCGGCGGCCGCGATCACGGAACTGGCCCGTCCCGGGCGGACGCTGGTCGTGGACGAGGCCTTCATGGACGCGGTGCCGGGTGAGCGGGAGGCGCTGGCCGGGCGTACGGACGTGCCCGGGCTGGTGGTCCTGCGCAGCCTCACCAAGACGTGGGGGCTGGCCGGGCTGCGCATCGGCTACGTCCTGGCGGCCCCGGAGACGATCACCGACCTGGAGCGCGCCCAGCCGCTGTGGCCCGTGTCCACGCCCGCGCTGGCGGCGGCCGAGGCGTGCGTGGCCCCTCGGGCTCTGGCGGAGGCCGCCCACGCCGCCCACCGCGTCGCCGCGGACCGGGGCCATCTCGTCGCCGGGCTGGCGGAGTTCACCGACGCCGGGGTACGGATCGTCGCCCCCGCCGAGGGCCCCTTCGTCCTCGTCCGCCTCCCGAGCGCCGCCGCGGTGCGCCACCGGCTGCGCGATCTCGGGTACGCGGTACGGCGCGGGGACACGTTCCCGGGTCTGGGCGGAGAGTGGCTGCGCCTGGCGGTACGCGACCGGACGACGACGGACGGCTTCCTACGGGCGCTGCGGCGGGCGGTGACGGCCCCGGCCTGAGGCGACCTGCCCTGCCCCGGGGTACCGCTCGGCGGGCCGCCACGTCCGACGCGGGACCGGCGGGGCGGGGACGGCCGGCTGCCGAGGACGGAGACGGCCGAGACCCTCGGGGACGGGGACGGGGACGGGGACGGGGACGGCCGGACCGTTGGGGGGGGGACGGTGACGGGATCCACACAGGTCCGGTTCGGCTCGGCGCGTCCGCGCGGCCCCGGGCCCGCCCGACCCCCGTACGTCCCGGGCAGGACCCCTGCCCCCGCTCGCCCGTGCAGTGGGCAGCCGCGCCCCGAGGGGGACGGGAGCCGCGTGACCAGGGCACTCCCGAACCACCGGGCACCCCCGACAGCCCCGGCACGCCCCGCGGGCCCTTGCCCGCTCGGCTCCGGCCCCGCTCGGCTCCGGCCCCGCTCGGCTCCGGCTCCGCTCGACTCAGCCCCGCTCGGCTCGGATGCCACTCGGCTCCGGCCCCGCTCGACTCAGCCCCGCTCGGCTCGGATGCCACTCGGCTCCGGCCCCGCTCGCGCGAGCCCTCCCCCGCCCAACCCACGCCGGCCCGCCCGCTGTCCTCAGCCGCGCCTACAGCGAGCCGGAAGGCACCGGACCGGGCCGCTCCCGCAGCCCCCGGCGCCCCCGGCCCCCCGGCCGCGCCCCTGCCCCGTCCGGCCCCCGCCGCCGCCCACGCGAGCCCCCGGCCGCGTCCGCGCCCCCCCCGGCGGTCAGCCGCGCCTGCCGTCAGCCGCGCCTGCGGCGGGCCAGGGCCAGGGAGCCGCCGCCCGCCAGGACCAGGGCGGCGGCGCCTGCGGCGATGTACGGGGTCGCCGAGCTGCCGCCCGTTTCGGCCAGGTCCGCTTCGGCGCGGGAGCCCTGGGCCTTCACGTCGGCCGCCGGTTCGGCGTCCTGCTCGGTGTCCTGTTGCGCGGGGGGCTCCTCGGCCTTGGCCGGCGGCTCCTCGGCCTCGGCCGCCGGGGCCGCCGGGGACTCGCAGGTCGCCTTCGCCAGGGTCAGGGTGCCGTCGACCTCGGCGACGTTCAGGTCGAGGGGGTTGATGGACACCTTGAGTTCGAGCGCGGTGGCGGCGGCCGTACGGGACGTGGTCTGCGTCCTGGAGAGGTCGAGCCGTACCTCGCCGACGCCGGGCACCTTCACCTCCGTCGTCCCGCCGGTGGTCAGCGTGACCTTCTTGCCGAGGACCGTCACCGCGCCCAGCAGGTTCGCGTCGGCGACCGGCTTCTTCCCGGCCTCGCAGGTCGCCACGGAGGTGACCTGCTCGACCTCGACCACCGACAGCAGCGGCAGACCGGGGACGTGGAGCCTGGCACGGGCCAGGTTGGTGTATCCCTCGCTCTTCGCCGCGGTCGCCGTCGCCTTGGCCTCGGCCACGTCGGCGCGCAGGACGCTGAAGGGCTTGCCGCCGTCGACGCCGTCCAGCCGTGCGGTCAGCGCGGTCTTCTGGGCGGTCTCGGGCGCGTGCACCTCGTTGAGGGTGACCGCGAGCGGGACGTTCACGGTCTTGTTGAGCAGGGACACGTCGAGCCCGGTGCGCAGGACGGTGGCGCTCGCGCGGCCGTGGTCGCCGGTCGTGTGGGCGGTGCCCGCGCCGGCCAGCACGGCGGGACCGGCGGCCAGGGCCGTGGCCGCCGCGACGGTGACGAGGCGGCGTGCGGGCATGCGGAAGGTGTTGCCGTTCAAGGTGGTGGGACCCCCAGTGAGACATGCGTGCGGGACACGCATGAGCGACATGCTTGGGACCCGGAAAGAATGTCCCCGCGCACGCCGAACCGTCAGCGATCCCGGGGCACTTCACCCCTTCGTGGGGTTTCCGCGTGCCTATTCGATTCCCCGGGCACGGGTGTTCCCCGACCTCACCCGCGTCGGCTAACCGACGACCCGCCCGTTCAGCACCACTCGGCGCGGAGCGGTGAGCACGCGCACGTCCGCGCGCGGGTCCTCGTCGAACACCACCAGGTCCGCCGGCGCGCCCTCGTCAAGGCCGGGACGCCCGAGCCAGCTCCGGGCGGCCCAGGTCGTCGCGGCGAGGGCCTCGACGGGCGGGATGCCGGCGGTGACCAGTTCCGCGACCTCCGCCGCCGCCAGGCCGTGGGCCAGGGAGCCGCCCGCGTCGGTGCCGACGAAGACCGGGATGCCGGCGTCGTAGGCGTTGCGCACGGTGTCGTAGCGGCGTTCATGGAGCCGGCGCATATGGGCCGACCAGCGCGGGAACCTGGACTCGCCGCCGTCGGCGAGCGCGGGGAAGGTGGCGATGTTGACGAGGGTCGGCACGATGGCGACGCCCCGCTCGGCGAAGAGCGGAATGGTGTCGTCGGTGAGGCCCGTGGCGTGCTCGACGCAGTCGATGCCGGCCTCGACCAGGTCGCGCAGGGAGTCCTCGGCGAAGCAGTGCGCGGTGACGCGGGCGCCGAGCCGGTGGGCCTGAGCGATAGCGGCCTCGACGGCGCCGCGCGGCCAGCACGCGGACAGGTCGCCGAGGTCGCGGTCGATCCAGTCGCCGACCAGCTTCACCCAGCCGTCGCCGCGCCGGGCCTCCTGGGCGACGTAGGCGACGAGGTCCTCGGGCTCGACCTCCCAGGCGTAGTTGCGGATGTAGCGGCGGGTGCGCGCGATGTGCCGGCCGGCGCGGATGATCTTCGGGAGGTCCTCGCGGTCGTCGATCCAGCGGGTGTCGGAGGGGGAGCCCGCGTCGCGGATGAGGAGGGTGCCCGCCTCGCGGTCGGTCAGCGCCTGCTTCTCGGCGACGTCCTCGGGAACGGCCCCGTGCTGGTCGAGGCCGACGTGGCAGTGCGCGTCGACCAGGCCGGGCAGCGCCCAGCCCTCGACGGTGCGGACGTCGGCGGCCCCGGCGGGGCGGTCGTACGAGACCCGGCCGTCGATCACCCACAGCTCGTCGCGGACGTCCTCGTCCCGCGGTCCGACGAGTACCCGACCCTTCACGTGCAGCACCGTGCGATCGCTCATGCCCGCACCTTAGACCGGGCTCCGGCGGTGTTCGAAGGCCCGGTCTACCGGCCGTCGTCCCGTGCTGTCGCGCGGGCGCGGAACTCGGTCGTGTACCCGGCCGCGACGGCGCCCGCCACGGCCGTCAGGGCCAGGACGGCGACGCCGGGGTTGACGTAGCCGGGGACGTTGTCGGAGTCGTAGCCGTCGCCGTCGGCGGTCTCGCAGCGGAAGCGGAGGGGCAGGTAGGAAGTCGAGTAGTCGACGATCCGGGCGGACAGCTCCGGGTGCTCGCTCGTACGGCAGGGCCGCAACGGCGCCGATCCCGTGCCGCCGTCCTCCGCCTCCATGACCGCGAACGCCACACACAGCGCGCCCCAGACGTACAGCAGGGCGGCCGCCGTCCCCGCGCACCCCGCCAGTACGCGGAACCCCCCGCCGGGGCGGGCGGGCGCTGAAGCGGCAGCGGCCGCCCCGGGGGCAGGGCTCACGTACGCGCCGGGGCGGCGGGCGAGGACGACGGCGGTCACGACCGCCACGAGGACGAGCAGCAGGAGAGCGGACACGGGCCCGAGTCCACCAGGCGGACGATCATCACCGCTGTGGCGGAAGCCACAATTCCGGGCGTGGGGGTGTCGCAACGGATGCCCTCCGGCGCGAGTGGCGCCAGGGGCCGTGGTTACTCTCGACTCCGTACGTGTCGTACACCTGCCCGTGAGCGAAGAGAGCAGCACAGTGACCCACCCCTTCCTGGACCTCGCCCCGCTGAGCGCCGGCCGTTTCGCCGCGATCGAGGACCGGGTCGCGCGCCTGCTCGGCACCGGCCAGGACGTCGTGATCATGCAGGGCGAGGCGCTGCTGCCGCTGGAGGGCGCGATCCGCGCCGCCGCCGGGCCGGGCACCGTGGCGCTGAACGTCGTCACGGGGCCGTACGGGCAGACCTTCGGGAACTGGCTGCGGGACTGCGGCGCGACCGTGCACGACCTCTCCGTGCCGTTCCACACGGCCGTGTCCGCCGAGCAGGTCCGCCAGGCCTTCACCGAGCACCCGGAGATCGACTTCGTGTCCCTGGTGCACGCCGAGGCGGCGACCGGGAACACCAACCCGGTCGCGGAGATCGGCGAGGTGGTCCGGGCCCACGGCGCGCTGTTCTACCTGGACGCCGTGGCCTCCGTGGGCGCCGAGCCGGTGCTGCCGCAGGAGTGGGGCGTGGACCTGTGCGTGATCGGCGCGCAGAAGGCGATGGGCGGTCCGGCCGGCGTGTCGGCGGTGTCGGTGAGCGAGCGGGCGTGGGCGCGGATGGCCGCGAACCCCGGGGCGCCGCGCCGGTCGTACCTGTCGCTGCTGGACTGGAAGGAGCGCTGGATCGACGGTGGGCGCAAGGCGCTGCTGCACGCGCCGGCGCAGCTGGAGATGCTCGCGCTGGAGGCGTGCGTGGAGCGCATCGAGGCGGAGGGCCTCGGGACGGTGATGGCGCGGCACGCCTCGGCTGCGGCGGCCACGCGGGCCGGCGCGCTCGCACTGGGCGGCGGCCTGGAGCCGTACGTGTACAAGGCCGGGAACGCGGCGCCGGTCGCGACGACGCTGCGGGCGCCGTCGGACGTCGACGCGTCCGAGCTGGTGGCCCGGGCCCTGGAGTCCGACCCGGCGCTGCCGCTGGCCGCGGGCGGGGGCGCGCTGGCCGCGGAGATGATCCGCGTCAACCACTACGGTCCGGACGCGACGCGCGGGGCCGTGCAGGGCTGTCTGGCGGCACTGGGTGCCGCGCTGGCCGAGAGGGGACTGAAGGCCGATCCGGAGGCGGCTCGGCGGGCCGTCGAGGACGCCTGGGACCGGCCGGGCGGACCCGACCTTTCGGAAGCATGAATTCAGCGGAATTCCCGAAGCTCACACAAACAGAATTAAGTAATTACGCTCAGCACAGCTTCCCGTATTCTTCTGCCCGCTTTCCCGGGACCTAAACACAAAGATTTCACGAACCTCGATCCTCGCATTTCGGGCACGCCTCGCACGGGTTACGCGATTGTGACCCGATACACATGCCGCCCGTTTTGCGGCCTATGATCAGGTCAAACTCCGACATACCGCCGCCAACTCGCGCGGAAGCACGCGCCCGCGTGATAACACATGGCGCGCCCATACGTAACCCCATCCGGCGATGCAATTTTGAATTTCGCTGGGTAAATTCAATTTGCATGACTGCCGCGCAAGCAGACCTGCAAATCGACCGTCCGAGAGTGGCCGACGGGGCCGCTCTGTGGCGGATAGCGAGGGATTCCGAGGTCCTGGACCTGAACTCGTCCTACAGCTATCTGCTCTGGTGCCGGGACTTCGCCGCCACGTCGGCCGTCGCCCGCGACGGGCACGGTGTGCCGGTCGGCTTCGTCACCGGCTACACACGGCCGGACCGGCCGGACACCCTGCTCGTGTGGCAGGTGGCGGTGGACCATGCGTACCGTGGACGGAGGCTCGCGGCTCTCCTGCTCGACGGGCTGGCCGCCCGGACCGTCGCGGAACGCGGGATCACCACCGTGGAGACCACCATCTCACCCGACAACACCGCGTCCCAGCGACTGTTCACCTCGTTCGCCGAGCGGCACGGCGCCCGACTGGAGCGCGAGGTGCTGTTCGACACGGAGCTGTTCCCCGACGGCCCGCACGAGCCCGAGGTCCTGTACCGCATCGGCCCCCTGACCGCAGCCGGCCGCTGACGCCCGGCTCCCAGGCGGTCCGGCCACCCCGGACCGTCCGGCTCCCCGAGACTTCCCGGCCGGGACCGCACCGGTTCCGCCGGATCCGTACGACCTTCCTCTCCCACCCTCACCCAACGAGGAGCGATTCGTCGTGACCATCACCCAGCCCGACCTCAGCGTCTTCGAGACCGTCGAGTCCGAGGTGCGCAGCTACTGCCGCGGCTGGCCCACCGTCTTCGACCGCGCGCTCGGCAGCCGCATGTACGACGAGGACGGCCACGAGTACCTCGACTTCTTCGCCGGAGCGGGTTCGCTCAACTACGGGCACAACAACGCCGTGCTGAAACGCGCGCTGATCGACTACCTGGAGCGGGACGGCGTCACGCACGGTCTCGACATGTCGACCACCGCCAAGCGCCGCTTCCTGGAGACGTTCCAGAACCTGGTGCTCCGGCCGCGTGACCTGCCGTACAAGGTCATGTTCCCGGGCCCGACGGGCACCAACGCCGTGGAGTCCGCGCTGAAGCTGGCGCGGAAGGTGAAGGGGCGCGAGTCGATCGTGTCGTTCACCAACGCCTTCCACGGCATGTCGCTCGGCTCGCTCGCCGTGACCGGCAACGCCTTCAAGCGGGCCGGCGCCGGCATCCCGCTGGTGCACGGCACGCCCATGCCGTTCGACAACTACTTCGACGGCACCGTCGAGGACTTCATCTGGTTCGAGCGGCTGCTCGAGGACCAGGGCTCCGGCCTCAACAAGCCGGCCGCCGTGATCGTCGAGACCGTGCAGGGCGAGGGCGGCATCAACGTCGCCCGGGCCGAGTGGCTGCGTGCCCTGGCCGACCTGTGCGAGCGCCAGGACATGCTGCTCATCGTCGACGACATCCAGATGGGCTGCGGCCGTACCGGCGCCTTCTTCTCCTTCGAGGAGGCGGGCATCACGCCGGACATCGTCACCGTCTCCAAGTCGATCAGCGGCTACGGCATGCCCATGGCGCTGACCCTCTTCAAGCCGGAGCTGGACGTCTGGGAGCCGGGCGAGCACAACGGCACCTTCCGCGGCAACAACCCCGCCTTCGTCACGGCGACCGCCACGCTGGAGGCGTACTGGGCCGACGGCTCGGCGATGGAGAAGCAGACCCGCGCCCGCGGCGAGCAGGTCGAGCAGCACATGATCGCCATCACCGAGGAGAACCTCGCCGACGTCAAGGAGTACCGCGGCCGCGGCCTGGTCTGGGGCCTGGAGTTCCACGACAAGGGCCGTGCGGGCCGGATCGCCAAGCGCGCCTTCGAGCTCGGGCTGCTCATCGAGACGTCCGGACCCGAGAGCGAGGTCGTCAAGCTGCTCCCGGCGCTCACCATCACGCCCGACGAGCTGGACGAGGGCATGAAGACCCTCGCGCGGGCCGTGCGCGAGACCGCCTGACACCACCACTGCTTCCGGCGCCTTCGGCCCGTGCGGCCGAAGGCGCCGGGGACCATTGCACACCCTTCACCTAGGAGGCATCGCAACACCGTGATCGTCCGTTCGTTCAAGGAGATCGAAGGCACCGACCGGCACGTGAAGTCGGCGTCCGGCACCTGGGAGAGCAAGCGCATCGTCCTCGCGAAGGAGAAGGTCGGCTTCTCCGTCCACGAGACGATTCTGTACGCGGGTACGGAGACGTCCATGTGGTACGCGAACCACATCGAGGCCGTCGTCTGCACCAAGGGCGAAGCCGAGTTGACCGACCGCGAGACGGGGAAGACGTACACCATCACGCCGGGCACGATGTACCTCCTCGACGGCCACGAGCGGCACACGCTCAAGGTCAAGGAGGACTTCCACTGCCTCTGCGTCTTCAACCCGCCCGTGACCGGACGGGAGGATCACGACGAGAACGGCGTCTACCCGCTGCTCACCGAGGAGGTGTGAGTCACCGTGACCATCACGACCACGAACGTCACCGATCTCTATCCCACCCGCGGCGCCACCGAGGTGGCGACTCCCCGGCAGGACCCGGTCGTCTGGGGCTCCCCGGACACGCCCGGTCCCGTCTCGGCCGGTGACCTGCAGTCCCTGGACCGCGACGGCTTCCTCGCCATCGACCAGCTCATCGGACCGGACGAGGTCGAGGTCTACGCGCGTGAGCTGGAGCGGCTCACCACCGACCCGGCCATCCGCGCGGACGAGCGCTCGATCGTGGAGCCGCAGTCCAAGGAGATCCGCTCGGTCTTCGAGGTGCACAAGATCAGCGAGGTGTTCGCGAAGCTGGTTCGCGACGAGCGGGTGGTCGGCCGGGCCCGGCAGATCCTCGGCTCGGACGTCTACGTCCACCAGTCGCGGATCAACGTCAAGCCGGGATTCGGGGCCAGCGGCTTCTACTGGCACTCGGACTTCGAGACCTGGCACGCCGAGGACGGCCTGCCGAACATGCGGACGATCTCGGTCTCGATCGCGCTCACCGAGAACTTCGACACCAACGGCGGTCTGATGATCATGCCGGGGTCGCACAAGACGTTCCTCGGGTGCGCGGGGGCCACGCCGAAGGACAACTACAAGAAGTCCCTGATGATGCAGGACGCGGGGACGCCGTCCGACGAGGGCCTGACGAAGATGGCCTCGGAGTACGGCATCAAGCTGTTCACCGGCAAGGCCGGCTCGGCGACCTGGTTCGACTGCAACTGCATGCACGGGTCGGGCGACAACATCACGCCGTTCCCGCGCAGCAACGTGTTCATCGTGTTCAACAGCGTGGAGAACACGGCGGTCGAGCCGTTCGCGGCACCGATCCGGCGGCCGGAGTTCATCGGCGCGCGGGACTTCACTCCGGTGAAGTGACCCGCATCTGATCCCGGGCAGGGGCCTTTTCGTGTGGGACGGGAGGCCCCTGCCCGATGCCGTCCCGGGCCGTCTCAGCCCGCCAGCACGTCCAGCAACCGGTCGACGTCCGCCGCGGTGTTGTAGACGTGGAACGCGGCCCGCAGATTGCCCGCCCGGTCGGAGACCTGCACGCCGGCCCGGCCCAGCTCGCCCTGCCGGTGGCCCAGTCCGGGCACCGCCACGATCGCGGAACCCGGCGCGGGCACCGGCTCGTGGCCGAGCGAGCGCACCCCCTGCCGGAACCGGTCGGCGAGGGCGGTGTCGTGGGCGTGCACGGCGTCCACGCCCAGCTCCTCGATCAGGGCCAGGGAGTGCCGGGCCCCGGTGTAGGAGAAGAGGGCCGGGCTCTCGTCGAAGCGCCGTGCGGAGTGCGCGAGTTCCTCGACGGGCCCGTAGCAGCTGTCCCAGGGACGCTCGCCCGACGCCCACCCGGCGAACAGCGGCGTGAGTCCGGCCGCCTCCCCCAGGTCCTCCGGTACGACGAGGAAGGCGACGCCCCGGGGGCACAGCACCCACTTGTAGGCCACGGCGGCCACGTAGTCGAAGTCGTCGGCGGCCAGCGGCAGCCACCCGTTGGACTGGGAGGCGTCGACCAGCGTCCGCGCGCCGTGCGCCCGGGCGGCGTCCCGCAGCGCCGCGAGGTCGGCGATCCGCCCGTCGGCGGACTGGACGGCGCTGACCGCGACGAGCGCGGTGTCCGGGCCCACCGACTCGGCGATCCGCTCCAGCGGCACGCTGCGCACCTTCAGGTCACCGCGCGTGTGCAGCGGGTTCACCAGGGAGCTGAAGTCGGCCTCAGCGGTGAGGACTTCGGCACCCGCGGGCAGCGAGGCGGCGACGAGCCCGCTGAACGTGGCGACCGAGGCGCCGGCCGCGACCCGGGTGGCGGGCACCCCCACGAGCCGGGCGAAGGCGGACCTGCACGCCTCGACGTCCGCGAACATGTCGAGCGGCTGTCCCTCCGCCGCGGACGCCGCCGCGTCACGCATCGCGACGAGGGTCCGGGCGGGAAGCAGGCCGGTGCCGGCGGTGTTCAGGTACGTGGTCTTCGGGGCGAACTCGGTACGGACGAGGTTCTCGAAGCTCTCCATGGCACCATCGTGCGGCCCGGCGACCTCCCCGTCCATTACGTATTTCTACGCGGTTCCTCCAAGCATCGCTTATGCGAGCCTTCCCGCCTGCGGTTTCAGTTCCGGGGCACCGCGCACCCGTCCGGGCCGCACGCCTCGGCACCCCCGTCGTCGACCAGCTTCAGCGGCGTGCGCTCGCCCCACGCCCGGGTCAGCGCCTGGGCGAAGACCTCGGCGGGCTGGGCGCCGGAGACGCCGTACGCCCGGTCGAGCACGAAGAACGGCACGCCCGTGGCCCCGAGCCGCGCGGCCTCGTCCTCGTCGGCACGCACCTCGTCGCCGTAGGCGGTGGGATCGGCGAGCACCTCGCGGGCGGTGTCCGCGTCCAGGCCGGCGGCGACGGCCAGCTCCACGAGCCGCTCGTCGTCGTTGAAGACGGAGCGCTCGTCGGCGAAGTTGGCCCGGTAGAGCGCGTCCAGCAGCGCCTCCTGCCGGTCCCGCTCCTTGGCGAGGTGCAGCAGCCGGTGCATGTCGAAGGTGCTGCCGTGGTCGCGGCCCCGGGTGCGGTAGTCCAGTCCCTCGGCGGCGGCCTGCGTGCCGAGATTGTCCTCACCGGCGTGCGCCTGCGCCTCGCTCATGCCGTACTTGGCGGTGAGCATCGTCAGCACGGGCTGGACGTCGTCCTTGGCCCGCCCGGGGTCCAGCTCGAACGACCGGTGGACCACCTCGACGCCGTCACGGTGCGGGAAGGCCGCCAGCGCCTTCTCGAAGCGGGCCTTTCCCACGTAGCACCACGGGCAGGCGATGTCGCTCCAGATCTCGACGCGCATGTCTCGGCTCTTCTCCAGGTCGTACGGGTTGCGGAGGCCTTCCCCGCCCCGTACGTGAACCTTCAACCAGTCGGTCTCATTCCCCGGGCACGCCGAAGCGCAGGAACAGGTGGTGGTCGCCCTCCGCCGGCGGGTTCTCCGGGTCGGGGACCCAGCCCCGGCGGTCGTAGAAGGCCTGGGCGCGCTTGTTGTCGACGTGCACGTCCAGGACGGCCGTCCGCCTGCCGTCGGCCCGCCACTGTTCGACGCAGGCCGTGTGCAGGGCGGTGCCGATGCCGGAACGCCAGTGGGCGGGATCGACGTGGAACTGGAACAGCTTGACCTGGTCCGCCGGGCCGCCCTCCGGGACCCGGAAGGAGGCGATGCCGACGAGGCTTCCCCGCTGCACGGCGCACAGCACGTGCCCGTCGGCCCGCCCGGCGGCCCCGCGCCAAGCGGCGACCCAGTCGAAACCGTCATCGGGGAGCCCGTCCGGGTAGTACGTCGCCCGGGCCCGGGCGTGCAGGGCGGCCACGGTCTCCGCCTCGGCGGGCAGGACGGTACGGATCACCCGGCTTCCGGTCACACGTTCGTCGATCATGCAACGCAGGACGCGGGAGCCGGGCCTTCCGGTTGCGTCAGACGCCGTCGCGCAGGCCAGGCCGGCCGGAACTGCAGGTGGTCGTACGTCACCACGCACCGTTCCTGTGGACTGAGCGGGAGTGAGCCCGTTCAGCCGCACGCCCCGAACGGTCTTGGGCGCACTGGTCCCCGGCGTACTCAACCCCAGGGCGGCGACACGGATCCTGTCCGTGGTCCGGTCCCGGGAGGCCAGTTCCCTCACGACCTGGCCAACTGGGCAACGGCCAGAGGCGGCGGGGAGGCCCCGAACCATCACTCCGGTGGAGCGGGGGCCCCGCACACTGGCGCCGTACCCGGCGTCCCAGATCGCACGCTCACCGTAGCCCGCACGGCCCGGACCACCACAAGCCCGGAAGCCGACGATCACACGATCGAGTTAAAGCACCCTCACGTACGCTCCCCGGCGAACAGCGGCGAACCCTCCCTCGTCGGCGCCTGATCCAGGAAGCCGAGCAGGGCCGCCGGCCTCCTTCCCATCCCCCAGGGTGAACAGCCGGACGAAGGTCCAGCGCTCGCCGCCGAGGGAAGCAGAGGTCAGTGTTCGAGATCCATGTCCCTACCGCTCCAGAACCCCGTTGAACCGACGGGGCAGCCCCAGCGGATTCCCGTCCCGCAGCTCCGCGGGAAGCAACGCCTCCGGTGTGTTCTGGTACGCGACCGGCCGCAGCCACCGTTCGATCGCGGTACCGCCCACCGACGTGGACGTCGAGGTCGTGGCCGGGTACGGCCCCCCGTGCTGCTGAGCCGCGGCAACCGCGACCCCCGTCGGCCAGCCGTTCACCAGCACCCGCCCCGCGAGCGGCGTCAGCTCCGCGAGAATCTCCGCCCCGCGCCCCTGACCCGCCGCCTCCTCGGCGGACAGCTGAACCGTCGCCGTGAGGTTTCCCGGCAGCCGCGACAGCACCCCCCGCACCTCGGCCTCGTCCTCGTAGCGGGCCACCACGGTGACCGGCCCGAAGCACTCCTCCAGGAGCAGGTCGTGCTCGCCCTCCGCCGCCAGCCGCCCGGCCGGCACCGTGAGGAACCCGGCGGCGACGGTGTGCTCGCCGCCCGCGCCCGGCGTCACCGGGGAGTCCACGTCGGGCAGCGCGGCGCGCTCGGTGACGCCGGCGACGAAGTTGTCCCGCATGCGGTGGTCGAGCAGCACGCCGGCGTCGGTGTCGCTGACCGCGTCCGTGAGGGACTTGACCAGGCCGTCGCCGGCGGCGCCCGACGGCACCAGGACCAGGCCGGGCTTCACGCAGAACTGGCCGACGCCCAGGGTCATCGAACCGGCCAGCCCCGCGCCGATCGCCTCCGCCCGCTCGGTGGCCGCCGCTTCCGTGACGACGACCGGGTTCAGCGAGCCCAGTTCGCCGTGGAAGGGGATCGGGACGGGACGCGCCGCCGCCGCGTCGAACAGCGCGCGGCCACCGCGCACGGACCCGGTGAAGCCGGCCGCCGCGACCAGCGGGTGCCCGATCAGTTCGACGCCGGCCTCGAAGCCGTGCACCAGGCCGACGACGCCGTCCGGGACGTCGTGCCGGGCTGCGGCCCGGCGCAGCACCTTGGCGACCAGCTCGGACAGGGCCGGGTGGTCGGGGTGGGCCTTGACGACGACGGGGCAGCCGGCCGCGAGGGCGCTCGCCGTGTCGCCGCCGGGGACGGAGAAGGCGAAGGGGAAGTTGGAGGCCGAGTAGACGGCGACGACGCCGAGGGGCACCTTGTAGCGGCGCAGGTCCGGGATGGGCGGGGTCGCGGTGTCGTCGGGGTGGTTGACGACGACACCGAGGAACTCGCCCTCGTCGACGATGTCGGCGAAGGCCCGCAGCTGGTAGCAGGTCCGGGCGAGTTCGCCGGTGAGCCGGACCGGGCCGAGCGCGGTCTCCGCGTCGGCCGCCTCGACGAGGGTGCTCTCGGCCGCCTTCAGCTCGTCGGCGGCGGTACGCAGGAAAGCCGCGCGGACACTCCGGTCGGCGAGGGCGTCCCGGGCGGCGTGCGCGGCGCGGACGGCGGCGTCCACCTCCTGGGCGGTGGCTTCCACCGCGACCTGTTCACGCTGCTTCCCGGTACGGGGGTCGACACTCCAGACTGGTGCTGCTGCCACCGCGGGTCCCTTCACGTGCTGTACGTGGAACTCGTTCGATATACTGAACGCTGTCTCTACTGATGAATATGCTGTCGGAGACTATATCTTCAGCTTCTCGTCGAACGAAGGGGTCAAGGGCGATGTCGGCAGTCGAGACGGGGGGCGGAGCGCAGGTCAAGTCCGCGGTGCGGACGGTTGAACTGCTCGAGTACTTCGCCGGACGCCCCGGTATGCATTCCCTCGCGTCGGTCCAGGAGGCCGTCGGCTATCCCAAGTCCAGTCTCTACATGCTGCTGCGCACCCTGGTGGAGCTGGGCTGGGTGGAGACGGACGCGACCGGCACGCGGTACGGCATCGGCGTACGGGCGCTGCTGGTCGGCACGTCGTACATCGACGGCGACGAGGTGGTCGCGGCGGCGCGGCCGACGCTGGACCGGCTGTCCGACGACACGACCGAGACCATCCACCTCGCGCGGCTGGACGGCACGAACGTCGTCTACCTCGCCACCCGCCAGTCGCAGCACTACCTGCGGCCGTTCACCCGGGTCGGCCGCCGGCTGCCCGCGCACTCGACGTCGCTGGGCAAGGCGCTGCTGAGCACGTACACCGACGAGCAGGTCCGCAAGCTGCTCCCGGACACGCTGCCCGCGCTGACCGAGCACACGATCACCGACCGGGAGAAGCTCATCGAGGAGCTGCACCAGGTGCGGGAGCAGGGCTTCGCCGTGGACCGCGAGGAGAACACGCTGGGGCTGCGCTGCTTCGGCGTGGCGGTCCCCTACCGCACCCCCGCGCGGGACGCGATCAGCTGCTCGGTGCCGGTGGCGCGGCTGACGCCCGCGCACGAGCAGATGGTGAAGGACGCGCTGTTCGACGCACGGGACCGACTGACACTGGCCACGCGTAGGCTCTGATCCATGCATATCGCTCTGCGCGAGGTTCACGACAGTGATCTGCCTGTCTTCTTCCGGCAGATGAACGACCCGGAGGCCCTGCGCATGGCGGCCTTCACCCCCAAGGATCCGGCGGACTGGGATGCCTTCGAGGCCCACTGGAGAAAGATCCGGGCCTCGGTCGACGTCGTCCGGACGATCCTCGGCGACGGTGACGTCATCGGCAGCGCGGCGGTGTACGGGGAGCCGGGCGAACGCGAGGTGACGTACTGGGTGGACCGGGCCTACTGGGGCCGGGGCGTGGCCACGGCGGCGCTGCGCGTGTTGCTGGCAGAAGTGCCGGACCGTCCGCTGTACGCGCGGGCGGCGGCGGACAACACCGGTTCGCTGCGTGTCCTGGAGAAGTGCGGCTTCGAAGAGAGCGCCCACGCCCGGGGGTTCGCCCCCGCCCGGGGCGAGGAGATCGACGAGGTCGTCCTCCACCTCGCGGGCTGACCGGCTCCGCCGCGCGGCGGAGGCGGATCGTCGGTGCGCAGGAGGTGCCCGGGGTGTCCGCGCGGGAGCGTGGTGGCATGACGCAGACGCTCGCATCCACACCCTCCCCGGCCGCCGCCACTTTCCCCGGACTCGCCCGGACCCGCCGGCTGCTGCGGGCGGTCGCGGTCCTCGCCTGTCTGCCGTATCTCGCGCTCAAGGTCGCCTGGATCGCGGGGAGTCGGGTCGGCATCCCCGAAGGCAGCGTCCTGCTGGACCACCGGGTCACCATGGTCCTGGCCAACGGGCTCACCCTGCTGCTGGACAGCTGTCTGATCGTGCTGGCGCTGATGCTGACCCGGCCGTGGGGCCTGCGGGTGCCCGCGTGGCCGCTGGCGTTCCCGGTGTGGGTCGCCGGGGGGCTGCTCGCGCCGATCATGGCGGGGTTCCCGCTGCAGCTCCTCACCCGGGCGTTCGGCGGCGACACCGCGACGGCGTCCGGCACGGGACGCGATGCCTTCCTCCACCCGTGGGTGTTCGTGGTCGTGTACACCGGGTTCATCGTGCAGGGGCTCGCCCTCGGGGCGCTGTTCGTGCTCTACGCACGTGACCGCTGGGGGCATCTGTGGCGCGGGCGGGTGTGGGAGCTGCCGACCGGCGTCGTCCGGGCGCCGTACCAGGCCGTCGCTCTCGCCGCGGCGGTCCTCGCGTCGTTCCCGCTCGCCGTCCGGCTGTACTGGGCGTGCGGCGGCACGGCGGGGCTCGGGGCCGGGGACCGCACCGGTGACTTCCGCGCGCTGGAGGGCATGCACGTCGCCTTCCTTCTCGCGGCCGTCGTCGGCACCCTGCTGCTCGCCTTCCGCCGCGCCCGCGTCCTGCCGGTCACGGTGCCCCTCGCTTCGGCCTGGGTCTGTTCCGGCGCCGCGGCCTGCTGGGGCGGCTGGCTGCTGCTCGCCGCGCTGATGCCGGCCGACGATCCCACCGACCGCCCGGCACCGCTGATGATGCTCGCCTACGCTGGCCAGATGACCGTCGGCCTTCTCCTCGCCTCAGTCGGCGCCCACTTCCTCGCCCGGCGGTCGGCCACGGCCCGCAGGCTGCCGTGACCGCTCTCGCCCGGTTCCTGTTCGGCCGGCGGGCGCGCCTGCGGTGGATCCACCTGATCCTCGGCGGCGCGCTCGCCATGCCGTACGTCCTCGTCGGCTCGGTCGTCGTCGGCCCCGTCGCCGGGGACGCGGACGTCTTCCGCTCCCTGTCCCTGCAACTGGCCTCGTTCGCCTTCGGGTTGCCGCTCGCCGCCGTGACCTCGCTGTTCCCGCTGACCCGTACCCTGGAGTCCGGCGTCGTGCGGTGGCTGTGCGGCGTGGAGGCCGACCGGCTCGCCTACGGGCCCGCCCGGACCAAGGGCGAGAAGGGGCGGACGGCGGCCTGGTTCACGCTGCACCTGGGGACCGGCGGGATCATCGCGGGGATGTCGCTCGCGGTGCCGCCGTTCGCGGCCGCGCTGATCGCGCTGCCCTTCGTACCGGCGCTGCGCGACGAGCGGGCGGGGCTGCCCGGCGTCCTCCACCACACCTGGGCGCTCGCGCTCGCGCCGGTCGCGGGCGTCGCGATGCTGGTCGCGCTCGCCGGATGCGCCGCGGGGTGCGGCGCGCTGCTGGCCCGCTGGGCGCCCGCGCTGCTCGGCCCCTCCCCCGCGGACCGGGTCGCGGCGGCCGAGGCACGCGCCGCCGACCTCGCCGTCCGCAACCGGCTCGCGCGCGAGCTGCACGACTCCGTCGGCCACGCCCTGAGCGCGGTCACCCTCCAGGCGAGCGCGGCCCGCCGGCTCCTGGACACCGACCCGGAGTTCGCCCGCGAGGCGCTCGCCGCGATCGAGGACACCACCCGCCGCACGGTCGGCGAACTCGACGCCGTGCTGGGCGTGCTGCGGGACGGCGACGCGCCCGGCACCGCGCCGGCGCCGACGCTCGCCGCCGACCTCGACGGCCTGCTGCGCCGCACCCGCGCGGGCGGACTGCGGGTGGCGGCCACCGTCGCCACCGACCCGGAGGCGCTTCCGCCGCTGGTCTCCCGCGAGGCGTACCGCATCGTGCAGGAGGGGCTGAGCAACGCGCTCCGGCACGCGGGCGGACAGGTCGCCGTGGCGCTGCGCGTCGACGTGCTGGACGATCACCTGCGGATCACCGTCGAGAACCCCCTCGGCGAGGCCGGCGAGGCAGGTGGCACATCGCGCCGGCCCGGTGGCGGCCACGGACTGCGCGGCATCGCCGACCGGGCCCGTCTGCTGGGCGGCGCGGCCGAGGCGGGCAGCGTCGAGGGGGCGTGGCGGCTCCATGTACGACTGCCGCTGAAGGGAACCGTATGACCCCGCCCGAAGGAGACCGTGAGACTTACTCGGAAGACACCGCGTGACCCGCCCGAAAGACACCGCGTGAACCCGCATGAAAGACACCGCGTGACCCGCCCGAAGGAGACCGTGTGACCCGCCCGCCGATCCGGATCGTCCTGGCCGACGACGAGCGCATGGTCCGCACCGCCCTGCGCGCCATCCTCTCCGCGGAACCCGACCTGGAGGTCGCCGGCGAGGCGGCCACCGGCGCCGAGGCCGTCTCCGTCGTCCGGGAGACCCGGCCGGACGTGGTCCTCATGGACGTCCGCATGCCCGAGGTCGACGGCATCCGCGCCACCGAGCAGATCCTCGCCACCCTCGACGTACCGCCCCGCATCGTGGTCGTGACCACCTTCGAGAACGACTCCTACGTCTACGACGCGCTGCGCGCCGGGGCCGCCGGCTTCCTGCTCAAGCGCGCCGACGCCGACACGCTCGTCCGGGCCGTACGGCTGGTGGCGCACAGCGACACGCTGCTGTTCCCGGCGGCGGTACGGACGCTGGCGGCCGAGCACGCGCGCGCGAACCCCGCCCGGCCGGCCTGGGTGGCGCGGCTCACCGAACGCGAGGGCGAGGTGCTGCGCCTGATGGCGACCGGGCTGACCAACGCGGAGACAGCGCAGCGCATGGGGGTCGGGCCGGCCACGGTGAAGACCCATGTGGCGTCGGTGCTGGCGAAGACCGGCGCCCGGGACCGCACCCAGGCGGTCATCCGGGCCTACGAGGCGGGCTTCATGAACGGAAGATGAGAAATCGGGGCGGACGGAACGATTCGCTCCCGCCCGTTCGTCTTTCCAGCGGGATGAACAAGACGATCAGGCGCGCATCGGTCTTCACGCTGCTCCTGGTGTTCGCTCTGCTGATCAGAGCGACCTGGGTGCAGTTCTACGAGGGCCGGGCACTCGCGGACGACAAGGAAAACCGGCGGAACGCGATCGAGACGTACGCGGAGCCGCTCGGGAACATCATCGTGGCCGGCCGGTCGATCACCGGCTCGGCGCCCACGAAGGGGGGTGACCTCGCCTACAAGCGGACGTACGAGAAGGGCAAGCTGTACGCGGCGGTGACGGGCTACGCCTCGCAGGCGTACGCGCCGACGCAGCTGGAGGGCATCTACCAGGACGTGCTCAACGGCACCGACCCGCGGCTGAAGACGGTGATGGACACGATCACCGACACGCGGGCCGAGCCGGGCAACGTGGTCACGACGATCGACCCGGAGGTGCAGAAGGCCGGGTTCGAGGCGCTGGGCGAGACCAAGGGCGCCGCCGTCGCGATCGACCCGAAGACGGGCAGGATCCTGTCGGTTGTGTCGACCCCGTCGTACGACCCGACGTCGCTGACCGACGCCAACACCGCCGGTGAGGCCTGGGAGAGGCTCACCAACGACCCCGACAAGCCGCTGACCAACCGCGCGCTGCGCCAGCCGCTGCCGCCGGGCTCGACGTTCAAGCTGGTGGTGGCGGCCGCCGCGCTGGAGGACGGGCTGTACGGGTCGGTGGACGAGAAGACCGACAGCCCGGACCCGTACACGCTGCCGGGCACCGTGACGGACCTGACCAACGAGAACCCCAACGCCCCCTGCGAGAACGCCACGATCCGCACCGCGCTGCAGTACTCGTGCAACAACGTCTTCGCGAAGATGGCCGTCGACCTCGGGCAGGACAAGCTGCGGGCGACGGCCGAGAAGTTCGGCTTCAACGACGAGTCGCAGGACGTGCCGGTGCGGGCATACACGAGCGTGTACCCGAAGGACATGAACAGGTCGTCGACGGCCCTGACGGGCATCGGCCAGTTCGACGTGACGGCGACCCCGCTGCAGATGGCGATGGTCTCGGCGGCCCTCGCCAACGGCGGCGAGCTGGTCTCCCCGCACATGGTGTCGCAGATCACCGACAGCGGCGGTGACGTCCTGGAGGACCACACCGACCCGGACTCGAAGCGGATCGTCTCCGCCTCCACCGCCGAACAGCTCCAGTCGGCCATGGAGACCGTCGTCGACAAGGGCACGGGGTCGAACGCGCAGATCTCCGGCGCGACCGTGGGCGGCAAGACGGGCACGGCCCAGCACGGCGAGAACAACAGCAAGACCCCGTACGCCTGGTTCACCTCGTACGCCAAGTCCGACACGTCGGACAAGGAGGTCGCCGTGGCGGTCATCATCGAGCAGTCCGACGCGGCCCGTTCCGAGGTCAGCGGCAACGGCCTGGCGGCCCCGGTGGCCAAGGCGATGATGGAGGCGGCACTCAAGGGCTGACTCCCCCGGGCCGGTTCGGTCTGCCACACGGCGTTCGACGCACCGCACGGCGGCGCGTCGGACGCTGCTACAGTGCCGGACTCCGGCCCGGCGCACGGCTGTTCGACGCCGGGGAAGCCGCTGCGAGGAGAGTCCGCCGTGGGGACAGTCGTCGACGACGCCGCCGCCGCCGCGGAGTTCCACGCCTTCTTCGAGCGCCACTACGCCGAACTCTCCCGCCTCGCCCACCTGCTGACCGGCGAGCCGGACGCCGCCGACGACCTGGCGTCGGACGCCCTGCTGGCCCTGTGGCACCGCTGGGACCGGGTCCGCGCGGCCGACCATCCGGCGGCGTACGCACGCGGTGTCGTCGCCAACCTCGCCCGCACCCGGGTCCGCGCCACCGTGCGGGAGCGCAGAAGGGTCGCCCTGTTCTGGTCGCAGCGCGAGGAGAGGACGGAGGACCCGGACGTCGCGGGTGTGGTGGACGTCCAGGGGGCGCTGCGCCGGCTGCCTTTCCGCAAGCGGGCGTGCGTGGTGCTGCGGCACGCGTTCGACCTCTCCGAGAGGGACACGGCGCTCGCCCTGGGCGTCTCGGTGGGTACGGTGAAGAGCCAGACGTCGAAGGGGATGGCCGAACTGCAGCGGTTGCTCGGCACGCGGGCGGCTCCGAAGCAGGTGCACGCGGTGATCGCGGGCAGCGGTGGGGCCGCGGGAAGGAACCGATGACCGGGCGGCGGGACGTGGACGAGGAGCTGCGCACCCGGCTGCACGAGGCGGCCGGGGCGCACGAACCCGACCGGGCGCGCATCCTGGCCCGGGTCGAGCGCGGCATGGCGGGCCAGGACCGCTCCGGGCACCACCGGGCGGCCCGTCCACCGCTGCTGGGCTGGGCCCGGGTGGCCGGTGCAACGGCCGCGGTGGCGGGCGTCCTGGCGGTCGGCGGCTACGCGGTCGCGTCCGCGGTCAAGGACGACGCTCCCCGGCAGCGTGCGGTCGCCACCTCGCCGACACCCACACCGTCTCCGGAGGCCGCCACCAGCCGGGCGCCCGCCCCGCCGGCCGACCCGACGCCGAGTGCCCCGCCCGGGACGGAGACCCCGGACACCCCCGCGTCCTCCCGGCCACCGGCCGCGACCGGGGGCGCGACCGCCCGGGCGCCCGTCTCCGCCGTCGCGGACGGCCCGCTGTGGTCGGACGGTTCGGTGGACCCGCACAGCAACGACTTCTGGGCACAGAGCAACATCACCCTGAAGACCGGTGAACCGCTGACCGCGCTCACCGTCGAGCTCCGGGTGGCGCAGACCGGCGGGGTCACGTCCACCGGCGCCTGGCGGTCGCTGCCGGAGGAGGACTTCACGTTCACGGTCGAGGAGCGGGACGGCTTCCTCGCCTACCGGTGGACGCTCAAGCAGGGCCGCACGGTCCCGGCGGGCGAGTGGATGTTCGCCGGCCAGTACGACCACGACCGCGGCGGCCGGGACGCGGGTGGCGACAGCTACTCCGCGACGGCCACCGCCGGGCCCGGACGGCTGTCGGTGCGGGGGGACTTCGCTCTTTCGTGACGGACCTCCGAGGACGCGGCAACCCTCTCTCCGCGGGCGGTCAGGCCGGTACGGCGATGACCGACTCCAGCCATCCGAAGGCCGCGTCCTGCATACGCGCCGGGAAGGCGTGGCCGACGTCCGGCCAGGTCTCGGTGCGGAGCCGGTCGGCGGCGCCGCGGGAGTGCCAGACGGCGCGCAGCCTGGCGTAGGCGGTGCGGACGCCCTCGGCGGTGAACAGGCGGTCCTGCCCACCGCCGAGGAACAGCATCGGCCTGGGCGCGGCGATGCTCGCCACGTCGGGGATGTCGAGGTACCGGGCGAGTCCGGGGTGCAGCATGTGGAACGCCGACTGCCCGCGCAGGGTGTTGTTGCCGGGCACCATCATCTCCTTCAGGCCGGTCATCCAGCACACGCTCACCGCGGCGGCGACGGAGTCGCTGAGGGCGGCGGTCTGCCAGGCGCGGTAGCCGCCCATGGAGAAGCCGACGGCCGCGACCCGCCGGGCGTCGACGCGGTCGAGGGAGGCCAGGAAGCCGGCGGCGCGCTCGTCCTCGCGGGCCAGGAGCCCGGCGAGGGAACCGCCGAGGTGGAAGAGGTTGCCGGCCAGGGCCTGTTGCCGGGTGTAGGTGAGCGGTTCGCGGTCGCCCCAGCCCAGGGCGTCCGCACAGAGCACGACGTATCCGCGCCTGGCCAGTTCGTCGCCGAGGAAGCGCCCGTCGAAGTGCCGGTCCGTCCAGTCCTCGGCGGCGGCGAGCCGGGTGTCGTCGTACCAGGGCCGGACCAGTTTCTCCTTGCCTATGTCGAAGCGGGAGCCGTGGTCGTGCAGGAGCAGGACGGCCGGGAAGGGCCCGGCGCCGTGCGGGGTGAGCAGGGCGCCGCGGACCCGCCCGTAGCGGGTGAGGGAGAGGGTGACCAGTTGCCGCGTGTATCCGTCGCCGCCCGAGCGGGCGGTGAACTCCGGGGCGTACGGCGTGTCGTCCTGCCGGCCGACGAGGAGATGTTCCTCGACCGTCGCGCGGGCCGCCCGCCGCCACGCCTCGAAGTCCCGTTCCGGCGAGGTGCCCCAGGCCAGCGGGAAGGTCAGTTCGTCCTTGAGCGCCGGATGGAAGCCGGGCAGCACACCGGCCGGGTCGTCGGGCAGGTCACCGGTGACGGGCATACGGCCGCCAGTCGCCGAGGTACGCCTCCCGGGTGTGCGACGCCGCCTCGGCGCGGGTGAGCCGGGGCCGGTTCTCCGGGACGGTGACCTCGGCGCCGGGGCCGGTGTTGCGGTACTCGCGGAAGCGCTGCTCCTGCCAGGGGTGCGCGTCCCGCATGTTGGCGTAGGGCGCCACCGCGTCGATGCCCGCGCCGAGGTGGGTCTCGCGCACGGTGAGCATCGGGCGGGCGGTGGTGTCGGAGCTGGGCACCCAGGGGCGGGCCAGCTTGTAGTAGCCGTCGGGGGCCTCGCTGCTGACGCGGCCGTGGGTCACCAGGTAGCCGCGCGGGTTGGCGCCCGCCGTGGACGGGGCGAACACGAAGCCGTGGGGGGCGCCGGACAGGTCGGTGCGGACCAGGGTGCGGAAGTGGCAGCCCTCGTACACGGCCGTCGCCCGGCCGAAGACGAAGTCGACGTCGCCCTCGGCGTAGCAGTGGGCGTAGTACTGGCGGGCGAAGTGGCCGAGGTCGCGGGTGTCGGCGTAGAGGGTGTCCTGGTGGCCGAGGAAGCGGCAGTGGTGGAACGCCGAGCGGTCGCCCTGGACCTTGATGGCGACGGCCTGGGTGCCGGTGAAGTCGGGGTGGTCGGCGCGCAGCCAGTCGTTGGCGAAGGTGATCCGACGGGCCGTGAAGCCGTCGGCCCGCACGGTGGTGGTGGCGGAGCCGCTGGTGCCGTAGGTGCCGGAGCCGTCCGGTTTGGGGGTGCCGGCCGCGTTGTCGAAGACGATGACGACGTCGCGCGGGTCCCCACCGGCGCCGAGCCATGTCGTTTCGGTGCGGTCGGCGTCGACGGAGACCGTCTCGCGGTAGGTGCCGGGGGCGAGGACCAGCGTCCAGCCGGGGCCCTCGGCGGCGGTGACGGCGGCCTGTACGGAGGTGAAGTCGCCGCGGCCGTGCGGGTCGACGTACAGGGTCTTCGGGGTGCGGCGGGCGGCCGGGGAGCCGTACCTGCCGAAGGGACGCGGGCGCGGGCGGGTGCCTGCGACGGCGGGGCCGGCCGCGAGGCCGAGGGCGGCGCCCGCGCCGGCGGTGGTCAGGAGGAAGCCTCTGCGGGACAGGGCGGGTCGGGGCATGCCGGTGCTCCTTCGGGTGCGCTTGCGTTGCGGGTGTGGGAGGGCCGGGGCGGTGCGGGCGCCCCGGCCCTCGGTATCGGGGCGTCAGCGCAGGCGGCCGGCGCCCGCGCCGTGGTCGACGACGAAGGGGACCGCCCAGGCCGGGAGGACCTTGGTGCGCAGGGTCGGCGTCCAGCCCGCGCCGGACCGGAGGACCGCGTCCGGGTTCTCCGCGTTGTGCGCGGCGATCAGGTCGGCGCTCCGGCCGTTGACTCGGTTGTGCGCGGCGGTGAGCGGCGAGTCGTTCCACCTCTTCAGCACCTTCGCGGGGCTGACGCCGTCCGGCAGGGTGAAGGCGTTGTGCTCGGCGACGAGTTGGGACTCCTTGCCGACGCCGAAGCTGTAGGCGTAGTCGTCGCCCGCCACGAAGTGGTTGTTGTAGACGTCGACCTGCCCGAAGCGGACCCGGGGCGCGCGCTCGACGAGGTCCTTGAAGAGGTTGTGGTGGAAGGTCGTCCTCAGGTGCCCGCGGTCGCCGGCGGCGGTGGACTCGCTGTCGCTGTTGCCGATGAGGATCGTCTTGTCGTGCTCGGTGAAGACGTTCCAGGAGGCGGTGACGTAGTCGGCGCCGCGCACGATGTCGAGCTGGCCGTCGTGCTGCTGGTACAGCATGCCGAAGTGCGTGGGCGCCGCGCTGTCGGGGTGCTCGCCGTCGGTGAAGGTGTTGTGGTCCAGCCAGACGTGGGTGGAGCCGTAGACGACGGCGCTGTCGTACTCGGAGTTCCAGTTGCCCTTGTCGCCGTCGGTGGGGTCCCACTGCGGGAAGCAGTCGACGGGGCTCTCGAAGGTCAGGTTGCGGACGATGACGTTGTCGACGCCCTTGATCTGGAGACTGGCGCCCTTGAGGCCGGCGTCCCGCCCGACGCCGATGATCGTGGTGTTCGCGGGGACGTTCGCCTTGATGGCCTGGTTCTGCCGAGCGGCGGAGGCGCGGCGCAGTCCCTCGGGGCTGTCGTCGGGCTCGTCGCTCAGGTCGGTCTCCAGCCCCCAGCTCTGCGGGGAGTACTTCTCCAGGTAGGCGCCGAAGTCGTAGCCGGGCGCGGCGAAGGCGTCGCAGCCCTCGGAGACGGCGTCGATCGTGCCCTTCACCTTGACGATCCTGGGCGCGCTGCCGCCGGCGGCGAGGGCGGCCTTGAACTCGGCCCAGGTGGAGACGGTGTACACACGCTCCGCGTCGGCGGCGGCCCCGCCGGTGGTGCCGGTGCCGTGGGAGGCCCAGCCGTCGTTGGCCGGCAGGGTCTGCCGGGCGGTGTCGCGGGGGTGGTGGTGGCCGGGGCGGGCCTGGGCGGTGGCGGCGGTCAGGGTCAGTACGAGGGCGGTGCAGCCGGCGAGCGCGGCGGCTCTGTTCATGGCATGCCCATGCCATCCCTGTGTGCTCATGGTGCGGCTCTCCCTTTTCCGTTGGTCGGGGGTGCTACGCGCTTTCCGTGGGTCGGGGGTGCTACGCGGTCGCCGAGGCCGGCCAGTTGATCCAGGACTCGGGGATCTCCTCGTCCAGCCGGCGCACGTCCCGGTGCGCCAGCACCCGCGTGCGCGACAGCTCCCGCGCGACGAGCCGGGCGACCGCGATCGCGCCGGGCGGGTTGAAGTGGGTGTTGTCCTGTTCGGTGGCGGTCCAGTTGAAGTACGCCTTGGTGCCCTCGGCACCGAGCCGCTGCCACAGCGCGAGCGACAGCGCCTGTACGTCGAGCAGCGCCACGCCCTCCTGTCGCGCGAGCGCCCGCATCGCCGCCGGGTACTCCCCGTGGCTCGGCCGCGCGTCGCCCGCCGCGTCGAACCGGCGCCGCTCGACGGGCGTGGCCAGCACCGGCCGCGCCCCGCGGGCCCGGGCGCCGTCGACGTACAGCAGGAGGTAGTCCTGGTACGTCGTCCAGGGCTCGGTGTAGCGGGTGGGGTCCTGGTCCTTCTCGTCGTTGTGCGCGAACTGGACGAGCAGGAGGTCGCCGGGTCGGATCGCGTCGAGGACGACGTCCAGCCGCCCTTCGTCGACGAAGCTCTTGGAACTCCGTCCGTTCACTGCGTGGTTGGCGACGCCGAGTCCCTCGCGGAGGAAGAAGGGCAGCGCCATCCCCCACCCGGTCTCGGGCGCCGCGTCGGCGTACTTCTGCGCGGCGGTGGAGTCGCCGGCGATGTGGAGGGTGCGGGAGCGGCGTCCGCCGGCTTGGGCGGTCCCGGTGGCGGCGAATGCCAGGGGGACGGCGGAGACGGCAGCCGCAGCGACCTGTCTTCGGCTGAGTGACACGCGGGTACCTTTCGGGAGAGGAGATGGACAGCTCCCCCAGGGGCGCGGGGCTGTATCCATATGCGGCTCCGCCGCGTGAGCGCGATCAACCACAGGCGGCCCGCAGCCCGCAACGAACCACGGACCACCCACGGCGAAACCCGGATTCAACTAACCCATCTGCTCCGTCCACTCGGCCTGCGCCTCATTCAGCTTCTCGGCCAGCCCGTCGAGGAACGACTCCGCGCTCATCTCACCGAGCAGCACCTTCTGGAAGCCCGGCTCACTCTCCGACTTGGACATCGTGTTCCAGTCCGGCAGGTAGTACGGCAGCTGGACGATGGTCGTGGAGCCGTCGTTCAGCGCCTCGGCCGCCAGCTTCGTCGGCTCCGCCTTCTGGATCCACGCGTCCTTCGCGGCCTCCGTGTGCGACGGCACCTGCCCCGCCGACTCGTTGAACTTCGAGTTCTGCTCGGGCGAGGTGGCGAACTCGATGAACTTCCAGGCGGCCTCCTTGTTCTTGGAGCTCTTGAACACGCCGAGCCCGTCGACCGGGTTGGACACCTGGACCCGCTTGCCGGAAGCGCCGACCGGCTGCGGAATGCCGCGGAACTTCTCGACGCCGAGCGCCTTCACGTGATCCTGGTAGGAGCCCAGGTTGTGGTTGAGCATGCCGATCGTGCCGGAGTCCCACTGGGCGACCATCTTGGCGAAGTCGTTGTTGACGTCGGCGGCCGGCGTGACCTTCTTGTAGAGGGCCGCGTACTTCTCGAGCGCCTCGACGTTCTTCGGGTCGTTGACGGTGGTCTTCTTCTTGCCGGCGTCCCAGAACGAGGTGATGCCGGACTGCCCGTACATCGCGTCGAGCGCCTGAGCGATGGAACCGGAGCCGCCGCGGATGGTGTAACCGAACTCGTTCTTGTCCTCGTCGGTCAGCTTCTCGGCGGCGTCGTAGAACTTGTCCCACGTCGTCGGCGCGTCCAGACCGGCCTTGTCGAACAGGTCGGTGCGGTAGTAGAGAACGCCGTTGTTCGCGGAGGTCGGCACCGAGTACAGGGTGCCGTCGCCGCCGCCGGCCGCCTTCAGGGACTCGACCATGTCCTTGTTGAGCTTGCCGCCGAGGGAGGACTTGGCGAGCCGGTCGTCCAGTGGCTCCAGGGCGTTCTGGGCCGAGAACCCGGCGAGCATCGCCGCGCCGACACCGCCGACGTCCGGCAGTCCGCCACCCTGGATGGCGGTGTCGACCTTGGACTGGTACTCGGTGGCGGCGATCCCGACGTACTCCACGTCGATGTCCGGGTTCGCCTTCTCGAAGTCGGCGATGATCTCCTTCCAGACGGCCGTACGGATACCGCCGTTGTTGTCCCAGAAGACGATCTTTCCCTTGCCGCTGCCCTCGGCGCCCTTGTCGCCGCCCGCCCCGCTGCCGTCGTCACCGCAGGCGGTGGCGGTCAGCGCGAGCACGGTCCCCAGGGCGACGGCGGCGGAGGTCCGGCGCCCGCCTGTGCTTCTGCTGCTGCGCATGCTGATCTTCATTGGTCGGCTCTCTTCTTCTGGTCCAACGGAGGGTTGAAACGGAGGGTTGAACGGAGCGGTGAACGGGCTGAACACGTGGGGGAGTCAGTGGGTGCCGAGCTGCTTCTGCGGCCCCGAGAAGCGCTTAACCAGGGCCGGAACGGCGGCCGCCGGGTCGAGCCGGTAGTCGTAGAAGTCGCGCGGTTCGAAGGCGTCGCCCCATGCGTCGTGCCGGCCGGTCGTGTCCTTCAGGATCGATCCGCGCTGCACCAGTTCCGCGGTGGCGTCCGCCTGGTAGGGGTGCTGGACCCCGTCGTAGTAGCTGTTCTCGATGACCATCCGCGTCGCGCCGCGCGCCCAGTTCCCGTACGTCCACAGCGGGTCGCCGTCGGCCACCTGCGCGGAGAGGTAGTTGTTGTACAGGTGCGCGTAGGCGCAGTTGTCGGCGGACGGGTTGCGCTGTTTCGTGCCGGTGAACCAGTTGTGGTCGATGGTGATCTGGGTGCGGACGTTGTCCGTCCAGCCGATGCCGAGCGCCTTGTTGTGGTTCTCGAACCGGTTGTAGGAGACGGTGATGTACTCGCTGTCCTTGCGGATGTCGAGCAGTCCGTCGCCCATGTGCGTGAGGCGGTTGTGGTCGATCCAGACGTGGTGGACGGAGTCCATCTGGATCGCGTCGAAGTCGGTGGTCTTGCCGTCCCAGTCGCCCTCGACGTAGCTGTCGCGGATCGTGAGGTTGCGGACGATCACGTTGTGCGTGCCGGGGTTCAGGTGCAGCTCGCCGTGGACGATCTCGCCGGTGTCGCCGACGCCGACGATCGTCTTGTCGGAGCCGACCACGATGTCCGAGCCGAAGGGCGCGACGGCGATCGAGCCCGCCACCCGGATGACGTACGGCTCCTCGGCCGCGGCGTACTTCGCCAGCGCGGCCTGGTCGGTGACGGTGACGACCTTGCCGCCCGCGCCACCGGTGGTGCCGCCGGCGAGGGAGGCGAAGCCGTGCGCCCGGTCGGCGGGGCGAGGTGCCCCCGCCTCACGGGCCGGGGCGGCCTGTGTCTCCCCGACCGTCCCGAGGGCCAGGGCGGCGACCAGGCCGAGGACGGCGGCCAGGGTCCTGCCGGTTCCCGGCAAGCGCTTGCTACGGAGGTGCGTCATTGCGGCTCCCAACAGGCGTACGGGTGGGGCTGGTCAACGGGGTCCGATCCGGAACTGCGTGAAGGTGGCCGTGCCGGCGTCTCCCTGGCCGACGGGCGCGAGCGCGAACAGGCCGAGCAGGGCGCCGACCCAGCGCCACGGGGTGGCGGCGAAGACCTGGCCGGTGGGGCGCGGCCCGTCGCCGAGGTCGTAGGAGAAGCGGCAGCGTGCCCCGGGGCCGGCCTCGATCCGCAGCCGTGCCCGACCCTCGGGCGCGGGGCGGGGGTGGTCGGCGTCCCGCTCGGCGTCGGCCACCGACTCGGCGAACCGGTGCACCATGTGCACGGTCCCGTCCGCGCCCCGCTGGAGCCCGATCCAGCGGTAGGCGTCGCCGAGCACCGCGAGCCCGGCCCGCGCGCCCGGCTCCTCGCTGTCCAGGCGCAGTTCCACCTCGATGGCCGCGGGGTCGCCGGGCAGCCGCTGCGTGAGCACGTTCGGCAGTCCGCGCAGGTCGTGCGCGTCGGCCGAGCGGACGCAGGCGAGCCGCAGCCCGTCCCCGGAGTGCCGGGTGGCCCAGCCGTCGCGGGGATTGGCCGTCCACGACCACTGGCGGCCGAACCGTCCGCCGGGGAAGTCGTCGTCGGTCGCGGGCGCGGCGGGCGGCTGCGGCGGCAGCGCGGGGCGCGGGTGCTCGGTGACCGGGGCGCCGTCGTCGCCCAGCACCGGCCAGCCTCCCCCACTCTCGGCTTCGCTCGAGCGGGAGGTGCCCCCAGTGCCCCACCTCATCGGCTGGAGGTGGACGACCCGCCCGTACGCGCCCCGCTGCTGGAAGTGCAGGAACCAGTCCTCGCCGGTCCCGGTGCGTACCCAGCCGCCCTGGTGGGGGCCGTTGACGTCGGTGTCCTTCTGCTCCAGGACGACCTTCTCCTCGTACGGCCCGAAGAAGCCGCGTGAGCGGAAGGCGCCCTGCCAGCCGGTCTCCACTCCCCCGGCGGGTGCCAGGATCCAGAACCAGCCGTCGTGCCGGTAGAGCTTGGGGCCCTCCAGGGTGAACCAGCCGGGGAGGCGGTCGGCGTCGACGATCACCTTGCCCTCGTCGAGGAGTCCGGTGCCGTCGGGGCGCATACGGTGGCCGGTGAGGCGGTTCTTGATCCCGGAGCGGGACCTGGCCCAGGCGTGCACGAGGTAGGCCTCGCCGGTCTCGTCGTCCCACAGGGGGCAGGCGTCGATCAGGCCCTTGCCGGCCTTGACCAGGTGGGGCGCGGTCCACGGGCCCCGGATGTCGGGCGCGTTGACCTGGAAGATCCCGTGGTCGGGGTCGCCCCAGAAGATCCAGAAGCGGCCCGCGTGGTGCCGCAGGGACGGGGCCCAGACGCCGCAGTCGTGGCGGGGCGTCGCGAACGCCTCCGCCGGCTCCAGGCGGGTCAGGGCATGCCCGACCAGGGTCCAGCCGACCAGGTCGCGGGAGTGCAGGAGCGGCAGACCGGGGACGCGGCCGAAGCTGGACGCGGTCAGGTAGAAGTCGTCGCCGACGCGCACGACGTCCGGGTCGGACCAGTCGGCGTTCAGGACGGGGTTGGTGTACGTCACCGCGGTCTCGGATGCGGTCTCGGGGGTCTCGGAGGTGCTCTCGGAGGTCACGGGGGTGGTCTCGCGGGTCACGGGCTCACCGCCTTTCGTACGAGGGTGGCGGCGCCGTCGGCGTCGAGTCGGCCGTCGGCGACGACGGTGACGATCCGGCGGACGACGGTGTCGCCGGGGGCGACCGTCAGCCGTTCGTCGTACGCGAGGGAGGAGCCGACGCCCGGGTACTCCTCGGTGCGCACGAACCACGGGTCGCGCCGGGTCTGCTGCGTGGCCCCGGCGAACACCAGCGACCAGGTGTCGCCGGTCAGGGCGAGCCAGTCGGCGCGGGTTCCGTGGATCTCCCGCTCGCCCTCGCGGTCGGCGGTGAGGACCCGCGGGGCCGCGCTCTCCTTGCGGGCGCGCCAGAAGAAGCCACCGTAGGCGGCGCCGGGGCGCCCGTTGGTGGCGGGGCTGCCGAGGGTGAGCGGGTCCGGGGTGACGTTGGTGAGGGAGAAGGTGAAGTCCAGCACCCAGGCGGTCGCGGCGGGGCCGGTGGCGGTGAGTTCGGTGGCCGCGACGGTGCGGCGCTCGCGCAGCAGCTCGGTGCCGGCGGCGACCCAGCGCAGCTCCTCGACGAGGCCGTCGGGGTCGCGGAGCCGGAAGGCGATGTGCCGCTGGGCGCCGTGGTTGTCCAGCTCGGTCGGGCCACGGTCGCGGACATAGGTACGCCCGCCCCAGAAGTTGTGCCCCTCGACGTCGGGAACGGCGACACCGACGCCGAGGTGATGGGGGTGGTCGGCGGGGCTGAACTCGGTGACGGCGGTGCCGGCCAGGGTGGTGACGGGGTGCAGGTAGGGGCGCGGGGAGAGCCTGGGCGGCAGTTCGGGCCGGGTGACGTACCGGGCGACGGGGCGGCCCGCCGCGCGCAGCACCGGGGAGTCGTGGCCGGTCATCGGGTGCTCACCTCGTATCGCGGGTGCTCCGTGCGCGGCGCCCAGGGCGCGCCCAGTTCGGAGTAGAGGGAGAGGGTGTCGGCGGCGGCGGCCACGAAGGAGTCGATGCCGGGGACCACGCGGCGGCTCTCGCCGGGGACGCGGCGCCAGGCGGCGTCGGGCAGCGGCTCCGGGTCGGGGGCCCGGCGGATCGCCTCCACGACCCGCATGAAGGCGCCCGTCCCGTCCGGCGGGACCAGCAGGGCGGCACCGGTGGTGAGGTGCGCGACCAGGTTCTCCAGCAGGTCGGTGCGGCCGTGGTGGTACTCCTCGGGGCCGTGGCCGCCGCGCTGGAGCAGGACGCGGTCCTGCTTGTACCAGAAGGTGATGCGGCCGCTGCCGCCGTGCACCAGGACGTACGGCTCGTCGGGCCGCTCCGCGCACAGGGTCGCGGCGACGGTGACGCGATGACCCTGCGCGGTGGTGACGCGTACGCAGGAGGTGTCGTCGGCCTCGATGTCGTTGGCGTGCGCCAACTCGGTCTCGATGCCGGTGACGTCCTCGGCGCGGGTGCTGCCGCCGAGCGCGAGGGCGGTGGCGACGGCGTGCGCGAGGGGGTTGGTCAGCGCGCCGTCGATCACGTCGGCGCCGTCCAGCCGCCGCCGGCCCGCCCAGGGCGCCCGGCGGAAGTAGGCCTCGTCGCGCCCCCACGCCCCGGCCCCGCCGATGCCGACGATGTCACCGATCGCGCCCTCGGCGACGAGTGCCCGGATCGCCGGCACGGCGTGCGACCCCAGTGACTGGAACCCGACCTGGCAGGCGACGCCGGCCTCGGCGACCCCGTCGGCCATGCGGCGGAACTCCGCGTACGACGGAGCCGGGGGCTTCTCCAGCAGCAGGTGGACGCCCCGGCGGGCGGCGGTCAGCGCGAGGTCGGTGTGGGTGGGGATCGGCGTGCAGATCACGGCGATCCGGGCGCCGGTGGAGTCGAGCAGGGCGCGGAAGTCGGCGGACTGCTCGGGGAGTTCCCCGCCGGCCTCCTTCTCGCTCAGCGGGGTCAGCTCGCAGATGCCGACCAGCCGGACCAGTCCGGCCCGCTCCAGGCGGCGGATGTTGGCGATGTGCCAGCGGCCGTGGCCGCGGGCGCCGGCGAGGACGACGGGGACCGGGCTCATCCCTTTACCGCCCCCGCGCTGAAGCCGGTGATCAGCCACTTCTGGATGAAGGCGAACACGAGCACCACGGGCACGGCCGCGATGATGCCGCCGGCGGCGAGCGCGCCGAGGTCGACGCTGTCCGCGCTCATCAGGGTGTTGAGGCCGACCGGGATGGTCTGCTTGTCCTGGTTGTTGAGGAACATCAGGGCGAACAGGAAGTGGTTCCAGGAGTGCACGAAGGCGAAGGAGCCGACGGCGATCAGGCCCGGCCGCAGCAGCGGCAGGACGACGACCAGGAAGGCCCGCATCCGGCCGCAGCCGTCGACCCAGGCGGCCTCCTCCAGGGAGTACGGCACGTTCTTGATGAAGTTGCTGATCAGGATCATCGACAGCGGGAGTTGGAAGACCGTCTCGGCGATGATGACGCTGCCGAGCGAGTTGATCATCTGCAGTTCGGCGAAGATCTCGAAGAGCGGGACCAGCAGCAGCGCGCCGGGCACGAACTGGGAGCAGAGCAGGGCGAGCATGAAGGCCCGCTTGACCTTGAAGTCGAACCGGGCGAGGGCGTAGCCGCCGGCCAGGGCGACGAGTGTGGTCATCACCAGGGTCGCGAGCCCGACGTACACGCTGTTCTCGAAGAAGGTGCCGAAGCTCCGGTCGGTCCACACCTTCTCGAAGTGCTCGAAGGTCATCGGCCAGGGCACGAGCGAGGTCGAGCCCGCCGGGCGCAGCGCGAAGAGCAGGATCCAGTAGAACGGGATCAGGGTGAAGACCAGGTAGACGCCGAGCGGGAGATAGATCTGCCAGCGGGGGACCTCGTCCCAGGCGGGGCGGCGCTTCTTCGTCTGCCGCGGCGGCTCGTGGTCGGCCCTCGCGGGCACGGGGGCGGGCGCGGTGGCCTCCTTGGTGATCACTTGTTCTCGCCTCCGAACTTGCTCAGCCGCAGATAGACGATCGAGCAGAAGAGCAGGATCACGAACGCGACCGTGGTGAGGGCCGACGCGTAGCCGAAGTCGTGGGCGTCGACGCTGGTGTTGGCGATGTAGAGGGGCAGGGTCGTGGTGACCCCCGCGGGTCCGCCGCCGGTCAGGGTGTAGAGCAGGTCGACGTTGTTGAACTCCCACACCGCGCGCAGCAGCGTGGACAGGATGATGGCGTCCTTCAGGTGCGGCAGTGTGATGTGCCAGAACTGCTTGAGCCGGCTCGCCCCGTCGACCTCGGCGGCCTCGTACAGGTCCTTCGAGACGGACTGGAGGTCGGCGAGGATGAGGATCGCGAAGAAGGGCACGCCGCGCCACAGGTCGGCGACGACCGCCGCGGAGAACACGGTCGAGGTGTCCGACAGCCAGCTGGTGCCGTAGTCGCCGATGCCCATGTCGGCGAGGTAACGGGTGATGCCGGTCTGGGAGTTGTAGAGCAGCACCCAGATCGCGGAGGTCAGCACGCCGGAGACGGCCCAGGGGGAGAAGACCAGGGCGCGCCCGATGCCCCGGCCCACGAAGGTCTGGTTGACGATGAGCGCCAGTGCCAGACCGAAGAGCAGTTGCAGTCCGACCTCGACGAAGACCCACTTGGCGCTGAAGACGAGGGTGTCCCAGAACATCGGGTCGTCGGTGAAGATCTTGACGAAGTTGTCGAAGCCCGCGAAGCCGTTCCGCCACGGCTTGGTGGGGTTGTACTCCTGCAGGCTGTAGTAGAAGACGCTGATGACCGGGTAGGCGATGAAGCCCAGCATCAGCAGGGCGGCCGGTGCGATCAGCAGGTACGGGAGCCTGCGCGGTGTGGCGGAGGCACGGCGCCGCCGGGGTGGCGCGGGCGGTTTCGCCACGGCTGCGGCTTGGGCCATGACAGTTCTCCGTTCTGGTACGTCGTGCTTGGGTGGTGCAGGAAGCGCTTTCTCGACGTGCAGGGATGTGCGGAGGTGTTCGTGTCGTGTGCGTGTCGTACGGGGTTCAGCCGGCGTACGGGTCCTGCACCTTGCCCGGGCGGGCCAGGAACTCGAAGTCGCAGCCGGTGTCGGCCTGGGTGATCTGTTCGTTGTAGAGCGCGCCGTAGCCCCGCTCGTAGCGGGCGGGCGGTGGTGTCCACGCGGCCCTGCGGCGCTCCAGCTCCTCGTCGTCCACGTGCAGCCGCAGGGAGCGGGCCTCGACGTCGAGGGTGATCGGGTCGCCGGTGCGCACCAGGGCGAGCGGTCCGCCGACGTACGACTCGGGGGCCACGTGCAGGACGCACGCGCCGTAACTGGTGCCGCTCATCCGGGCGTCGGAGATCCGGACCATGTCCCGCACGCCCTGCTTGAGCAGGTGGTCGGGGATGGGCAGCATCCCGTACTCGGGCATGCCCGGACCGCCCTTGGGACCGGCGCCCCGCAGCACCAGGACGCTGTCGGCGGTGATGCCGAGGTCCGGGTCGTTGATGGTGCGCTGCATCGTCCGGTAGTCGTCGAAGACGACCGCGGGCCCGGTGTGCTTGAGCAGGTGCGGCTCGGCGGCGATGTGCTTGATGACGGCGCCGTCGGGGCAGAGGTTGCCGCGCAGGACGGCGACCCCGCCCTCGTCCGCGACGGGGTTGTCGCGGGTCCGGATGACGTCGTCGTTGTGGACGAGGGCGCCGTCCAACTGCTCCCGCATCGTGTCGTGCGACACCGTGGGCCGGTCCAGGTGGAGCAGGTCGGTGATGCGGGAGAGGAAGCCGGGCAGGCCGCCGGCGAAGTGGAAGTCCTCCATCAGGTACCTCTGTCCGCCGGGGCGGACGTTGGCGAGTACCGGGACCGTGCGGGCGATGCGGTCGAAGTCGTCGAGGGTGAGGGTGACTCCCGCGCGGCCCGCCATGGCGATCAGGTGGATCACGGCGTTGGTGGAGCCGCCGAGGCCGAGCACGGTGGTGACGGCGTCCTCGAAGGCGGAGGCCGTGAGGATGTCGCTCAGCTTGCGGTCCCGGTGGACCAGTTCGACGATGCGCAGACCGGCCGCCGCCGCCATCCGGTCGTGCCCGGAGTCGACGGCCGGGATGCTGGAGGCGCCCGGGACCGTGACGCCGAGGGCCTCGGCGGCGGCGGTCAGCGTGGACGCCGTACCCATGGTCATGCAGTGGCCGGGCGAGCGCGCCAGGCCGCTCTCCAGTTCCTGCATCTCGCAGTCGCCGACAAGGCCGGCCCGCTTGTCGTCCCAGTACTTCCACATGTCGGTGCCGGAGCCGAGGGTCTCGCCGCGCCAGTGGCCGGGGAGCATGGGCCCGGCGGGCACGAAGACGGCGGGCAGGTCGACGCTGGCGGCGCCCATGAGCAGGGCGGGGGTGGACTTGTCGCAGCCGCCCATCAGCACGGCGCCGTCGACCGGGTAGGAGCGCAGCAGCTCCTCGGTCTCCATGGCGAGCAGGTTGCGGTAGAGCATCGGGGTGGGCTTCTGGAAGGTCTCGCTGAGCGTGGAGACCGGGAACTCCAGCGGGAAGCCGCCCGCCTGCCAGACGCCCCGCTTGACCGCCTGGGCGCGGTCGCGCAGGTGGACGTGGCAGGGGTTGATGTCGGACCAGGTGTTGAGGATGGCGATGACCGGCTTGCCGAGGTGCTCCTCGGGCAGGTAGCCGAGCTGGCGGGTGCGGGCGCGGTGGCTGAAGGAGCGCAGGCCGTCCGTGCCGTACCACTGGTGGCTGCGGAGCTGCTCCGGGGGCCTCATGCCGACCACCCCGCGGCTATCGCGGCGACCTCGGCCCGCTCGCCCTCGGGCAGCGGCTTGCTCGGCGGACGGACCTCCCTGCGGCACAGGCCCAGCGAGGCGAGGGCCTCCTTGACCACGGTGACGTTGTTGGCGGAGCCGTTGGCGGCGCGCAGCTCCTCGAAGCGGCGGATCTGCTCCCAGACCTTCATCGCCGCCGTGTAGTCACCGGATCGAAGCGCTTCGATCATGTTCAGCGAGACGGCCGGGGCGACGTTCACCAGACCCGAGGTGAATCCGGTGGCGCCCGCGGAGAAGTACGAGGGCGCGTACGGCTCGGCCAGCCCCGCGACCCACACGAAGCGGTCGAGGCCGGCGTCGCGGGCGAAGGCGGCGAACCTGGCGGCGTCCGGGACGGCGTACTTCACGCCGATGACGTTGGGGCAGGCGTCGGCGAGTTCGGCGAGGCGGGCGCCGGTGAGCCGGTCGTTGCGGATGTAGGGCACGACGCCCAGTGCGGGCACCGCCTCGGCGACGGCGCGGTGGTAGTCGACCCAGCCGCCCTGGGAGACGTAGGGGTGGACGGGCTGGTGGACCATCACCATGGAGGCGCCCAGGTCCCGGGCGTGCCGCGCGGAGGCGACCGCGGTCGGCACGTCGTGGCCGACACCGACCAGGATCTCCGCGCGGTCGCCGGCCTCCTCGATCGTCAGCTCGGTGACGAGGCGGCGCTCGGCCGGGGTGAGGGCGTAGAACTCGCCGGTGTTGCCGTTCGGGGTGAGGGTCGTGATGCCACCGTCGAGGAGACGACGCAGCAGGGCCCGGTGGGTGGCCGGGTCGACGGTGCCGTCCTCGGCGAACGGGGTCACCGGGATCGCCACCACGTCGGCCAGGGCCGCCCGCTGGGTCTCGAACGTCGCTGTCATGCCTGACCGTCCTCTTCCTGGGCCGCCGTCCCCGCTTCGGGGAAGGCCCGCTCGACGAACGACGCGATGTGCGCGTACAGGGCGCGGGCCGCGCCGTCCGCGTCACCGGCGAGGGCGAGGCGCAGGATCTCCTGGTGCTCGCCGGCCTCCCGCTCCCAGGAGGGGTCGGCGGCCCAGGCGACCGCGGAGACGAGGGCCGCCTGGTCGCGGACCTCGTCGAGCATCCGGCCGAGCAGCGGGTTGCCGCACGGCACGTACAGGGCGCGGTGGAACTCCCGGTTGGCGAGGGACCGTTCGGCGGTGTCCGTGGCCCGGTCGGCCCGGGTCAGCGCGTCGGTCGCCGCGTCCAGGGAGGCACCGCGGCGCACCGCGCGCTTGAGGGCCTCGGGCTCCAGGAGCAGCCGGACGTCGTAGACCTCGCGCGCCATGTCCGCGTCCACCATGCGCACGGTGACGCCCTTGTACTGGTTCATCACCACCAGTCCGGTGCCGGCCAGCGTCTTGAGCGCCTCGCGCACCGGTGTCTTGGACACCCCGAACTGTGCGGCGAGGTCGGTCTCGACAAGGGCCTGACCGGGCGTCAGTCGGCCGGTGAGGATGCGGCGTTTGATCTCCTCCAGCACGTACTGCGTGCGGGAGGGGATCGGCGTGGGCACAGAGGTCATGCGCGCCTCTCGGAATCTCGCGTCGGATGCGCGTCTCGGATGTCGCGTGCCGGACCCGGTGGGATCCCTCGCGTATCCGATCTCGCGTATCGCGTCTCATATATGACGTACGAAGTACGACGCGTTGAAGGTAAGAGGGGCGCGGGGCCACGTCAATGCTTCTGACAGAGGAAGTTGAGGTTGCGTGCCGTCCCTACGCGGGCCGCGTCCAGCCCGGGTCGCGCCCGCTCAGTCCCACGGCCCGGTCCAGCAGCGGGGCGTCGTCGGGGACGGGGACGACGGGGCCGAACATGCCGGCGTCTCGGTCGGGCTCCTCGGCGGACGCGGCGAGCAGGCCGTACGCCACCTGGAGAGCGGCCGGGTCGGGCTCGTACGCCTGGCCGGTCGCGCGGGCCAGGTCCCAGCCGTGGATCACCAGTTCGTCGGCCACCACGGCACCGGCCACCTCGCCGGGCAGGTCGACGCCGCCGGCCCGGGTCATGCCGCTCCAGGCCCCGGGGGCGCGCCATGCCTCGGCGAGTTGGCCGAGCACTTCGGCCAGTTCCTCGCGCCAGCCGGGCCGGATGTCCGGCACGGTCGCTTCGGGGCTGGTGTCGGTGGTGGCGCCCAGATCCTTGCGCGCGGCGTCGCGGAAGGCGGTGGCCAGGCCGGTCAGATGGCCGAGCAGGTTGCGGACCGCCATGTCCGGGCACGGTGTCGGATCCGCGAGCAGCGCGTCGCTGACGCCGTCGGCGAGGCGTGCCAGGACCCGGACCTGCGGGCCGAGGTCGAGGGTGGCGGTGGGGGTGGGGGCGTCGTGGGTCATCGGGTGCTCCTCGGGAACGCGTGGCCGGCTCTCTGCGGAGGTAGACCGATTCCGGCCGCGAAACTCATCGGCCGCCGCACCGACCGCTAAGGCACCTGCCCGATGCCCGTCCCTCCGCCTTGGCTCCACGATGACCAGGCATGACGCCAAGGACCGCACATACGAGGAAGACGACGCGCGGGGCCTGGCCCGTGGCCCGCGTCCTGCGCGACCGCAACGCGGGCCTGTATCTCGCCGGGGTGGTGGTGTCCGGCTTCGGCACCTCGGCGCTGTGGCTGGCCTCCGGGGTCTGGGTGAAGGACCTCACCGGCTCGGACGGACTCGCGGCGCTGTGCATGCTCGCCATGTGGGCGCCGACGCTGGTGGGCCCGGCGCTGGGCACGCTCGCCGACCGCGTCCGCCGCAAGCCGCTGCTGATCGCCACGAACCTGCTGCCGGCCGTCCTCCTGATGACCCTCTTCGCCGTGGACTCGCCGGACGGGCTGTGGCTGCTGTTCGCGGTCCTGTTCGTGTACGGCGCGGCGGGCGCCGTAAGCGACGCGGCCGAGTCGGCGCTCGTCGCCGCGGTCATCGACCCTCGCCTGCTCGGCGACTTCAACGGGCTGCGCATGACCGCGGGCGAGGGCATGAAGCTGGTGGCGCCGCCGGCGGGGGCGGGCGTCTACGCGGCGTACGGCGGTGCGAGCGTGGCGGCGCTGGACGCGGCGACGTTCGTGCTGGCCACGGGGTTGTACGCGGCCCTGCGGGTACGGGAGGCGCCGCCGCGGCGGCCAGCGGTGAACTGGCGGCGGCAGACGGCCGAGGGCGCCCGGTACCTGTGGGGGCATCCGCGGCTGCGCCCGCTCGTCGTCGCGGGCGGCGTCATGATGCTGTGCGCGGGCGTCTGCGGGCCCACGCTGTACGCCGTGGTCGACTCCCTCGGACACTCCCCCACGTACGCCGGTGTGCTGTACGCCTGCCAGGGCGCCGGCTCGGTGGCGGTCGGCCTGCTGGCGGGGCCCGCCCTGCGGCGACTGGGCGAGCGGTGGTTCGCGGCGGCCGGGATCGCGCTGCTGGCGGTGGCGGTGGCGGTGCGGGCCGTTCCGTACGACGCGGTGGCCCTGGTGTCCAGTGCGGCGGCCGGAGCGGGGATGCCGGCGGTGCTGATCGCCGCCCTGACCGCCGTCCAGCACGCGACGCCGGGGCCGCTGCTGGGGCGGGCCACGGCGACGGCCAACTCCCTGATCTTCATACCGAACGTGCTCGGACTGGCCGCGGGCGCGGCACTGGTCGAGACGGTCGGTCTGCCGCTGCTGCTGCCGACGCTGGGCGTCGTCCTGCTGGCGACGGCGGTGGCACTCGTGGCAGCACCCCGCAACCCTTCGGATACGGGCGCCGGACGCCCCTGAAAGGGGCGCGGGGAACTGCGCGACAAGCCCCCACCGCCCCGCGGCCGAAGCACGACGTCCAGCCCCCACGTCGTCGAGCAGACCTTCGCCCTCCTCCACCAGTTAAACCGCCTTGCCATCCGATGGGACACCGCCTCGAACTCACCATGCCTCCGTCTCGTTGGGCTGCAGCCTCATCTGCTGGAGACGCCTCAAGAAGGCCGGATCACATCCGCGTTAGGAACTACGAGGTCGCCGTGTACCGCTCATGAAGCGGCTACCGCGCGACAGCGTTGGATGAGGTCGGTCGTGGAGACGCCGGCCGTATACCGCACAAGCTGCAACTTTCCCGCAGCGACCACAGGCCCGAAGACCTCTTCGACCGCATCCGCCGTGAGGTCGTCACCATGCACGACCACGTCGATCCCGTGCCGGTCCAGGAACTCGTTCGTGACACGGTAGGGCGCGTCCGGGAGCACCACATCGACGTACCGGCACGCTTCGATCACCGCAACCCGCTCCGCCAGGGTCATGATGGGCCTGCGCTTGTACCCGGCCACGACCTCATCCGAGAGCACTCCGACAATCAGCCGCACCCCGAAGTCCCGCGCGGCTTTCAGCAGCGCGACGTGCCCTGGGCGGAACAGGTCTCCAACCATGTCGACGTAAACGTTCCCGCGCTCAGTCATGTCTGTTGCCCTCTCGACGGTCCCAAGCCGACCAAGACTGGGTCAACGGCCTTGCGCCGTCAACCATCTACCGATCGACGCCCGAAGCGGCTCACGACGGATTGCTCATGATCTTGTTACGAGCCCTATGGGTCCGGCGCCATGGCCTTCTCTCGGCCCATGCCGAGCGAGAGGGGGTTTGCACGCGGCGTTCGGCGTAAGCTGCTTCAAAGCGCGATACCGGCGCGCTCGGCGATCCGAGTAAGCCGTTCATTGCTGCGCTTGTGCTTGGACACCAGGACTCGTGTGAGTTCTAGACTGGTTGGGTGAACGGCTGCCATTTCCGGTGACGTGGCCCATGCCTTCTCAAGGCTTTCAAGGGTTCCGTCCTGGTCGCCTAGCGCGAGCTGAGAGCGGCCGAGATTCATGTAGACCGGAGCGACCCGGTTAGCAGGAAGAGTCATGCCCGCCTGAATAAGGCTTTCGCCGGTTTCCACGGCCCTACGGTGCTGCTCCATATCGGATGCCGTAGAGATGACGTGCGTAGCCGTTTGCTCGGGGCCGAATTGCATCCCGTGTTCGGCCATCTCTTCCGAAACTTCCTCAGCCATCCGCAAAGCGGCCTCGATGTGCTTGTTAGTGGTCTGCTTATCCCTGAGTCAACCGGCAAGGGTCAAGCCTCGCAGATGCAGAACGCCAAGCCCGAATGCCCGTTCGCGTCCGGAGAGCGTAGACTCCGCCTGCACGATGGCATGGTCAATGATGGCCAATCCGCCGGAAAAGTCGCCCGAGTTAAGGAACGTGCCCGCGTCATCGCGTGCGGCAACGATTGCCGAAATAGGATCTGCCCTCTCGGCTGCCATGCGTTGTTTGAGTGTTGCCAATTCAGCCAGATGCATCCACCTATGCCGAGCGGCCAGCCAATAAATGACACCATACACGTCCGCGACCAGACCCCATGCCTTCGATTGTCCTGTGAGATGAGCATGGCTGGTCACCCTGGTGAGTACTCCAGGAAGCCTCTGTAGAACCTTCGAAAGCTCCGTGTCCCAGCGAAGCTGATTCAGTTCGTCGACTTCACCTTGAAGTGTCTCAGGGTTCTGCGGCGGCTCCCCAGGAATGTCGAATCGCCGGATAGCCCAGTTAAGTTCATTCAGGTTTACTTCGGGAGCGCTGCCCAGTAGTTCATCAAGGGTGAGGTTCATCGCGCGGGCAAGGGCGGCGCCGACACCCTGAGTTAGCGCCCTGTCCCCTACTTCAATCTTGCTGAGAAGAGAAACCGACACCCCTGCTCTGCGGGCTAGGGCTACCTGACTTAGCCCATGTTCCTTCCGGTGCGCAGCGACATTGGCGCCTGGTCCGGGTACCTGTGTAGCGCTCATACCTTGCGTCTTCCCCGCTCGGTGACGTCCTCACGTCCCATGGTCCCGCAGCGGCGTGCAACGCGCTCGCCATCTGTGCAAGAAGTGTGCAAGTCGGTGAGCCAGGTGGGGCGTTGACTGATGACGACAGAGACCCCCGCGACCGTGCGACCGGCCCGGGGGCATGGCCAACGCTGAACAGGAGCGTCGACAGTCCATGCTTATCACGCAGCTACTCGAATGGTTGAGCGCGGTCATCTTCGGCCCTCGCACTCCCGGCAGGCACAGCAGCGCGTACGCGCCCCCTGCCGTCCCGCAGGCGCCCACCCCGTACGTCGTTGGCGCGAGGCTGGTCGACGTGGCCACGCTGCGCGCACAGCGCGCCACACCGCCCCCCAGGCCCCTGCCCGGCCCTCACTGGGCGCTGCCCCCTGCCGCCTGGGAGAACGGCCCCGTTGGCCGGCCGTACGTCGCCCACCTGGGCGCCCCGCCGCCCAGGACGGTCCCCGTGGAGGCGCCCTCCTGGGCGGGGCCCTACGCGACCCCGGAGGCTGCCCGATGAGCGCCTGTAAGCAGTGCAGGGCGCTGGAGGCGCTCAAGTCGCAGACCAGTGACGAGAGTCTGAAAACGGACTGCGCCGTGTTGCTGGCTCGCCACCCGCAACACGGGGCCTATCCGGAATCCATCACGGCTGCCCTGCGGACCCTGGAAACGGGCGCACAGGAGCGTGCCCCGCTGAGTGTGCGAGTGGCCGAAGCAAACCGGCGCAGCAGGGGGCGACTGTGACACGCGCGATCAGCAAAGCCGCGGAATGGGCACTCGGGCCTGAAGCCGGAGAGGGCGCACCGCAGGCCGTCCATTCCGCGGTGTGCATGGACTGCGGCCAGGAAGCACCGGCATCGGACCACGGCCGTGTGCCTGTGGAGATGTGGGCGCTCAAGCACACGGGCCTGAACCCCTCGCACCGCCAGTACAAGGCCATGATCGAGACCTATTGGCGGGTGACCCCGGCAGAGGGCAACCCCTACCGCGAGAGCGACATACAGAGCGTCTGAGCGCTCAGCACCAAACCCGATGGCTGCCGCTCCGGGGCGCTGCGAGGCGCAAGGGCAGCGACGCATGCCCCCGCCCAGGCGTCCTCCACCTGGGCGGCCAACGCCCCCGACCGAGCGAGCAAGGGCACACGGTTGGGGGCGTCTTGTAGTGTGCGCCGATCACTGCCGGTCAGTCACGGAAGGGTCACGGAACGGGTGTGCGTGCGTCTCAATCCCGGGCGCCCAGGACGGCCCTGTACCCTCGAATACCGACTGTTTCCGCAGGTCAGACGTCACCCACACTTAGGAAGGTGCAAGGCCCCCAGACCCCCGCTTTCGGCCCTGAACGGGCCTCGTCATCAAACGCCGGACGGGCTGTCCCTCATGGCACGACCACGATCTTCCGTCCCACCCCCGCCGCGAACTGCTCCAGCGCCTCCGGGTAGCGGTCCAGCGGGATGCGGTCGCTGATGAAGACGTCCGGGTCCAGGACGCCGTTCGCGAACAGTTCGGCGGCGCGTTCGTAGCTGTGCAGGACCGCCATCGAGCCGGTGATGGTGATCTCCTGGTTGTAGATGCGGTACGGGTCGATCTGCACTCGTGTCGCGTAGTCGGCCACGCCGAACTGGAGGAACGTGCCCGCCTTGGCGACCCGGTCCAGGCCGTCCTGGATGGCCGCCGCGTTGCCGGTCGCGTCGATGACGAGGTCCCAGCCCTGCGGGCGGTCCAGTTCGTCCGGGGTCGCGGCCGAGGCCGAGACGCCGAGGCCGCGGGCCGTTTCCAGGCGGGCCGGGTTGAGGTCGACCATGTCGACGCCGGCCGCGCCGGTGCGCTTGGCCAGCTCCAGCATCATCAGGCCCATGGTGCCGGAGCCGTAGATCAGGACGTGGGCGCCGAGGCGGGACTGGAGGACGTCGTAGCCGCGGACCGCGCAGGAGAGCGGTTCGATCAGGGCCGCGTCCTGGGTGCGGACGTGCTCGGGGAGCTTCACGCAGTTGGCCACGGGTGCCACCGCGTACTTCGCGGCGCCGCCGGCCGTCGTCACGCCGATGGCCGCCCAGCGTTCGCAGAGGTTGTTGTGGCCGGTGCGGCAGTAGCGGCACTCGTAGCAGTAGAGGGACGGGTCGACCGCGACCTGGTCGCCGACGGACACCTCCGTGACCCGGTCGCCGACGCCGACCACCTCGCCGGCGAACTCGTGGCCCGGCACGATGGGGAGCTTGGGCGCGAACTCGCCCTGGAGGATGTGCAGGTCGGTGCCGCACAGGCCGCAGGCGGCGACCTCCACGACGACCTCGCGCGGCCCTGGCGTCGGGTCGGGGACCTCGGTGACGACGGCACGGCCCACGGACTCGATGACGGCGGCCTTCATTTCACGGCTCCAAGCGACAGGCCCTGGACCAGTTTGTCCTGGGCGGCGAACCCCGCGGCGAGCACCGGCAGGGAGATGACGAGCGACGCGGCGCACACCTTGGCCAGGAAGAGGCCCTGGCTGGTGATGAAGCCGGTCAGGAAAACGGGGGCGGTCTCGGCGACCACGCCCGTCAGCACCCGGGCGAAGAGCAGTTCGTTCCAGCTGAAGATGAAGCAGATGAGCGACGTCGCGGCGATGCCGGGGAGGGCGATCGGGGCGACCACCCGGGCCAGGATCGTCGGCAGCCTCGCGCCGTCCACCCGGGCCGCCTCGATGATCGCGACCGGGACCTCGGCCAGGAAGGACTGCATCATCCAGACGGCGATCGGCAGGTTCATGGACGTGTAGAGGATGACCAGCAGCCAGATGTTGTCCAGCATGTCCGTGTTCTTGGCGAACAGGTAGATCGGCAGCAGGCCGGCCACCACCGGCAGCATCTTGGTGGAGAGGAAGAAGAACAGGACGTCCGTCCACTTCTTCACCGGGCGGATGGAGAGGGCGTACGCGGCGGGCAGGGCCAGGACCAGGACGAAGAGGGTCGAGGCGACCGATGCCACCGCCGAGTTGATCAGCGCCGGCCAGGGGCTGGCGCCACCGCCCGCGCCGAAGAACTCGCGGTAACCGTCCAGGGTGAGGGAGGCCGCGAAGGACGGTGGGTTGGTGGCGGCGTCCTCCTCCGAGTGGAAGGAGGTCAGGGCCATCCAGGCGATCGGCAGGAAGAAGACGATTCCGGCCAGCCAGGCCACCAGGCCCAGACCGGCACCCGCCTTGCGGCGGACTCGCACGGGCTTGGCACCGGTGGTGCCGGTGGCTGCGGGTCGTACGGCGGTGGCGCTCATGCGCGGCCGACCTCCTCGCGGAACAGGGACGACACCACGCGCAGCGCGAAGGTGGCGATGATGATGGAGCCGATGACGACCAGGACGCCCGCGGCCGAGGCGAGACCGTTCTCGTGGGCCTGGTAGAAGCTCTGGTAGACGGTGTAGGGCAGGTTGGCGGTGCCCAGGCCGCCGGACGTGATCGTGAAGACCGCGTCGAAGTTCTGGACGATGTAGATCGAGCCCAGCAGGGCGCCGAGTTCCAGGTAGCGGCGCAGGTGGGGGAGGGTGAGGTGGACGAAGATCTGCCAGTCGCTCGCGCCGTCCACCCGGGCGGCCTCGATCTGCTGCTGGTCCCGGCTCTGCAGTCCGGCCAGCAGGATGAGCATCATGAAGGGCGTCCACTGCCACACCAGCGAGGCCTCGACCGCGAGCAGCGGGGTGTTCGAGATCCAGTCCGGCTGTGGGCCGCCGACGTAGTGCAGCAGGCCGTTGAGCAGGCCGTACTCCGGGTTGTAGAGGACGTGCTTCCAGAGCAGGGCCGCCGCCACCGGGACCACCAGGAACGGGGCGATCAGCAGGGTGCGGACCACGCCCCGGCCCTTGAACCGGCGGTCCAGGAGCAGGGCGAGTGCCAGGCCGAGGACCAGGCTGGCGAGGACCACGGCCACCGTCAGCAGGATCGTCGTCCACACCGACTTGCGCAGCGCCGGGTCGGACAGGACGTCGCCGTAGTTGCCGAAGCCGGTGAAGGTGCGGGCGTCCGGGTAGAGGGAGTTCCAGTCGAAGAAGGAGATCACCAGGGTCGCCACGAAGGGCAGCTGGGTGACCACGATCATGAAGATCAGGGCGGGCAGGAGGGGGGCCCGGGTGGCCCAGGCCCGCAGCCGGGAGGACGGCGGACGGACGGTGGGTCGTGCGTGGTCGGGTGCGGCCGAGGGGGCCGTTGTCGTGGCGGTCATCGTCCCTCGTACTCCTCGGAGATCTGCTCGGCGAGCTGCTGGGACTTCTTCAGGGCCTCCTCGACGGACTGGCGTCCGGCGATGGCCGCGCTGATCTCCTGGGAGACCTTGGTGCCGAGGTCGGTGAACTCGGGGATGCCGACGAACTGGATGCCGGGCGCGGGGCGCGGCTGGACGCCGGGGTCGTTCGGCTTGGCGCCCTCGATGGCCTCCCTGGTCATCTCCTGGAAGGCGGCGGCCTCCTTGACGTAGTCCGGGTTCTCGTACGTCGAGGCGCGCTTGCCGGCCGGGACGTTGGACCAGCCGATCTCGTCGCCGACCAGCTGCTCGTACTCCTTGCTGGACGCCCAGGAGACGAACTTCCAGGCCTTGTCGGCGTTGCGGGAGGCCTTCTGGATGCCCCAGGCCCAGGTGTAGAGCCAGCCGGAGGACTCGGTCTTCTCCACGGGGGCGGGCGCGTAGCCCATCTTGCCCTTGACGGGGGAGTTCGCCGACTCCAGCGATCCGGCGGCGGAGGTGGCGTCGTACCACATGGCGACGTTGCCCTGCGTCATGTTGTTCAGGCACTCGGCGAAACCGGACTGGGCGGCGCCGGACTGGCCGTGCTCGCGGACGAGGTCGACGTAGAACTTCGTCGCCCTCTCCCACTCGGGGGAGTCCAGTTGTGCCTGCCAGTCCGTGTCGAACCAGGTGCCGCCGAAGGTGTTGACGACCGTCGTCAGCGGCGCCATCAGCTCGCCCCAGCCGGGCAGGCCGCGCAGGCAGATGCCCTTCATGTCCGGCTCGGCCCCGTCGAGTTCGGCGGCGAGTTCGGCCACCTGGGTCCAGGTGGGGTGCTCGGGCATCGTCAGGCCCTCCTTGGCGAACACGTCCTTGCGGTACATCAGGAAGGACGACTCGCCGTAGAAGGGCTGGCCGTAGAGCTTGCCGTCGTCGCCGGTGAGGGACTCGCGCATCGGCCCCAGGATGTCCTTCTCGTCGTACGCCGGGTCCTCGGCGACGTAGGAGTCCATCGGCTGCAGCCACTCGTTGCGGGCGTAGATCGGTATCTCGTAGTTGGAGAGGGTGGCGACGTCGTACTGGCCCGCCTGGTTGGCGAAGTCCTGGCTGATCTTGTCGCGGACGTCGTTCTCCGGCAGGACGGTGAAGTTCACCTTGATGCCGGTCTCCTCGGTGAAGTGGTCGGCGGTGAGTTTCTGCAGCTCGACCATCTGCGGGTTGTTGACCATCAGGACGTTGATGGCGTTGCCGCCGGATCCGGCGCCGCCCGCCCCGACCCAGCAGCCGGAGAGCAGCGGGGCGAGCAGCGTCCCTGCGGCGGCCATGGCGAGCGTGGCTCGCGGCCTCCGTCGGCTCTGGGTTCGCATGGATCGCTCCTGAACATATGGGGAGGTATGGGGCAGTGCGGGGCGTAGGGGTGCCCTGCGGGGACGTGCGTGTTGTTCTCAGACGCGGATGATCTGCGGACCGAGCAGCGAGTAGCGGTGGGCCTCGGCCGTGGGCAGCAGTGTGCTGGTGACGATCGCCTCCAGGGCGCCGACCTCCGCGAACCGGCAGAAGCTGACCGCCCCGAACTTGGTGTGCGTGCCCGCGAAGACGGTGCGGCGGGCGGCGCGGATCGCCTGGGTCTTGACCTCGCTGACCGCCGGGTCGGGGGTGGTGAGGCCGTGTTCGCGGGAGATGCCGTTGGCGCCGATGTACGCCAGGTCGATGACGAACCCGGCCAGCATCTTCGTCGTCCAGTGGTCGACGGTGGCCAGCGTGCCCGAGCGGACCCGGCCGCCGAGCAGCAGCACGGACATGTCGCCGGCCTCGGCGAGCGCGCCGGCGACCGGCAGGGACGCGGTGACCACGGTCAGCGGCCGGTCCCGGGGCAGGGCCTCGGCGATGAGCTGGGGGGTGAAGCCCTCGTCGACGAAGACCGTCTCCGCGTCGCCGAGCAGCTCGGCGGCCGCGGCGGCGACCCGGCGCTTCTCGGGCACGTGGCTGGTGGCGCGGAAGGCGAGCGTGGTCTCGAACCCGGCGCTCTCCACGGGGTAGGCGCCCCCATGGGTGCGGCGGACCAGGCCGTGGTCCTCCAGGGCGCGCAGGTCCCGTCGTACGGTCTCCTTCGCGACGCCCAGGTCGGCCGCGAGCGCGGTGACGTCGACCGAGCCGGTGGCGCGGGCGACCCGCACGATCTCGTGCCGGCGTTCTTCCGTCGTCCTCGTGCCCATGCCGAACACCTGCCTCACCGCCTTGTCGCCGTGTCCTTGCCCGTTCGGGCCCGTGGGGCCCATGGAGGAAGTTCTACAGCGGCCGTGCGGCACTGACCAGGCCTGTTGCGGACCCGATACTGCCCGCTTGTGCCCGTTCCGGTCGCCGGGTGCCCGGCGCGGACCTGGCAGGCAGCGGGGCGGGGCGTGAGAACGGGCAGCGCGGATGCCCGCATGCCGAAGCGGGCGGGCCCGTTCGGTGCCCGCCCGCCTCGTGATCGATCGGTTTCCGGTCAGTACGGCCAGATCGGGGGGTCGGTCACGAAGTGGCCGCCGAGGCGGGCGTGCGCCGGGTTGTCCGGGTCGAGGTCGCCCTGCTCGGCGACGAGCTTCTCGGCGTACGGCTCGGAGTCGTCCCGCGGTTCGTAACCGAGCGCCCGCGCGGAGGCGAGGTCCCACCACAGGCGGGTGTTGGCGGAGGAACCGTGGACGACGGTGTGCCCGACGTTCTCGGCGGTCAGGGCGGCGTGGAAGAGGCGGGCGCCGTCGGCGGGGCTCATCCACACCGAGAGCATGCGCACGCTGGTCGGCTCGGGGAAGCAGGAGCCGATGCGGACCGAGACGGTCTCCATGCCGTGCTTGTCCCAGTAGAACTGGGCGAGGTCCTCGCCGAAGGACTTGGACAGGCCGTAGAAGGTGTCCGGGCGGCGCGGGGTGTCGATCGGGATGAGGGGGTCGTCGCCCTGGGGGCGCGGGGTGTAGCCGACGGCGTGGTTGGAGGAGGCGAAGACGACGCGCCGGATGCCTTCCTCGCGGGCGGCCTCGTAGAGGTTGTACGTCCCCTCGATGTTGGCCTTCAGGATCTTCTCGAACGGGGCTTCCAGGGAGATGCCCGCGAGGTGGATGATCGCGTCGACACCCCGGACCGCCTCGCGCACGGCCGCCCGGTCGGCGAGGTCGGCGACCACGGCGTCCGGCTCGCCCTCGATCGGGCGCAGGTCGAGCAGGCGCAGCGTGTACCCGTGGTCGGGAAGCAGGTCCCGCATCAGGGTGCCGAGGCCGCCGGCGGCGCCGGTGAGCAGGACGGTGCGGGGAGCGGGCATCCTCGGGACTCCTGGTTTTCCTGAAGCGGCGACAGTTGTACGAATCCGTGCCTGGAGTTCATATGTGTGGACACGGTAAAGAGCGGGTGGTCGCGCGTCAAGGGGCGCCTGCTTGACGGTGTTCGCGAGGCGACTTAACGTGGTCACGTTCAGAAATGTAGACACAGATCATGGATATGGAATGGGGAGCGCCCGTGACCTCAGCCCCTCTCGCCGCCCGGCTCACCACCCCCAGCGGTCCGCTGTTCTTCCCCGTCACGGCCTACGGACCCGGCGGCGAGGCCGACCTCGACGCCTTCCGCACGCACGTGCGCCGCGGGATCGAGGCCGGGGCCGCCGCCGTGTTCGCCTGCTGCGGCACCGGTGAGTTCCACGCGCTCACCCCGGAGGAGTTCCAGGCCTGCGTCCGGGCGGCCGTCGAGGAGACCGCGGGCAGGGTGCCCGTCCTGGCGGGCGCGGGCTACGGCACCGCCCTCGCCGTGCGCTACGCCCGCCTCGCCGAGGAGGCCGGGGCCGACGGGCTGCTGGCCATGCCGCCGTACCTGGTGCTCGCCGGGCAGGAGGGGCTGCTGCGGCACTACCGGGAGGTGGCCGCCGCGACCTCCCTGCCGGTGATCGTCTATCAGCGCGACAACGCCGTGTTCACACCGGAGAGCGTGGTCGCACTGGCCCGCACGGACGGGATCGTCGGCCTCAAGGACGGGCTCGGCGACCTCGACCTCATGCAGCGGATCATCAGCGCCGTGCGCACCGAGGTGCCCGGCGACGACTTCCTCTACTTCAACGGGCTGCCGACCGCCGAGCAGACGCAGCTCGCCTACCGCGCGCTCGGCGTCACCCTCTACTCGTCCGCCGCGTTCTGCTTCGCCCCCGAGATCGCCCTCGCCTTCCACCGGGCGCTCCGCTCGGGCGACGACGCCGTCGCGCACCGCCTGCTGGACGGCTTCTACCGGCCGTTCGTCGAACTGCGCGCACAGGGCCGCGGGTACGCCGTCGCCCTGGTCAAGGCGGGCGTACGGCTGCGCGGGCTGGACGTGGGGGAGGTGCGGCCGCCGTTGCAGGAGCCGACCGAGGACCATGTGAAGCAACTCGCCCAGCTGATCGAGCGGGGTTACGCGCTGCTCGACGAGGAGGGCCTCAAGTGAGGGCGTCGGCGTTCGTCTACCCCTGGGACGTCAACGGGGACCCGTCGGCGGCGGAGTGCATCGCCGGGACCGGCGTCGAGCAGGTGACGCTCGCCGCCGCCTACCACTCCACCCGCGCCCTCACCCCCCGCCACCCGCGCCACCGCGTCGTCACCGCCGAGTACGCCGCCGTCCTCTACCCGCCGGACGCCCGCTGGAAGGGACGGGACCTGCGCCCTTACGAGGCCGGTGACTGGGCGCCCGGCGACGCCTGGGGCGAGGCCGCCGCCGCCCTCGCGGGCGCGGGCCTGGACGTGCACACCTGGGTCGTCCTCGCCCACAACTCCCGCCTCGGCGCCGAGCGTCCGCACACTTCCGTCGTCAACGCCTACGGCGACCGCTACCCATGGGCGCCCTGTATCGCGCAGCCCGCCACGCGCGCGTACCTCACCGACCTGGCCGCCGAGGCGGCGGTGCGGCCGGGGGCGGGCGGCACCGAACTCGAGTCCCTCGGCTGGTACGGGCTCGCCCACCTGCACGCCCACGACAAGACCGGCGGAGTCGGCCTCGGGGACGCCGGGCAGTACCTGATGTCGCTGTGCTTCTGCCCGGACTGCCGGGCGGGCTACGGCGGACAGGGCCTCGATCCCGATGGACTGGCCGCCGCCGTGCGCGCCGCGCTCGAACCGGTGTGGCGGGGAGCGGGGCCGTCGGACGGGGGCTGGGCCGGCGTGGCGAAGCTGCTCGGCGAGGCGCCGGCGAACGCCACGCGCGCGTGGCGGGACGAGACCGCCCGCACGCTCCAGGAGGCGGCGGTCGCGGCCGTACGCGCCGCCGCGCCCGACGGCTTCCGGGTCCTGCTGCACGCCGACCCCGTCTCGTACCACTGCGGCGCCAACGCCGGCGTCGACCCCGCGCACATCCTGTCCGTCGCGGACGGCGTGGTCGTGCCTTGCACGGGCGGCGCGGGCCTGCTGACGCCCTTCGCCGAGCAGGACCGCGCCGGGGCCGTACTCGCCGCCAACCTCACCGTGGTCTCCGGCATGGGCGGCAGACCGGACAGGCTCGCGGCCGACGCCGCCCGCGCGCGCGAACTGGGCGCGACGGAACTGCGGCTGTACCACGCGGGGCTGGCGTCGGACGGGGATCTGGAGGGGGTGCGGGCGGGGCTGCGGGTGAGGTGAGCGGGTCGGTTGCGGAGTCTGCCCAGGCCCCTGATGTTCGGGGCCCCTTGCGGGAGATCACGGGCAGGATCCGCGGTGCAGCAGTTGTCGGCGTACGGCCGTGGAGTCGTACGCCTTGTCGCCCAGGACGGACTCGGGTCGCCGTCGTGGTCGGCCGGGCCGTCCGGCGACGGGCGGGATGCCGTCGACCAAGTCGAGGGTCTGGGTGATGTCGTTGACGTTGGCGACAGTTGTGATGACGTGCAGTGGAGTGCCCTTGCCGTCGCAGATCAAGTGATGCTTGCTGCCCGTCTTCCGCCGGTCGACCGGCGACGGACCAGTCGCAGCTCCCCCCTTTCGCGCGGACGTGAGAACCGTCCACACACACGCGCGGGACCAGTCGAGGTCGCCGGCCGCGTTCAGCTCGGCGAGCAGGAAGGCGGTGCAGTTCCTCGAAGACTCCAGCCTGCTGCCAGCGGTCCAGACGGCGCCAGCAGGTCTGTCCGGGTCCGAACCCCAGCTCCAAGGGGCAGGAATCGCCAGGCGATGTCCTGATGCAGGACGTACAAGATGCCCTGCAAGCACAGCCGGTCATCAACCGGCCTCGGCCCTGGCGACCGCTCGGGCCAGGGCGGGAGGAGCGGTTCGATCCGTGCCCACAAGCCGTCGTCCACCATCCAAGGCCGAGTCGTCACACGACACGAACGGCGGGCGCAGCCCCAGGGACGGGAAGGGAAGGGGCGGCGGGGGCGAAAACCCCTGGGCCCTCCCCCCGCACCCCTCCTACGATCCCCGCATGCCCAAACCGAACGGCTTCGTCTACACCACCACCGCGAACGGCACCGTCCACATCACCCACCACAACCACCCCGCCACCACCCTCAACGGCTCCCGAGCCGCCCGCTTCCTCCAGGAGGTCACGGCTGGCGACCCCCAGCTGGTCATGGCCCGCTGGACGGGCAACTACAAACACGGAAACGAACGCACGGCCCGCAATCACCCCCGCAACAACCCCCGGCCCCGCCGCTGACCCGATTGGCCCCCGGGTAAGGGAACGGTAAAACGCCCTCGCTCGTTCACCCGGCATGACAGCTATGACCCCCGGCTCGAACATCCCCCTCTCCGCCGCCCGCGTGACGGTGGACGTCGCCGCGCCCGTGCGGCTCGACGTATCGGGCCTGCTGCTCACCGCCGACGGCAAGGTGCGCTCCGACGACGACTTCATCTTCTACAACCAGCCCACCGGCCAGGGCGTGACCTACCGCTCCGGCGGCGGCGCCGCCCCGGACGCGATCGTGGTCGACACCTCCGCGGTGCCGCCGGGCATCGAGAAGATCGTCGTCACCGCCAGCCCGGACGCCGCCGGGCAGACCTTCCAGGGCATCGAACCGACCGCCACCATCCGCAACGCGGACGACAACTCCGTCCTCGCCTCCTTCACGCCCCCGCAGCTCGGCGCCGAGACCGCGCTGGTGATCGTGGAGGTCTACCTGCGCAACGGCGCCTGGAAGGCCCGCGCGGTCGGCCAGGGCTACTCCAACGGCCTCGCCGGCATCGCGACGGACTTCGGCGTCACGGTCGAGGAGCCCGCTGCCCCGGCCGCCCAGCCGGCCACCCCGCCGGCCCCGCAGCGGTCCCAGGCGGCCACCCCGCCGCCCCCGCCCGCCGCCGCGCCCACGATGCCCTCCGCACCGCCCACCGCACCGGCCGCCCCGCCGGCCCCCGCCCCGGGCGCCGGGAAGATCAACCTCGACAAGGGCCGGGTCAGCCTCCAGAAGAACCAGACCGTCTCCCTCGTCAAGGGCGGCCGGCCGATGCTCTCCCAAGTCAAGATGGGCCTCGGCTGGGAGCCGGCGTACCGCGGCAAGGACATCGACCTGGACGCGTCCGTCATCGCGTACGGCCCGCAGCGCAACCACATCGACAGCTGCTACTTCGGCAAGCTGTCCATCGTCGGCGGCGCCATCAAGCACTCCGGGGACAACCTCACCGGCGAGGGCGGCGGCGACGACGAGGTCATCACTGTCGACCTGGGTCGGCTCCCGCAGGAGGTCAGCGGCCTGGTCTTCACGGTGAACTCCTTCTCCGGCCAGAAGTTCACGGAGGTCGCCAAGGCCTACTGCCGCCTCATGGACGCCGCGACCGGTGAGGAACTGGTCCGCTTCGACCTCACCAGCGCCGAGCCGCAGACCGGCGTGATGATGGCGAAGCTGATCCGGCAGTACTCCGGCGAGTGGGAGATGACCGCCATGGGCGACTTCGTCAAGTCCCGCACGGTCCGGGGCATGGTGAAGCCGTCGGCCCAGGCGCTGTAGGCAACCGGCAGGTGGGGCGCCCCCGGCACCACCGGCGCCCCACCAACGCCGCCTACGCCCGCAACCCGCCCCACACCAGGGACAGATACCGGCGGACGGACTCCCCGGCCTCCCCGGCGTCCCCGCCCTCCCCGTCGGTCGACTCGGACGCCGTCACCACCCCGTGCACCAGCCGCAGCACCTCGATCGGCTCGACGTCCCGCCGCAGCGTCCCCTCGTCCCGCGCCGCCCGCACCAGCCGCCCGGCCGCGCCCCGCACACAGTCGCCGCACGCCGTGTCCACCGCCGAGCCACCGGCCGTGACGGCGGTGCCCAGCAACGCCTTCATCCCGCGGACCTGGATCATCCCCACGGCCAGCTCGTTCAGCCACTCCAGCAACGCCTCGCCCGGCGCCCGCTCGGCCGCGATCACGTCGGCGCGCGCCGCGATCGCCTCGATCCGGTCGAGATAGGCGGCCTCCAGCAACGCCCGCCGCGTCGGGAAGTGCCGGTACAGCGTGCCGGTCCCGACTCCCGCGCGCTTGGCGATGTCGTCCAGGGAGGCGCCTTCGCCATGTTCGGCGAAAGCCGCCGCCGCGACCTCCAGCAGCCGCTCACGGTTGCGGCGGGCATCCGCGCGCATGGCCCTGACCTGCGCCATCCCACTACTCCCTGCACACAGAGGATTCTCGCCGCACCTTACCGCGCGCCCGCCCGACCCTGTCCCGAACGGCCCACACGACCGGAAGGAACCATTCCGTGCGCGCCGGATCTCCTGCCCATCGATGATGACCTTGGTGTTGCTGGTGTTCGCGTTGTACGCGCTCAGCGGATGGATAGCGGTACTCGTGGCCTTCGGGTACGTACTGGGGACGCTGGCGCGCATGCGGCCGGTGGACCTGATGCGCGTCGAGGGGCCGTGGCAGGTGAGGCTGTTCGTCCCGACGCGCGCCTACCTCCGCCTGGACCGGGTCGCGACCCTCTGCCTGATGCTGTTCGACCTGTGGGTCGTGTCCCTGATCCTGCTGCTCGGACAGGAGGGCATCTTCACCGAGGACTGGATGGCGCATCCGGGCATGATGGACACCTCCGCCGCCTCGTTCCAGAGCGACGCCGTGCACGCTCTGCTCACCATCATGTGGTGGACGTGCGGTTTCGCGGTCCTGTGCCGGTGGTGGACGGCGGCGGTGGCACAGCTGTGCGTCCTGTCGGCGGCGGCCTGGTGGATCGGCTCCTTCGAGACGTTCTGGAACAGCTGACGCCCCAGAGCACTATCGCCCGTCCGCCGAAGCGGACGGGCCCACTCGTAGGTGTGATCCCCTGTTCTAACGCCGCTGCCGCTTCCACGGCCCGGTGATGGCGAGCAGGATGCCGGGGTCCTGGATGTTGGCGTAAAGGGTCTTTCCGTCGGGCGAGAAGGTGACGCCGGCGAACTCGCTGTACTCGGGCTCCTCTTCGGATCCGACGTTCAGGTCGTTGCGGGCGATGGGGTACGTGCGCCCGCTGTCGGTGGCGCCGAACAGGTGCTGGACGCCGTCGCCGTCCTCGGCGATGACGATGCCGCCGTACGGGGAGACGGTGATGTTGTCGGGGCCGTCGAAGGCGCCGTCCGCCGACGGGTCGGGGTTGACGCCGAGGAGGACCTTGAGGGTGAGGGTGCGGCGCCCCGGGTCGTAGAACCAGACCTGGCCGTCGTGCGGCCGGCCGGGGCTCTCGTCACGGGCGAACGAGGAGACGATGTACGCGCCGCCGTCGGCCCACCACATGCCCTCCAGCTTGCGGGCGCGGGTGACCTGGCCGGCGCCGAACTGCCTGCGCACGGAGGTGCTCTGCGCGTCGCGGTCGGGGACGTCGATCCAGTCGACGCCGTAGACGGTGCCGGTCCTCGTCGCGCGGGAGAGGTCGTCGACGAACTTGCCGCCGGAGTCGAAGCACTTGAACGCCTGGAGGACCCCGGCGTCGTCGGCGAGGGTGCGCAGCCTGCCGCGGCCGTGCCGGAAGCCCTCCGGCGGGGTCCAGCGGTAGAAGAGGCCGTTGGGGCCGGAGGCGTCCTCGGTGAGGTAGAGGTGGCCGCGCCTGGGGTCGACGACGACGGCCTCGTGGGCGTAGCGGCCGAGCGCCTTGATCGGCTTGGGATCGCGGTTGGCGCGGCGGTCCTCGGGGTCGACCTCGAAGACGTAGCCGTGGTCCTTGGTCATCCCCTCCTCGCCGGCCTTGTCCTCGGTCTCCTCGCAGGTCAGCCAGGTTCCCCAGGGGGTGCTGCCGCCCGCGCAGTTCTGGGCGGTGCCGGCGATGCCGACCCACTCGGCGACGTGGCCGCCGCGGCGGACCTCGACGACCGTGCAGCCGCCGGCCGCGGCGGGGTCGTAGACGAGGCCCTCGATGAGCGGGACGGGGTGGTCCCAGTCGTCGCGGTGGCCGCCGAGCTCGTGGTTGTTGACGAGGAGGGTGGTGCCGCGCGGGCCGTCGAAGGTGGCGGTGCCGTCGTGGTTGGACGGGGTGTACTCGCCCGACTCCAGCTTGGTCCGGCCGCAGTAGGTGAGGATCTCGTAGCGGAAGCCTGCGGGCAGGGCGAGGATGCCGTCCGGGTCGGGGATCAGCGGCCCGTAGCCGACCCCGCCGTGGTCGTGTCCGTGGCCTCTGCCGTGCTCCTCCCCCGCGCTCTCGGTGTCCGTGGACGCGAGGGCGTTCGGGGCGGTGGCGAGGGCGCCGACGCTGCCCGCCAGCACGACTCCGGCGCCGGTGAGCGCGGAGCGACTGGCGAAGTCCCTGCGGGTGAGCGACATGGTGACTCCTGTAACGGTGGACGTGCCGGACGTGCCGTGGAGGGTGGCGGACCTCGGTCCGGCGACACGGTTCCGCCCACGCCTGAACGGCGGTTGAACTACGCACGGCGCCCGTGCGGCAGCCCGCACAACCACGAACCCGCCCCCTGTACCCGCGGGCACCCTCCCGCATAGCCGCGGCCACGCACACCCCCCGGCAACCGCGGGCATTCGTGCCGCCTAGGGCGGCACGGGTGGGCGCGGCGGCACCCCGCAACGCCGGGCCGCGCCACCCACCCCCGCCCAGCTGACCGGCGTGCAACAGGCTCCGCCCGACGCACCCCGACGCACCCCGACGCGCCCGGCGTCAGCCCCCCTGCTGCGACCGTGCCTTGAACGCCGCCTTGCGCGCTTCCTTCGCCACCTTCTTGTCGGGATGCAGCCGCCCCATCGCCTCCAGGACGTCCGGCGTGGCCGGGTGGTCGACCCGCCACACCGTGTCGAAGAACCCGCTGTGCTGCCGGGCCAGCCCCTCCACCAGCGCACGCAGTTCCTCGGAGTTCCCCTCGGCCGCGAGCTGTGCCGCCACGGTGTCGATGGTCAGCCAGAAGACCATCTCCTGCGGCGGGGCGGGAACGTCCCGCGCGCCGTGCTCGGTCAGCCAGACCCGGGCCAGGCCGCCCAGCTCGGCGTCGTCGAGGACCTCCCGCAGCGCGGGCTCCGCCTCGGCGCCGACCAGGGACAGCGCCTGCTGGCAGCGCAGCCGGCGCAGGGGCGCGCCGGTGTCCGAGCCGCGTGCCGCCGCCAGCAGTTCACGGGCCGCGTCGAGAGGGCTCCGGCCGGCCAGCCACAGCTCGGTCTCGGCGTGCGCCGCGGCCGGCGGGAAGGGGGCGGTGCCGTCGAGCAGCGCGTCGGCGCCCTTGTCGGTGAGGTCGCCGACGGCGGGTGCCTCGAAGCCGGCCTCCAGGAGCCGGGCGCGCAGTCCGTACAGGCCGAGCGGGGTGAGCCGCACCATGCCGTAGCGGGCGACGTCGGTCTCGTCGACGGGCGCCGCGGGCTCCTCGTCCGCGTCGGCCATCAGGGCCTCGTCGACCGGCTGGTACTCGACGAGGCCGATGGGCTCCAGCAGCCGGAACTGGTCGTCCAGCCGCATCATCGCGTCGGACACCTGCTCCAGCACGTCGTTGGTGGGCTCGCCCATGTCGCTGGGCACGATCACGGACGCCGCCAGCGCGGGCAGCGGCACCGAGGCGTCGCCGGGGCGGTCCTCGCCGACGGTGAGCAGGTAGAGGTTGCCGAGCACGCCGTCGAGGAACTCGGCCTCGGCCTCCGGGTCCCAGTCGAGGGACGACAGGTCGACCTCGCCGCCCTCGGCCATCGCGTCGACCAGGTCGTCGAGGTCGGGCACGCTCGCGTCGGCGAGCACCGCCTCCAGGGCGGTGAGCCACAGCCCGAGCACGTCCTGCGGAGAGCCGCCGGTGAGCAGGGCGACGTCCTCGCCCGCCGCGACGGTGCCCGCCTCCTCGTCGGTGATCTCGACGAGCCCGGTGTCCACGGCGATCCGCCACGCCTCGCTCGCGTGGGCCGCGGCGTCGTCCCCGCTCAGCCCGAGCTCCTCGGCCGCCGTCGGCAGCTGCTCCTCGACGAGCCCGCCCCCGGCGTCGACACGGGTGTCGGGACCGGCCCAGCGGGCCAGCCGGGCGGCCCGGGAGAGCACCGGCGTGGACAGCGCGTCGCGGGCCAGTTCCGCTTCGGCGCGCAGCCGTGCGGGCGGCAGGGTGGAGCTGTCTGACATCGGCTGTTTCTCCTCGCGCGCCTTGACCGCCGTACGGCCATCCGGACGCCGTACGGCTCAACAGCTCAGCCTAGACGGGTTTCCACCCATGCCGCCCGGTTCATCTCCCCGACGGGTGGCGTACATGGCCGAAACCTTGACAACTGGCGTGGCCAAGCAGGAGATTGACGCGCGTAGAAAGCGGGGGGACAAGTGTTCACTCAGGTCCACGTGTGCCTGCGGCCCCTCGCGTCCCATCACCCTCGTTCCGTCGCGCCACACCCTCGTCCCACCCTCGTCCCGGCGCTCTGTCACGTCCCCGGAGGGATCACGTTGGCCAGCAAGTCCTCCGCGCGCCTCGCCGCGCTCACCGTCGCCGCAGTCTGCTCGGCGGCGTCCACGGTCGTCCTCACCTCGCCCGCGCACGCCGACTCCGTGCGCGTCCACGACATCCAGGGCAGCACCCGGCTGTCGCCGTACGCCGGCAAGCAGGTCACGGACGTGGCCGGAATCGTCACCGGAGTCCGCGGCTACGGCAACTCCAGAGGTTTCTGGATCCAGGACCAGAAGCCCGACGCCGACCCGGCCACCAGCGAGGGCGTCTTCGTCTTCACCGGCTCCACCCCGAAGGGCGTCGCCGTCGGTGACGCGGTCACCGTGTCCGGCACGGTCTCGGAGTACGTGCCCGGCGGCACCTCCTCCGGCAACCAGTCGCTGACCGAGATCACCCGCCCGACGTTCACGGTCGTCTCCAGCGGCAACGCGGTCCCGGCCGCGACGACCGTCTCCGCCCGCACCGTGCCGCGCGCATACGCCCCCGAGGGCGACGAGGCCGGGAACGGCTCGGTCAACGGCCTGCCGCTGCGGCCCGCGCGTTACGCCCTGGACCACTACGAGTCCCTGGAGGGCATGAACGTCCGGGTCGCCGACGCCCGCGTGGTCGGCGCCTCCGACCCGTACACCGAGCTGTGGGTCACGGTGAAGCCCTGGGAGAACGCCAACCGCCGAGGCGGCACGGTGTACGGCTCCTACGACTCCCAGAACACCGGCCGGCTGCAGATCCAGTCCCTGGGCAAGCCGGCCGACTTCCCCGACGCCAACGTGGGCGACACCCTCGCCGGAACCACCGCGGGCCCGCTGGACTACAACCAGTACGGCGGCTACACGCTGGTCGCGAGCGAGATCGGCGTGCTGGAGAGCGGGGACCTGGAGCGCGAGTCGACGCGCCGGCAGAGCAGCCGCGAGCTGGCGGTGGCGACGTACAACGTCGAGAACCTCGACCCGTCCGACGGCACCTTCGCCGCGCACGCCGAGGCGATCGTGCACAACCTCGCGTCGCCCGACATCGTGTCCCTGGAGGAGATCCAGGACAACAACGGCGCCACCGACGACGGCACGGTGGCCGCCGACGCGACGGTCGGCAAGCTGATCGACGCGATCGTCGCGGCCGGCGGCCCGCGCTACCACTGGCGCGGCATCGACCCGGTCGACGGCGAGGACGGCGGCCAGCCCGGCGGCAACATCCGCCAGGCGTTCCTGTTCAACCCGGAGCGGGTCTCCTTCACCGACCGCGGGTCCGGCGACGCGGCCACCGCGACCGGGGTGACGAAGGTGCGCGGCAAGGCGGCGCTCACCCACTCCCCCGGCCGCGTGGACCCGGCGAACACCGCCTGGGAGGACAGCCGCAAGCCGCTGGCCGGCGAGTTCGTCTTCCGCGGCCGCACCGTCCTGGTCATCGCCAACCACTTCAACTCCAAGGGCGGCGACCAGAGCCTGTCCGCGCAGTACCAGCCGCCCTCGCGCGGCTCGGAGACACAGCGCCACCTCCAGGCGAAGGCCGTGAACACCTTCGTCAAGGACGTGCTCTCCACTCAGAAGAACGCGGACGTCATCGCCCTCGGCGACATCAACGACTTCGAGTTCTCCAGGACCACGCGCATCCTGGAGGACGACGGCGCCCTGTGGTCGGCGGTCAAGTCGCTGCCTCGGAGCGAGCGTTACTCCTACGTCTACCAGGGCAACAGCCAGGTCCTCGACCAGATCCTGGTCAGCCCGTCGATCCGGTGGGGCGGGCGCCTGTCGTACGACAGCGTGCACGTCAACGCCGAGTTCCACGACCAGATCAGCGACCACGACCCGCAGGTGCTGCGGTTCCGTCCGTAACCGGCGGGCGAAGGGGGCGGGTTCAGCGGGGCACGAGGCCGAGGGCGTGGTCGTAGCGGTTGACCGTACTGCTCTTCAGGCCCGGCCAGTTCCGCACCCGCTCCCACTGGTCCGACGCCGAGCCGACGCCGTCGCCCGGTGCGGCGAGGGCGTCGATGTGGGCCTGGGCGCTCTCCCACTCGGCGTAGTTGAGGACCCGGGTGCCGTCGGTGCTGAGGTGGAAGTGGGCGGAGATGCCGCCGGGGTGCGGCTCCGGCTCGCTCGCCAGGGCCTCGAAGACGGCGTCCACCCAGGCGCGCTGCCGCTCGGGGTCGGGTCCCTCGAACTCGACGTCGACGATCACGATGCAGCCCGGGACGGGTGCCGGCCCGTTCCCGCGGGTGCCGCCGCGGTAGTGCCGGTACCTGCCGAGCCACAGCCGCTCGATGCCGGGCACGGCGGTGTCGATCTCGTCGACGCGCTCCTGCCGGTGCGTCTTGACGAAGGCCTCGTACGCCTGCTCGCTCGCCCACTGCGAGTGGTGCAACAGCGTGCTGCCGTCGTGGCCGGTGTAGACGTGGTAGCCCAGCAGGTCGTCGGCAGGCCAGGGGCGGCGCTCCCAGGTACGGGCGATGGCGTCGACCGTCTGCCGCTGCCGCTCGGGCGTGCCCACACTCCAGGTACTGAAGAAGGGCGCTTGGACATCGGCGCGGGCGAGTTCGGGGTGTGCGTCGGTACGGCGGGTCATGCCGGCCTCCACTGATCGGGGCGTCGGTTGCACGCACCACTCTCCGACCTCGACCAAGGTTGAGGTCAAGCGCCTTCCGAAATGCACCCCGGTACCGGTACGACGTGCACCGGCAAGACATGCGTGACGAGGGGCCCCGCCCCGGAGCCCCTCGTCACGCCCGCGCCCTCAGCAGTGCCCGTGACGGTGGCGGCGCCGCAGCACGCCCGCCGCGACCACCGCACCGGCCGCCGCACCGGCGACCAGCACCGCACGGGGATGCCCGAGCCCGGCCCGAACCGCACCGCGCGCCCGTCCCGGCACCCGCTGCTCCACGGTGTGCCCCGCCCTGCCCGCCTTGTCCTGCGCTGTACGGCCGGCCCGGCTCGCCTTGTCCTGCGCGGTGTGCCCGGCCCGGCCCGCCTTGTCCTGCACGGTGTGCCCGGCCTGCGCGGCGGAACTGCGCAGCTGCACGGTCATGGCACCGGCCTTGTCCCTGAGGTCGGCGGCCCGGGCCTTGGCGCGGCCCTTCACATCCGCCTTCCCCGCCAGCTCCTCCACGGTGTCGCCGAGCTGACCGCGGGTCTGTTCGATCTGCTGTCGCAGCTCGTCGGGCCCCTTGGCCCCGCCGGCCGGCTGTGCGGTGGAGCCGGTCCTCCTGCCGTCACCGTCGCCGCTTGTCGCGTCGGTCATCGATGCGCCCTTTCCCTGATCTGGTCCACGTCGGCCCTGACGCTGCCGAGGGTCTCCTCGGGTTTCGGGGGCACGGCGCGGCGGAGCTGGGCGCGGCCCATCATGGCCAGTACGCCCGCGATCACGAAGAGCACCGCCGTCACGATGAGCGCCGCGGCCCAGACGGGCAGCGCCAGTGAGAGCGCGGCCGTGGCCGTTCCGGCCAGCGCGAACAGACCGACGTACGCGATGGCGCCCGCGGCGCCCAGCATCCCGCCGCCCCGCCCGGCCCGCTTGCCCTTCTCGGCCAGCTCCATCTTGGCGAGGGCCACTTCCTGGCGCACGAGCCGGGAGAGCTGTTCGGTGGCCTGACCGACCAGTTCACCCACGGAGTGCTGCTCGTCGTGCACAGGCCTGGTGTGCATGGTCCCGGTCACGGTTCCGCCTCCTCTCGGTTCGGAGCACCCCGGGTACCCATGGCCGACCGGCACTACCCCTGCCCTCTCCCACCGCCGACCACGCAGCACTCCTTACACATACCTCGTAGCAGATTTAAGTGGAGCTACACGATCCGGCCGCCGACACTACTCCCATGACGACAGACGACGACCGCCCCTCCCCTCCCCCCTTCGGCCGCGCCCTGTGCGCCATGGTCACGCCCTTCACCGGGACCGGCGCGCTCGATCTCGACGGCGCACAGCGGCTCGCCGACCGGCTGGTGTCGCGGGGCTGCGACGGCCTGGTGCTGTCCGGCACCACGGGTGAGTCGCCGACCACCACGGACGCCGAGAAGGCGGCGCTGGTCACGGCGGTGCGGGAGGCGGTCGGGGACCGGGCGTCGGTCGTCGCCGGGGTGGGCACCGCCGACACTCGGCACACGGTGGAACTGGCGCTGGCCGCGGAGCGGGCCGGCGCGGACGGGCTGCTGGTGGTCACGCCGTACTACAGCAGGCCCCCGCAGGACGCCCTGGAGGCGCACTTCCTGGAGGTCGCGGACGCCTGCGGACTGCCGCTCGCCCTCTACGACATCCCGGGCCGCACCGGCACCCGCATCGAACCCGACACACTCGTCCGCCTCGCCGGTCACCCGCGGATCGTCGCCGTCAAGGACTGCTCCTACGACCTCCTCGGCACCCAGAAGGTGCTGTCCCGCTCGGACCTGGCGTACTACGCGGGCTGCGACGAGCAGGTCCTCGCCCTGTACGCGGTCGGCGCGGCGGGGTACGTCAGCACGGTCGCGAACGTCGTGCCGGACCTGTTCCGGGCCGTCCTCGACGCCTTCGACGCGGGCGACACCGGGCGGGCCGCCCGGCTCCAGCGCCGGGCGATCCCCCTCGTCGAGCCGATGATGGCCGCGGGCCTGCCCGGCACGGTCACCGCGAAGGCCCTCCTCGGGACACTGGGCCTGCCTTCGGGGCCGGTCCGCGCACCGCTGCGGCCCGCGGACCGCGAGACGACCGACAGGCTGTTGGCGACCTACGAGGAACTGGTCGCCGATACCGATCAGCTCCAGGTGTAGCCGTCCCCGAGCAGCAACGTGTGCTCCAGTACGTCCTCCGCCGGGTCGTCGATCTGCCCCACGTTGACGTTGAGGAGGCCGACCCGGGGGCCGTTGTGCGATCCGGAGGTGGTCTCGTCCGCCTGCGCGGCCCCCGCCGAACCCCAGCACACCAGCACCGCGGCGCCCGCCCCGGCCAGCCAACGCGCCACGGTCCTCGCCCGCTCGTTCGTCATACCAGGCCCCTCGTTTCGTCGGATCGGCGTCTGATCGGACTCTGCGTCCACCCGTTCATCCGCCAAGACCACCGGAAGGTCACGGGCCGTCATCCGTACGTGCGGGGGCGCTCGGAGCACGTGCTCTCATCGCGTTGGCGGTATGCTCCCCCTCCGCCTAGGGTCACCGCGATGAGCAGAAGACGCTACGTGGCCCGGGGCGTGCCGGGCGGCTACCGGATCTGGGACAACCGGGGCCGCCACTGGTGGGGCGACCTCTACGAGCTGTGCCCCGACGACCTCCTGACCGAGCTGAACGGACCCGCCGACCTCGCGCGCATCACCGCGCTGCTGAAGCGCTACCGGGCCCTGAAACGGTGAGCGCCCTCCCGACGGGCCCGCTGGGGCACGTCGGAAGGGCGGCTCGGCCGTCGGCGACCGGCTACGGCGTCAGTTGTGGCTGTGCAGGACCTCGTTCAGGCCGCCCCACACCGCGTTGTTCGGGCGGGCCTCGACCGTGCCCGTGACCGAGTTGCGGCGGAAGAGGATGTTGGAGGCGCCGGAGAGTTCGCGCGCCTTGACGACCTGGCCGTCGGGCATCGTCACCCGGGTGCCCGCGGTGACGTAGAGGCCGGCCTCGACCACGCACTCGTCGCCGAGCGCGATGCCGACGCCCGCCTCGGCGCCGACCAGGCAGCGCTCGCCGATGACGATGCGGACGTTGCCGCCGCCGGAGAGCGTGCCCATGGTGGAGGCGCCGCCGCCGATGTCGGAGCCGTCGCCGACGACCACGCCCGCGGAGATGCGGCCCTCGACCATCGAGGTGCCGAGCGTGCCCGCGTTGAAGTTGACGAAGCCCTCGTGCATGACCGTGGTGCCCGCGGAGAGGTGCGCGCCGAGCCGGACCCGGTCGGCGTCGGCGATGCGGACGCCCTTGGGGGCGACGTAGTCCGTCATGCGCGGGAACTTGTCGACGGAGGTCACCTGGAGGTGCAGGCCCTCGGCGCGGGCGTTGAGGCGCACCTTCTCGATGTCGTCCACGGCGACCGGGCCGAGCGAGGTCCAGGCGACGTTGGCCAGGTGGGCGAAGATGCCGTCCAGGTTCTGGCCGTGCGGCTCGACCAGGCGGTGGGAGAGCAGGTGCAGGCGCAGGTAGACGTCGTGCGTGTCGACCGGCTTCTCGTCCAGCGAGGCGATGACCGTGCGGACCGCGACCACTTCGACGCCCCGCCGGGCGTCCGGACCGACCGCCGCGGTCGCACCGCCGCCGAGGAGTTCGGCGGCCTGTTCGGCGGTGAGGCGCTCGGTGCCGGACGGGCCGGGGCCCTCGGCACTCGCAGCGGTCAGTTCGGGGGCCGGGAACCAGGTGTCGAGGACGGTGCCGTCGGCGGCGATCGTGGCAAGCCCGGCGGCCACGGCGCCGGTGGAGCGGGGAGCAGTCGTGTCGGTCATGAGGGCAACCTAACCGGCCGTCGCCCGCGGAAGCGAGCCGACCCCTCGGGCGTCTCGCCACCCGGGCACGGCCCCGCGGTCACCGGCCCGGTGGGATCACCCGCGCCAGTACCTCCCGCGTGTACTCCTCGTCGTACGGCGTGTCCGTCAGCAGCACCTGGAGACAGACGCCGTCCATCAGCGCGACCAGGGCCCGCGCCGTGAGCGGGTCCGTACGGTGGGCGAGCAGGTCGGCGACGCCCTCGGCCCACTCCGCCGCCACCGGACGCAGGGCGGGGCGGCGCAGCGCGGCCAGGTACAGCTCGTACTCCAGCTCCACGCCCGTGCGGTCGCCGCCCAGCCACTCTCCGAGGACGCGGGCCAGCTCGCCGGCCAGGTCGGCGTCGGGGTCCGCCAGGCCCGGGTGTGCGGCGACCACCTTGGCGAAGCCCTCGTTGGCCTGGCGCAGGGCGGCGACCAGGAGTTCGTCCAGGGTCGCGAAGTGGTACGTCGTCGAGCCGAGGGGTACGTCGGCCTCGGCGGCGACGGTGCGGTGGCTGAGGCCGGCGATGCCCTTCCGCCCGACGACCCGGATCGCCGCGTCGATGATGCGCTGACGCCGTTCGGGGTCGTAGCGGCGGCCAGACATCAGTGGGCGCCACCCAGGTTGAGGACGACGACCCCGATGATGATCAGCGCGATGCCGGCGGCCTTGGCCACGGTCATCCCCTCGCCCATGAACGCCACGCCGATCGCGGCGATCGCGGCGGTGCCCACACCGGCCCAGATGGCGTACGCCGTGCCTACGGCGAGGACCTTCAGGGTCTGGGCGAGCAGTGCGAAGGAGAGCACGTACGCGAGCGCCGTGAGCAGCGAGGGGACCAGCCTGCTGAAGCCCTCGCTGTACTTCATGGCGGTGGTCCCGGCGACCTCGGCGGCGATGGCTCCGGCCAGGAGCAGATATCCCATGTGTACGAGCGTACATAACGGAGCCCGTCCAGACACGGGAACGGCGACACCCGGTGGGTGTCGCCGTTCCTGCTATGCAGCGATGTGTGCGCAGCGGTGTGCCTCAGACGTTGAACCCCAGCGCGCGCAGCTGCTCGCGGCCGTCGTCCGTGATCTTGTCCGGGCCCCACGGCGGCATCCAGACCCAGTTGATCCGCAGCTCGTTCACGATGCCGTCCGTGGCGGACTTGGCCTGGTCCTCGATCACGTCCGTCAGCGGACAGGCCGCCGACGTCAGGGTCATGTCGATGGTCGCGATGTTGGCGTCGTCGATGTGGACGCCGTAGATCAGGCCCAGGTTGACGACGTCGATGCCCAGCTCGGGGTCCACGACGTCCAGCAGGGCCTCGCGGACCTCCTCCTCGGAGGCCGGCTTCATTTCCACGGTCTCACTCATGCCGTCGTCTCCTTCTCGGCGTCGGCGCCGTCCAGTGCCTGGGCCGTCGCGTCCTTCCAGGCCATCCAGCTCAGCAGGGCGCACTTGACCCGGGCCGGGTACTTCGAGACCCCGGCGAACGCGACCGCGTCCTCCAGGACCTCCTCCATCGCGTCGTCCGGCTCGATCCTGCCCTTGGACTGCATCAGCTCCAGGAAGGTCTCCTGGATCCGCTGCGCCTGGGCGAGGTCCTTGCCGACCAGCAGGTCGTTCAGCACGGAGGCGCTCGCCTGGCTGATCGAGCAGCCCTGGCCCTCGTAGCTGACATCGCTGATCGTCGTGCCGTCGTACTTCACGCGCAGCGTGATCTCGTCGCCGCACGTCGGGTTGACGTGGTGCACCTCGGCGTCGCCGTCCCTCAGACCACGCCCGTGCGGGTTCTTGTAGTGGTCCAGGATGACTTCCTGGTACATGGAGTCCAGCTTCATGCTCTTCGCTCGTCCCGTCAGCCGAAGAAGTTCCGTACGTGCTCCAGGCCGTCGACCAGTGCGTCGATCTCGGCCGGCGTGGAGTACAGATAGAACGACGCTCGCGTGGTCGCAGGAATTCCGTAGCGGAGGCAGACGGGGCGGGCGCAGTGGTGGCCGACCCGCACCGCGATGCCCTGCTCGTCGAGGACCTGGCCCACATCGTGCGGGTGGATGTCGCCGAGCGCGAAGCTGATCGCCGCGCCGCGCTCCTCGGCCGTCGTCGGGCCGATGATGCGCAGGTCCGGGACCTCCAGCAGGCGCTTGACCGCGTACTCGGTCAGCGCGTGCTCATGGGCCTGGATCTTGTCCATGCCGATCGAGTTGAGGTAGTCGATCGCCGCGCCCAGACCGACCGCCTGCGCGATCGGGGGCGTGCCCGCCTCGAACTTGTGGGGAGCCGGGGCGTACGTGGAGGAGTGCATCGAGACCGTCTCGATCATCTCGCCGCCGCCGAGGAAGGGCGGGAGGTCCTCCAGCAGTTCCTGGCGGCCCCACAGGACGCCGATGCCCGTCGGGCCGCACATCTTGTGGCCGGTGAAGGCCACGAAGTCGGCCTGGAGGGCCTGTACGTCCATCGGCATGTGCGGCGCGGCCTGGGAGGCGTCGATGCAGACGAGCGCGCCGACCTCCTGGGCGCGGCGCACGATCGCCTCGACCGGGTTCTGGGTGCCCAGGATGTTGGAGACCAGCACGAAGGAGACGATCTTCGTCTTCTCCGTGATGACCTCCTCGATGTTCGAGAGGTCGAGGCGGCCGTCGTCCGTGAGGCCGAACCAGCGGAGCTTCGCGCCGGTGCGCTGCGCCAGCAGCTGCCACGGCACGATGTTGGAGTGGTGCTCCATCTCCGTGATGACGATCTCGGTGTCGGAGTCCACGCGGTAGGGGTCGTCGGCCCAGCCCAGCATGTTCGCGACCAGGTTGAGCGACTCCGAGGCGTTCTTCGTGAAGATCACCTCGTCGCGGGAGGGCGCGTTGATGAACTCCGCGACCTTGTCCCGCGCGCCCTCGTACAGTGCCGTGGCCTCCTCGGCGAGGACGTGCACGCCACGGTGGACGTTGGCGTTGTAGCGCTCGTAGTACTCGCTGAGCGCGTCCAGCACCTGGCGCGGCTTCTGCGAGGTCGCCGCGTTGTCCAGGTAGACGAGCTTCTGCCCGTCGTGGACCTGGCGGTCCAGGATCGGGAAGTCCTTGCGGATCGCCTCGCCCAAAAGATTGGACTCGGTGAGGAGGCCCGGCAGCTGTGTCACTCGGATGCGCCGCCCTTCGTGTATGCCTCGTAGCCCTCGGCCTCCAGCTTGTCGGCCAGCTCGGCGCCGCCCGACTCGGCGATGCGGCCGCCTGCGAAGACGTGGACGTGGTCGGGCTTGATGTAGCGCAGGATGCGCGTGTAGTGGGTGATCAGCAGGGTGCCGACCTCGCCCGACTCGTGGACGCGGTTGACGCCCTCGGAGACGACGCGCAGGGCGTCGACGTCGAGGCCGGAGTCGGTCTCGTCGAGGATCGCGATCTTCGGCTTGAGCAGCTCCAGCTGGAGGATCTCGTGGCGCTTCTTCTCACCGCCGGAGAAGCCCTCGTTGACGTTGCGCTCGGCGAAGGCGGGGTCCATGTTGAGGCGCTCCATGGCCTCCTTGACCTCCTTCACCCAGTGGCGCAGCTTGGGGGCCTCGCCGCGGACGGCGGTGGCGGAGGTGCGCAGGAAGTTGGAGACCGAGACGCCGGGGACCTCGACCGGGTACTGCATCGCGAGGAACAGGCCGGCGCGGGCGCGCTCGTCGACGGACATCTCCAGGACGTCCTCGCCGTCGAGGGTGACGGTGCCGCCGGTGATCGTGTACTTGGGGTGACCCGCGAGGGAGTAGGCGAGGGTCGACTTGCCGGAGCCGTTCGGGCCCATGATGGCGTGCGTCTCGCCCTGCTTCACGGTGAGGTCGACGCCCTTGAGGATCTCCTTCGTGGCGTTGTCGGCCTCGACGGTGACGTGCAGGTCTCGGATTTCAAGCGTTGCCATGGGTGCCTCAGGACTCCTGGGTGAGGGAGACGAGCACGTCGTCCCCTTCGATCTTTACGGGGTATACGGGGACGGGGCGCGTCGCCGGAAGACTGTCGGGCTTGCCGGAACGGAGGTCGAAGCGCGAGCCGTGCAGCCAGCACTCGATGTGGCAGTCGTCGACCTCGCCCTCGGCGAGGGAGACGTTCGCGTGCGAGCAGATGTCGTGGATCGCGAACAGCTCGCCCTCGGTGCGCACGACGGAGATCGGCGTGCCGTCGAGTTCCACCCGCTTCGGGGTGTCCTCCTCCAGCTCGCCCGCTCCACAGACGCGTACGAAGGTCATGCGACCGACGCCTCCAGCTCCTCTTCGATCTTGGCGAGCAGACGCTCCTCGATGTCCGCGACACCGATCTGCTGGACCAGCTCGGCGAAGAAGCCGCGGACCACCAGACGGCGGGCGTCGATCTCGGGGATGCCGCGCGCCATCAGGTAGAAGAGCTGCTCGTCGTCGAAGCGGCCGGTGGCGGAGGCGTGGCCGGCGCCGACGATCTCGCCGGTCTCGATCTCCAGGTTCGGCACCGAGTCGACCCGCGCGCCGTCCGTGAGGACGAGGTTGCGGTTCATCTCGTAGGTGTCGGTGCCCTCGGCCACGGCCTCGATGAGCACGTCGCCGATCCAGACCGCGTGCGCGTCGTCGCCCTGCAGCGCGCCCTTGTAGACGACGTTGGACTTGCAGTGCGGGACGTTGTGGTCGACCAGGAGGCGGTGCTCCTGGTGCTGGCCCTGGTCGGTGAAGTACAGGCCGAACAGCTCGGCCTCGCCGCCGGGTCCTGCGTAGGCGACGCGCGGGTGCAGCCGGACCAGGTCGCCGCCGAAGGTGACCACGAACGACTTGAAGGTCGCGTCCCGGCCGATCAGCGCGTTGTGCTGGCCGACGTGCACGGCCTTGTCGTCCCAGTCCTGGACGGAGACGACGGTCAGCTTGGCGCCGTCGCCCAGGACGTAGTCGACGTTGGCCGCGAGTACCGCGTCACCGGTGTGGTCGATGACGACCACGGCCTCGGCGAAGGCACCCAGCTCGACGACCTGGTGGGCGTAGGCGGTGCCGCCCTCGCCGTGCACGGCGATGCGGATCGGCTCGGTGAGGACCGTCTCCTTGGGGACGGTGAGCACGCCGGCCTTCTCGAACGCCGAGTAGGCCTGGGCGGCGACCCGGTCCACGGGGGTGCCGGCCCTGCCGATGCGCGCGTCGTCACGGCCGACGGTCTCCACGACGACGCCCTCGGGCGCGTCGATGTCGACCTTCACGCCGTCGCCGGTGGCGACCGCGGTGCCGTCGTGCAGCCCGCGCAGCCGCTCCAGCGGCGTGAACCGCCACTCCTCCTCGCGGCCGTGCGGGACCGGGAAGTCCGCCACGTCGAAGGACGCGGGCGTGCTCATGCGCGTGGCGACGGTCGACTCGGCGGCCACCGCGATCTGGCCCGCGGTGGTGGACCCCACGGGGATGTTCTGAGCCTCAGCCATGGCTGTCGGTCTGCTCTCTTCCTACGTCAGAAATCTGGCGACTGCTTCGGGGGCGGGTCTTAACCGACCGCGCCTTCCATCTGCAGCTCGATCAGCCGGTTGAGCTCGAGGGCGTACTCCATCGGCAGCTCCTTGGCGATCGGCTCGACGAAGCCGCGCACGATCATCGCCATCGCCTCGAACTCGCTCAGACCGCGGCTCATCAGGTAGAAGAGCTGGTCCTCGGAGACCTTGGAGACGGTCGCCTCGTGGCCCATGGACACGTCGTCCTCGCGGACGTCCACGTAGGGGTACGTGTCGGAGCGGGAGATGGTGTCGACGAGCAGCGCGTCGCACAGCACGTTCGACTTGGAGCCGTGGGCGCCCTCGCCGATCTCCACGAGACCGCGGTAGGACGTACGGCCGCCGCCGCGTGCCACGGACTTGGAGACGATGTTGGAGGACGTGTTCGGCGCCATGTGGACCATCTTGGAGCCGGCGTCCTGGTGCTGGCCCTCGCCCGCGAAGGCGATGGACAGGGTCTCGCCCTTGGCGTGCTCGCCCATCAGATAGACGGCCGGGTACTTCATCGTCACCTTGGAGCCGATGTTGCCGTCGATCCACTCCATGGTCGCGCCCTCGTACGCCACGGCGCGCTTGGTGACCAGGTTGTAGACGTTGTTCGACCAGTTCTGGATGGTCGTGTAGCGGCAGCGGGCGTTCTTCTTGACGATGATCTCGACGACCGCGGAGTGCAGCGAGTCCGACTTGTAGATCGGAGCCGTGCAGCCCTCGACGTAGTGCACGTAGGCACCCTCGTCGACGATGATCAGGGTCCGCTCGAACTGGCCCATGTTCTCCGTGTTGATACGGAAGTAGGCCTGGAGCGGGATCTCGACGTGCACACCCTTCGGCACGTAGATGAAGGAGCCGCCGGACCACACCGCGCTGTTCAGCGAGGCGAACTTGTTGTCGCCGACGGGGATGACGGTCCCGAAGTACTCCTTGAAGAGCTCCGGGTGCTCCTTCAGGGCCGTGTCGGTGTCCAGGAAGATGACGCCCTGCTCCTCCAGGTCCTCGCGGATCTGGTGGTAGACGACCTCGGACTCGTACTGGGCCGCGACACCGGCGACGAGGCGCTGCTTCTCCGCCTCGGGGATGCCGAGCTTGTCGTACGTGTTCTTGATGTCCTCGGGCAGGTCCTCCCAGGACTCCGCCTGCTTCTCCGTGGAGCGCACGAAGTACTTGATGTTGTCGAAGTCGATGCCCGACAGGTCCGAGCCCCAGTTCGGCATGGGCTTCTTCTCGAAGAGGCGCAGGCCCTTGAGGCGGAGCTTGGTCATCCACTCCGGCTCGTTCTTCTTCGCGGAGATGTCGCGGACGACGTCCTCGTTGATGCCGCGCTTGGCAGAGGCGCCGGCCGTGTCGGAGTCGGCCCAGCCGTATTCGTACTTGCCCAGGCCCTCGAGCTCAGGGTGAGCAGTCTCCGTGGGGAGAGTCATGCGGGGTTCCTCCCGGCCGTGCTTGCAGATGCGTTAGCGGTGTTCGTGGGCGCTTGCGCCGCCGTGGGCGGCGCGTGCGAAGTCTTCGGAATGAACGTGGTGCAGACCCCGTCGCCGTGCGCGATGGTCGCGAGCCGCTGTACATGAGTACCGAGCAGCTCGGCGAAAAATTCCGTCTCCGCCTCGCACAGCTGCGGAAACTGCTCTGCGACGTGGGCGACCGGGCAGTGGTGCTGGCACAGCTGCTCGCCCTGCTGGGGGTGGGGTGCGCTCCGCGCGGTAGCAGCGTACCCGTCCGCGCTCAGGGCCTTGGCCAGCGCTTCCGTGCGCTTTTCGGCCGGGACGGACTCGACCGCCTTGCGGTACGCGCCTCCCTGGGCGGCGATCCGGGCGCGGGCGAAGGCGGCGATCGCCTGCTCCCCGCCCTCCTGCCGACCGATCCAGCGCAGGGCGTCCGCGGCCAGCTTGTCGTACGACTGGTCGAAGGCGTCCCGGCCGCAGTCGGTGAGCGCGAAGACCTTGGCGGGCCGCCCGCGCGTGCGCGTGCCGTAGACCCGCTGCTCACGGGCTTCGACCACGTCGTCGGCGACCAGCGCGTCGAGATGGCGCCGGACGGCGGCCTGGGTGAGGCCCAGACGCCCGGCGAGCTCGGCGACGGTCGACGGCCCGTGGTCCAGGATGGATCGCGCGACGCGGTTGCGGGTCGACCGCTCACCGGTCGCGAGTTCCTCCTGCGGAGCCTCGCCAACGTTTTTCACAACGCCATTGTTGCGTAATTCCTCCGGGGTCGGCAAGCCGCGTCCGGATCTTCGTGCGGTGCCCTGCGTCACTTAGGTACACCTAACCTGACCTGCGGAAACGATCTTTGATCGATCAATCCGGTGGCGCCCCGGACCGGCCTGCGGGACACTCCCCGGCATGCCCACACCCCCTCCCACCGGCCCACTCGTCACCCGCGGCACGATCGCCGCCGGGCTGCGCGAGCTGGGTGTGCGGACCGACGACACCCTCCTCGTGCACTCCTCCCTCAGCTCCCTCGGCTGGGTCTGCGGAGGTCCGGTCGCGGTCGTCCAGGGACTGCTCGACGCGCTCGGCCCGGACGGCACGCTGGTGGTCCCCACCCAGACCGGCGACCTCTCGGACCCGGCCCTGTGGAAGAGCCCGCCGGTGCCCGAGGAATGGTGGGACACCGTCCGGACCGCGATGCCCGCCTACGACCCGCTGATCACGCCCTCGCGCGGGGTCGGGGTGCTCCCGGAGACCGTGCGCACCTGGCCGGGCGCCCTGCGCAGCGCACACCCGCAGACGTCCTTCGCGGCGCTCGGCCCCCGCGCCGCCGAGGTGGTCTCCGGCCACGCGACCGACTGCCGGCTGGGCGAGCGCAGCCCGCTGGCGACGCTGGAGCGGATGGGCGCCCAGGTGCTGCTGCTCGGCGCGGGCTTCGAGGCCTGCACGGGCTTCCACCTCGCCGAGTACCGGATTCCGTCCCCGCTGGTGGAGGTGGGGCGGCCCGGGCCGGTGGGCTGGGAGCGCGTGACCGAGGTGTCGATCACCTCGGACCGGTTCGACGAGCTGGGCCACGACTTCGAACGCGACCGGCCCGTCGTACGGGGGCGGGTCGGCGCGGCCGTCACGCTGCTGTTCCCGCTGGCGGACGCGGTCGCCTACGCGGAGCGCTGGCTGCCGCTGCACCGTCCCCGTGAGTGACGGCCCGGCGACCGGCCTCGGGGGGCGTGCCCGGTCGCGTGCCCGCGCGCACCGGCACCGGTGAGCGGCCCGCACGGGGCCTCGCGAGCCCGGCGCACCCCGCGAGCGACGGCTCACGGGACCCTGAGCGCCGTACGCCGAGCGACGGCCCGGGCGACCGGCCTCGAGCGACGTACCGGTTCGCGTGCCCGCCGCACCGGCACCGGTGAGCGGCCCGCACGGGGCCTCGCGAGCCCGGCGCACCCCGCGAGCGACGGCTCACCGGACCCTGAGCGCCGTACGCCGTCCCGGTGCGCAAGCGTTCACCGGCCCGCACGAGCGCCCCGTGCGCCCACCCCTCCGGAGGAGATCCCGCACCCCCGCGCCTGAGCCCCCGGCCGCGTACCTAGACTCGTGACCCATGCGAAGCGAGCCCGTGGTCCAGGTCCAGGCCCTGGTGAAGCGGTACGGCACGAAGACCGCGGTGGACGGCCTCGACCTGGTGGCCCGGGCGGGTGTCACCGCCGTGCTCGGCCCCAACGGGGCGGGCAAGACGACCACGGTCGAGACCTGCGAGGGGTACCGGAAGCCCGACTCCGGCACGGTGCGCGTGCTGGGCCTCGACCCGGTGGCACAGGGCTCCGAGCTGCGGCCCCGGATCGGCGTGATGCTCCAGTCCGGCGGGGTCTACTCCGGCGCCCGCGCGGACGAGATGCTGCGCCACGTCGCGAAGCTGCACGCCCATCCCCTGGACGTCGACGCGCTGATCGAGCGGCTCGGTCTCGGCTCGTGCGGCCGGACGACGTACCGCAGGCTCTCCGGCGGCCAGCAACAGCGGCTCGCCCTCGCGATGGCCGTGGTCGGCCGCCCCGAGCTGGTGTTCCTGGACGAGCCGACCGCCGGCCTGGACCCGCAGGCCCGCCGCGCCACCTGGGACCTGGTGAGGGATCTGCGGGGCGACGGGGTCTCCGTCATCCTCACCACCCACCACATGGACGAGGCCGAGCAGCTGGCCGACGACGTCGCCATCATCGACGCCGGCCGGGTCATCGCGCAGGGCTCGCCCGAGGAGCTGTGCCGCGGCGGCGCCGAGAACACCCTGCGGTTCTCCGGACGGCCAGGACTGGACGTCGCCTCCCTGCTCAAGGCGCTGCCCGCGGACTCCGCGGCCGCCGAGTTGACCCCGGGCTCCTACCGCGTCAACGGCAAGGTCGACCCCCAGCTGCTGGCCACGGTGACCTCCTGGTGTGCCCAGCACGGGGTGATGCCGGACCGCATCTCGGTGGAGCGGCACACCCTGGAGGACGTCTTTCTGGAGCTCACGGGCAAGGAGTTGCGCTCATGATTTCGGGCAAGGCAGACGTCGGCCGGGGGTCCGGGGGTTGTTCCCCGGGAAGACACAGCTTGGAGCTGACGGGCAAGGAACTGCGCTCATGACGACGACGCCCACCGGCACCTACACGCCGAAGCCCGGTGCCGCGCCGCTCGGCCGCATGATCGCGACCCAGGCCGTGCTGGAGACGAAGATGCTGCTGCGCAACGGCGAGCAGCTGCTGCTGACGGTGATCATCCCGACGCTGCTGCTCGTCCTGTTCAGCTCCGTGGACATCATCGACACCGGCGCCGGCGAGGCCGTCGACTTCCTCGCGCCCGGCATCCTGGCGCTCGCCGTGATGTCGACGGCGTTCACCGGGCAGGCCATCGGCACCGGCTTCGAGCGCCGGTACGGGGTGCTGAAGCGGCTGGCCGCCTCGCCGCTGTCGCGCTGGGGCCTGATGACCGCGAAGACGGTGTCCGTGCTGGTCACCGAGGTGCTCCAGATCGTGCTGCTGACGGTGATCGCCTTCGCGCTGGGCTGGTCGCCGCACGGCAACCCGTTCGCCGTGCTGCTGCTCCTGGTCCTCGGCACGGCCGCCTTCTCCGGGCTCGGGCTGCTCATGGCGGGCACGCTGAAGGCGGAGGCCACACTGGCCGCCGCCAACCTGGTCTTCCTGCTGCTGCTCGTGGGCGGCGGGGTGATCGTGCCGCTGGACGAGTTCCCGGACGCGGCGCAGAGCGTGCTGGGGCTGCTGCCGATCTCCGCCCTGTCGGACGGGCTGCGGGACGTCCTCCAGCACGGCGCCGGGATGCCCTGGGGCGACCTGGGAATCCTCGCCGTCTGGGCGGTCGTGGGGCTCGTGGCGGCCGGGAAGTTCTTCCGCTGGGAGTGAGGACGCGTGCGAGAGACGGGGCCCCCTCGTGAAAGCGTGCACAAGCGGGCGCCTACGATGGACGGCGTGCCAAACGTGACCCGCGCCGACGCCGCAGCCGCCGTGCGCAATCCGCTCGCCTTCATCGCCGCGCGCTGGACCCCGGAGCCCCGGACGGTCCAGCGGGCGGCCCTCGCCGCGCTCGTCATGGCGGTGGCCATCGTCGTCACCGGCGGTGCCGTGCGCCTGACCGGCTCGGGCCTCGGCTGCCCGACCTGGCCCAAGTGCACCGACGACTCGCTGACCACCACCAGCGAGATGGGCTTCCACGGCGTCATCGAGTTCGGCAACCGCCTGCTGACCTACGTGCTGTGCGCCGCGGTCGGCTGGGCGATCATCGCCGCGCGGTCGCAGAAGCCGTACCGGCGTGGCCTGACGCGGCTGGGCTGGCTTCAGTTCTGGATCGTGATGGGCAATGCCATCCTCGGCGGCATCGTGGTCCTGGTCGGCCTCAACCCGTACACCGTCGCGGCCCACTTCCTGCTGTCGACCGCGCTGATCGCGGTCGCGACCGTGATGTGGCAGCGCACCCAGGAGGGCGACGCGGCACCGCGCCCCCTGGTCGGCAAGGCCGTCCAGCAGCTGGTGTGGGCGATGATCGGCGTCTCCGTACTGCTGATCGCGGTCGGCACGGTGGTCACCGGCGCCGGTCCGCACGCGGGCGACTCCAGCGACGTCCCCCGGATGCCGCTCGACTGGGAGACGGTGACCAAGGTGCACGCCGTGCTGGCGTGGATCGTGGTGACGCTGACGTTCGCCCTGTGGTTCGTCCTGAAGGCGGTCGACGCGCCCAAGGGCCCGCTGGCCCGCACCCGCGACCTGTTCCTGGTGCTGCTCGCGCAGGGGGCCATCGGCTACGTCCAGTACTTCACCGACCTGCCCGAGGTCCTGGTCGGCCTGCACATGTTCGGCTCGTGCGTGATGTGGATCGCGGCGCTGAGGGTGCTGCTGGCGCTGCGCGAGCGGCCGGAGGAGACGGCCGGTGTGCCCGGCCCGGCGGTGGAGTCGACGCTCACACGGGCCTGAAAGGGCTGACGTTCCCGGCGGAGGACGCCGGTACCTGCTCCAGGCCGTACACCCGCCCCGCGTTCCCCGACGCGATCATGCCCGCCACCCGCTGCGCGTCCCCGAGGGACCAGGCCCCCTCGGCCACCCAGGTGCCCAGCACCCGTCCCAGGGCCTCGCGGAACAGCCGGGCGGCGACCACGTGCAGTTCCGGCAGACCCTGGGCGCCGCTGGAGAACAGGATCTTGCCGAAGGGGGCCAGCTCCAGGATCTCCGCGAGGACCGTCGCGGCGCGGGCGCCGGTGCGTACCAGGGCGGCGCCCGAGTCGGCGTAGACGTGCGGGAAGACGCCGGCGAGGTGGGCGGCGTGGCGGTGGTACGGGTAGCCGTGCAGCAGGACCAGGTCGGTGCCGAGGCCGGCGGTGGCCCGCACGAAGTCCGTCAGCAGGACCGGGTCGGTGCGGTCGATGCGCAGGCCGGGCTCGCCGAGGCCCGCGTGCAGCTGGAGCGGCAGGCCCGAGGCCACGGCGATCCACAGCAGGTGCCGCAGGAGCACCGGGTCGCTCAGCTCACCGCCGACCTCGCGTCCGGTCAGCCAGCGGGCGGCGGCGCCGCGCACCTCGCCGGGGCCGGGCGGTTCCGGTGCGAGCGCCAGTCCGTGCCGTACCCCGGCGACGGAGGTGAAGGCGACCGCGTTCGCGGCGGCGCCGTGCACCGCCTCGGCGAGGTTGGCGAGGAAGGAGTCGACGGTGCCGGAGGTGTCGGCGACCTGCTCGGCCAGCAGTTCGAGGCGCACGATCTCGTGGGCGTCCGCGCCCGCCGCGGAAGCCATCTCGGCGGGGCCGGTGAGGTCGCCGGGCAGGCCCGCGTCGACCAGGTACGTCGTGATGCCGCTGCCGCGCAGCAGCCGGCGGTCGGCCTCCATGACGCCGAGCTCTCGGCGCCGGGCCAGATAGCGGGCGGGCGGGCAGTGCGGTTCCAGTCCGAGCAGGGGCGGGCACCAGCGGCGTACCGCGAAGCCGGTCTGGGTGTCGAAGAGGGTGGTGCCCGGGGCGGGCGGTCCCTCGGTGCGGGCCAGCCGGGCCTCGAAGGTGCCGAGGCCCAGCTCCGTTCTCAGGACGCCGTGGCAGTACTGGTCCACCAGGGACGGCGTTTCGATCATCCGGACTCCCCGTGATGGGACCGTGCGCCTTATGGCTCGTGCGCCCTATGGCTCGTGCGCCTTCACGGCTCGCGCGCCATACGGCTTCCTACGGTCCTAACGGGTGAACCCGGTCTCAGGTGTTGCTCGGCCCGCCCACCTGGATGCCCGCCATGCGCGACCACTCGTAGGGGCCGGTCTCCACCTTGGCCGCGAACTCGCCGTCGAAGTCCTCGTGGACGGTGATCCCGGACTTCTCCACGGCCTTCTGCGCCGTCTCGTAGGAGCGCGCGACCAGGTCGCCCCAGGCGCCGTCCGCGCCGACGAGCACGATCCGGGCGCCGCTCTCACCGAGGTAGGCCACCTGGCCCTCGGCGCCGCCGTGCGCCTTGGAGAAGGAGTCGATCCGCCCGGCCAGCCGGGCCACCCGGCGCTCGGCCCACCGGTCGGCCTTCGTCTCAACCTGCTGCGTGTCTGCCATGACCAGGATGCTACCGACGGGTAGATCAAACGGCGACGGGCGGGGTGCGTGGCCTTGACCACGCACCCCGCCCGTCGGAGCCTTTTACGATCGGCCTTTTACAAGGAGATCCTCAGCGCAGGAAGGGATCAACCGCGATCGCCAGGAACAGCACCGACACATAGGTGATGGACCAGTGGAAGAGCCGCATCTCCTTGAGCTTGCCGCCCGTGGCCTCGGCCTTGGCGCGGTTCTGCAGCCCGTGCGCCTCCCACAGCCACATGCCGCCGGCCAGCAGGGCGACCGCCGTGTAGAACCAGCCGGTGTAGCCGAGCGGCGTCAGCAGCAGCGACACGGCGACCATCACCCAGCTGTAGATGACGATCTGCCGGGCCACGACCTTGTTGGAGGCGATGACCGGGAGCATCGGCACGCCCACGCGCGCGTAGTCCTCCTTGACCTTCATGGACAGCGGCCAGTAGTGCGGCGGCGTCCAGAAGAACATCACCCCGAAGAGGATGATCGGCGCCCAGGACATCGAGTCGGTCACGGCCGACCAGCCGATGAGTACCGGCAGACAGCCGGCGATGCCGCCCCAGACGATGTTCTGCGAGGTGCGCCGCTTGAGGATCATCGTGTAGACGACGACGTAGAAGAGGAGCGCGCCGAGCGAGAGCCAGGCCGACAGCCAGTTGACGGTGAGGCCGAACAGCAGCGTCGAGACGATGGCCAGCGTGATGCCGAAGACGAGGCATTCGGCCGGGCTGACCATGCCGGTCACCAGCGGACGCTGCGAGGTGCGGTCCATCAGCGCGTCGATGTCGCGGTCGATGTACATGTTCAGCGCGTTGGCGCCGCCCGCGGACAGGTAGCCGCCGACGCAGGTCAGCAGCACCAGCTTAAGATCCGGAACACCCTGCTCGGCGAGGAACATCACCGGAACGGTGGTGATCAGCAGCAGCTCGATGATCCGCGGCTTGGTCAACGCCACGAACGCCTTGACACGGGCCCCGAACGGCCGGTGACTCGGGCTCTGGCTCGTCCCGATAACCCCCGCAGGACGGGATTCAACGGCCGTCACGCACACCCCTGACAGAGACTCCCAGCAAGCCCGACCGTGTGAAGTGGCGGTAAAGGCTCGCGCGTACCACGCCACTTTAGACGTTGCCCATACCTCGGCCTTCGCGGGGGTGGGGTCGTGTTGAAGGGGGCGCTGAAGGGGGTGCTCCGACGTGCGTTCGGGGAGTCGATTGAGCGGTCAGATGAGCGGCTCCGTATTCACTTGCCGAATGCGGTTTCGCCCAGTCGACAGGCGGATCCAAGAGAGTCCCGGCAGTCTGGTTTCCAGCGGAAAAACGCACGTACTTACGGGGGTAGGCTCAACAACGGCCGGCCGACTCAGGACGCGCCGGCAGCCGGTGGGCGCCCACGTGCACCGGCATCCGACATGTGGAGAGGAGCCCTGACTCAGGGTGAGCACCAAGCCGACCACCACAGACCTCGAGTGGACCGAACTGGACCAGCGGGCCGTGGACACCGCCCGCGTCCTGGCCGCCGATGCCGTACAGAAGGTTGGCAACGGCCATCCGGGTACGGCGATGAGCCTGGCGCCCGCCGCCTACACCCTCTTCCAGAAGGTGATGCGGCACGACCCCGCCGACGCGAACTGGGTCGGACGCGACCGTTTCGTGCTGTCCGCCGGCCACTCGTCGCTGACCCTCTACACCCAGCTCTACCTGGCCGGCTTCGGCCTGGAGCTGGCGGACCTGGAGTCCTTCCGCACGTGGGGCTCCAAGACCCCGGGTCACCCCGAGTACGGCCACACCACGGGCGTGGAGACGACGACCGGCCCGCTCGGCCAGGGTGTCGCCAACGCGGTGGGCATGGCGATGGCCGCCCGCTACGAGCGCGGTCTGTTCGACCCGGAGGCCGCCGAGGGCGAGTCCCCGTTCGACCACTTCATCTACTGCGTCGCCGGTGACGGCTGCCTCCAGGAGGGCATCTCCGCCGAGGCCTCCTCCCTCGCGGGCCACCAGAAGCTCGGCAACCTGGTCCTGCTGTGGGACGACAACCACATCTCGATCGAGGGCGACACCGAGACCGCCGTCTCCGAGGACACCTGCAAGCGGTACGAGGCGTACGGCTGGCACGTGCAGCGCGTCGCCCCGAAGCCGGACGGCGACCTGGACCCGAACGCGCTCTACGACGCGATCGAGGCGGCGAAGCAGGTCCCCGACCGGCCGTCCTTCATCGCCATGCGCTCGATCATCGCCTGGCCCGCCCCGAACGCCCAGAACACCGAGGCCGCGCACGGCTCGGCGCTCGGCGACGACGAGGTCGCGGCGACCAAGCGGGTTCTGGGCTTCGACCCGGAGAAGTCCTTCGAGGTCTCCGACGAGGTCATCGGCCACACCCGGCAGGCGCTGGAGCGGGGCCAGGCGGCCCGCGCGGTGTGGGAGAAGTCCTTCCAGCAGTGGCGGGACAACAACCCCGACCGCGCCGCCGAGTACGAGCGGGTCGCCAAGGGCGAGCTGCCGGGGGGCTGGGAGGAGAAGATCCCGGTCTTCGAGACCGGCAAGGGTGTCGCCACCCGCGCCGCGTCCGGCAAGGTCCTCCAGGCGCTCGGCGCGATCGTCCCCGAGCTGTGGGGCGGCTCGGCCGACCTGGCCGGCTCGAACAACACGACGATCGACAAGACGTCGTCCTTCCTCCCGGCGGACAACCCGCTGCCCGAGGCTGACCCGTACGGCCGCACGATTCACTTCGGTATCCGCGAGCACGCGATGGCCGCCGAGATGAACGGCATCGCGCTGCACGGCAACACCCGCATCTACGGCGGAACGTTCCTGGTCTTCTCGGACTACATGCGCAACGCCGTCCGGCTGTCGGCGCTGATGCACCTGCCGGTGACGTACGTGTGGACGCACGACTCCATCGGTCTGGGCGAGGACGGCTCGACCCACCAGCCCGTCGAGCACCTCGCCTCGCTGCGCGCCATCCCGGGTCTGAACGTGGTCCGCCCGGCCGACGCCAACGAGACCGCCATCGCCTGGCGCGAGATCCTGCGCCGCTGGACGAAGGAGTTCGGCAAGGGCCAGCCGCACGGTCTGGCGCTGACCCGCCAGGGTGTGCCGACGTACGAGCCCAACGAGGACGCGGCCAAGGGCGGCTACGTGCTGTTCGAGGCGGACGGCGGCGAGGCCGAGGTCGTCCTCATCGCCACCGGTTCCGAGGTGCACGTCGCCGTGGAGGCGCGCGAGCGGCTCCAGGCCGACGGTGTGCCGACCCGCGTGGTGTCCATGCCGTCCGTCGAGTGGTTCGAGCAGCAGGACCAGGGGTACCGGGACAGCGTCCTGCCCCCGTCCGTGAGGGCCCGTGTCGCGGTGGAGGCCGGGATCGGCCTGACCTGGCACAAGTACGTGGGGGACGCCGGCCGCATCGTTTCCCTGGAGCACTTCGGTGCTTCGGCGGACGGCAAGGTGCTCTTCCGCGAGTTCGGCTTCACTGCCGAGAACGTGGCCGCCGCCGCCCGGGAATCGCTGACCGCAGCTCAGCGCTGACGCTCGTACATACGACACGTAGGAGATGCATTTTCCATGACAGACGCACTCAAGCGCCTCTCCGATGAAGGCGTCGCGATCTGGCTGGACGACCTGTCGCGCAAGCGGATCACGTCCGGCAACCTCGCCGAGCTGATCGACCAGCAGCACGTCGTGGGCGTCACCACCAACCCGTCGATCTTCCAGAAGGCGATCTCGCAGGGCGACGGCTACGACCAGCAGCTCTCCGACCTCGCCTTCCGCAAGGTCACGGTCGAAGAGGCCGTCCGCATGATCACCACGGCGGACGTCCGCGACGCCGCCGACGTCCTGCGCCCCGTCTTCGACGCCACCGGCGGCAAGGACGGCCGGGTCTCCATCGAGGTCGACCCGCGCCTCGCGCACAACACCAAGGCGACGGCCGCCGAGGCCAAGCAGCTCGCCTGGCTGGTGGACCGGCCGAACACCTTCATCAAGATCCCGGCCACCGAGGCGGGCCTGCCGGCGATCGCCGAGACGATCGGCCTGGGCATCAGCGTCAACGTCACGCTGATCTTCTCGCTGGAGCGCTACCGCCTGGTCATGGACGCCTTCCTCACCGGCCTGGAGAAGGCCAAGGAGCGCGGCCTGGACCTCTCGCAGATCCACTCGGTGGCGTCCTTCTTCGTGTCCCGCGTGGACACCGAGATCGACAAGCGGCTCGACGCGCTCGGCACCGACGAGGCCAAGGCCCTGCGCGGCAAGGCCGCCGTCGCCAACGCCCGTCTCGCCTACCAGGCGTACGAGGAGATCTTCGCCTCCGACCGCTGGAACGCCCTGGAGAAGGCCGGCGCCAACAAGCAGCGTCCGCTGTGGGCGTCGACCGGCGTGAAGGACAAGGCGTACAGCGACACCATGTACGTCACCGACCTGGTCGCGCCCAACACGGTCAACACCATGCCGGAGGCCACGCTGGAGGCCACCGAGGACCACGGCGAGATCACCGGCAACACGGTCGCCGGCACCTACGAGCAGGCCCGCGCCGACCTCGACGCGGTCGAGAAGCTCGGGATCGGCTACGACGAGGTGGTCCAGCTGCTGGAGAAGGAGGGCGTCGACAAGTTCGAGGACTCCTGGACGGACCTGCTGAAGTCGACCGAGGCGGAGCTGAAGCGCCTCGCCCCCTCGGAGGGCTAAAACATTGTCAAGCAGCAACCCGCTGCGTGACCCCGCAGACCGACGGCTCCCGCGTATCGCGGGGCCGTCGGGTCTGGTCATCTTCGGCGTCACCGGCGACCTCTCCCGCAAGAAGCTCATGCCCGCCGTGTACGACCTCGCCAACCGGGGTCTGCTGCCGCCGGGCTTCTCGCTCGTCGGGTTCGCCCGCCGCGACTGGGAACACGAGGACTTCGCCCAGGTCGTGCACGACGCCGTCAAGGAACATTCGCGCACGCCGTTCCGCGAGGAGGTCTGGCAGCAGCTCAGCCAGGGCATGCGCTTCGTCCAGGGCACCTTCGACGACGACGAGGCGTTCGAGCGGCTGCGCGGCACCATCGACGAACTGGACAAGGCGCAGGGCACGGGCGGCAACTTCGCCTTCTACCTGTCGGTGCCGCCGAAGTCCTTCCCGGTGGTCATCCAGCAGCTGAAGAAGCACCAGCTGGCCGACCAGTCGAGCGGCTCCTGGCGCCGTGCGGTGATCGAGAAGCCGTTCGGCCACGACCTGAGGTCGGCCGAGGAGCTCAACGGGATCGTCCACGAGGTCTTCGCCCCGGACCAGGTCTTCCGCATCGACCACTACCTGGGCAAGGAGACCGTCCAGAACATCCTGGCGCTGCGCTTCGCCAACACGATGTTCGAGCCGATCTGGAACCGGTCCTACGTCGACCACATCCAGATCACGATGGCCGAGGACATCGGCATCGGCGGCCGGGCCGGCTACTACGACGGCATCGGCGCCGCCCGTGACGTCATCCAGAACCACCTCCTCCAACTGCTCGCGCTGACCGCCATGGAGGAGCCCGCCTCCTTCGACGCGGACGCGCTGGCCGCCGAGAAGACCAAGGTGCTCGGCGCGGTCCGGCTCCCCAAGGACCTGGGCCGGGACACCGTGCACGCCCAGTACGCGGCGGGCTGGCAGGGCGGCGCGAAGGCCGTCGGCTACCTCGAAGAGGACGGCATCGACCCCAAGTCGAAGACCGACACCTACGCCGCGATCAAGGTCGGCATCGACAACCGCCGCTGGGCGGGCGTCCCCTTCTACCTGCGCACCGGCAAGCGCCTGGGCCGCCGGGTCACCGAGATCGCGGTCGTCTTCCAGCGCGCCCCGCACTCCCCCTTCGACTCCACGGCCACCGAGGAACTCGGCTCGAACGCGATCGTCGTCCGCGTCCAGCCCGACGAGGGCGTCACCGTCCGCTTCGGCTCCAAGGTGCCGGGCACGTCGATGGAGATCCGGGACGTGTCCATGGACTTCGCGTACGGCGAGTCCTTCACGGAGTCGAGCCCGGAGGCGTACGAGCGCCTCATCCTGGACGTGCTGCTCGGCGACGCCAACCTCTTCCCGCGCACCGAGGAGGTCGAGCTGTCCTGGAAGATCCTCGACCCGATCGAGCAGTACTGGGACGAGCACGGCGCTCCGGCCCAGTACTCGGCGGGCACCTGGGGGCCCGTCGAGGCGGACCACATGCTCGAACGAGACGGACGGAGCTGGCGCCGCCCATGAAGACAGACCTCACGGACACCACGGCCAGCAAGATCAACAAGGCGCTGGTGCTGGGCCGCCGGGCGATCGGCACCCCGGCCATCGGCATGGTGCTCACGCTGGTCATCGTCACCGACGAGGAGAACGCCTACGACGCGCTGAAGGCCGCGAGCGACGCCGCGCACGAGCACCCCTCGCGCACGCTCGTCGTCATCAAGCGCGTCTCGCGTTCGCCCCGGGACCGTACGAAGTCCCGGCTGGACGCCGAGGTACGGCTCGGCGCCGACGCGGGCACCGGCGAGACGATCGTGCTGCGGCTGTACGGCGACGTCGTCGACCACGCCCAGTCGGTGGTCCTGCCGCTGCTGCTGCCGGACGCGCCGGTCGTGGTGTGGTGGCCGGTGAACGCGCCGCTGGACCCGGCGAAGGACCCCCTGGGCGCCCTCGCCCAGCGCCGGGTCACCGACACCTACGCCTGCGAGGAGCCGGTACGGGAGCTGGCCGCCCGCGCCGACGCCTACGCGCCGGGCGACACCGACCTGTCCTGGACCCGCATCACGCCGTGGCGTTCGATGCTGGCGGCGGCCCTGGACCAGGTCGACTGCGAGGTGCGGTCGGTCGAGGTGGAGGGCGAGGAGTACAACCCGAGCTGCGAGCTGCTCGCGATGTGGCTCGCCGACCGGCTGGACGTCCCGGTGCAGCGCTCCGCGTCGAACGGTCCGGGTCTGACGGCGGTCCGGCTGGACACCGACTGCGGCCCGGTCGTCCTGGACCGGGCCGACGGCTCGCTGGCGAACCTGTCCATCCAGGGCCAGCCGGCCCGCGCGGTGGCGCTCAAGCGCCGCGAGACGGCCGAGCTGATCGCGGAGGAGCTGCGGCGCCTGGACCCGGACGACACGTACGCCTCGGCGCTGCGGTACGGGGTGCACCGGCTGAACGCGCCGGACGCGCCGGACGCCCCGGGCAAAGGGGGCTCCGGCGGCGGGGCCGTCGCGGTCCCCGCTCCCGTCGAGACGGCTGCGAAAGCTCCCCCGAAGGACGCGGCGCAGGAGAAGACACCGGTGAAGAAGGCGGCGGCGAAGTGAGCACTCCCCAGCTGGTCGTGCACCGCGACAAGGAGCTGATGGCCGAGGCCGCGGCGGCCCGGCTGATCACGAGGATCGTGGACGCGCAGGCCTCCCGGGGCAGCGCGTCCGTGGTCCTGACCGGCGGCCGCAACGGCAACGGCCTGCTGGCCGCGATCGCCGGGTCCCCGGCCCGGGACGCCGTCGACTGGGCCCGCCTCGACCTGTGGTGGGGCGACGAACGCTTCCTGCCGGAGGGCGACCCGGAGCGCAATGTCACCCAGGCGCGCGAGGCGCTGCTCGACTCGGTGCCGCTGGACCCGAAGCGGGTGCACGCGATGCCGGCGTCGGACGGCCCGCACGGCTCGGACGTGGAGGCCGCGGCGGCGGCGTACGCGCGGGAACTGGCCGAGGCATCGGTCCCCGAGAACCACGCGTCGGTCCCGTCCTTCGACGTCCTCCTCCTGGGCGTGGGCCCGGACACGCACGTGGCGTCACTCTTCCCGGAACATCCGGGCGTACGGGAGACCGAGCGCACGGTGATCGGCGTCCACGGCTCCCCCAAGCCGCCGCCCACCCGCGTCTCCCTGACCCTGCCGGCCATCCGCACGGCCCGTGAGGTGTGGCTGCTCGCGGCAGGCGAGGACAAGGCGAACGCGGTCGCGATGGCCCTGTCGGGCGCGGGCGAGATCCAGGCCCCGGCGGCGGGCGCGCAGGGCCGCGCCCGCACCCTGTGGCTCCTGGACACGACGGCGGCTTCACAACTACCGAGGTCGCTGTACCCGCCGGCGTCGGCGTAACCGGGCATCGTCCGAGGCCCCCGACCGTGTGCGTTCGCTCTCGCGGTCGGGGGCGTTGCCCGTCCGGTGGTCCTACGAGGAGCGCTTAAGAGGTCGTTTTCTCCTGGACTGCCCGCGTATCGAGTGGTTTTCAGACCGGCAGGGTGTGGTGCTCGTGCTGCTGGAGATTCGGGGTGGTTCTTG
>NZ_JBHJRX010000024.1:69770-126256 GCF_042268605.1 Streptomyces sp. NPDC056296 | reverse complement strand
AGTGGCGGGTCTACGTCGTCCGGGTTGCTGTGGGGCGTGAGCCCGGCTCGTGCGCGTCAGTGGTCGAGGCCGGTCAGTGCCGTCAGTGGCGGGTCTACGTCGTCCGGGTTGCTGTGGGGCGTGAGCCCGGCTCGTGCGCGTCAGTGGTCGAGGCCGGTCAGTGCCGTCAGTGGCGGGTCTACGTCGTCCGGGTTGCTGTGGGGCGTGAGCCCGGCTCGTGCGCGTCAGTGGTCGAGGCCGGTCAGTGCCGTCAGTGGCGGGTCTACGTCGTCCGGGTTGCTGTGGGGCGTGAGCCCGGCTCGTGCGCGTCAGTGGTCGAGGCCGGTCAGTGCCGTCAGTGGCGGGTCCACGTCGTCCGGGTTGCTGTGGGGCGCGAGCCCGGCCCGATGCGTCAGTGGTCGAGGCCGGTCAGTGCCGTCAGCGGCCGGTCCACGTCGTCCGGCGCTGCTGTGAGGCGCGAGCCCGGTCCCGCCCGTCAGCGGTCGAGGCCCGCCAGTGCCGTCAGCAGCCGGTCCACGTCGTCCGCGCTGCTGCGGGGCGCGAGCCCGGTCCCGCCCGTCAGTGGTCGAGGCCCGCCAGTGCCGTCAGCAGCCGGTCCACGTCGTCCGCGCTGTTGTACGGCGCGAGCCCGACCCGTACGCCGCCCTCGTCGCCCAGCCTCAGCCTGCGCGAGGCCTCCACCGCGTAGAAGGAGCCGGCGGGCGCGTCCACCGCCCGCTCGGCCAACTGCCGGTAGACGTCGGCCGGGCGCAGGCCCGCCACGGTGAACAGCAGGGTCGGCGTGCGCCGCGCGGCCCGCGAGTACACGGTGATCCCGCCGACGTCCGCCAGCCCTCGCTCGATCCGCTCGCGCAGCGCGTCCTCGTGGGCCTCCAGCGCCGCGAAGGAGGCGACGAGCCGGTCCCGGCGGCTGCCCCGCGCGTCCGCCTCCAGGCCCGCGAGGAAGTCCACCGCGGCACGGGCGCCGGCCAGCAGCTCGTACGGCAGTGTCCCCAGCTCGAAGCGCTCGGGGACGGCGTCGCTGGAGGGCAGTAGCTTGTCCGGGCGCAGGGTCTCCAGGAACTCGGGCCGGGCCGCCAGCACCCCCAGGTGTGGGCCAAGGAACTTGTACGGCGAGCACACCAGTGTGTCCGCGCCGAGTGCCGCCGGGTCGACCACGGCGTGCGAGGCGTAGTGCACGGCGTCGACGTGGAGCAGCGCACCGACGCCGTGCGCCAGGCGGGCGATGGCCGGCAGGTCGGGCATCGTGCCGATGAGGTTGGACGCGGCCGTCACCGCGACCAGCCGGGTACGCGGGGAGAGCACTGCCTCGATGTGTTCAGGGAGCAGTTCCCCGGTGGCCGGGTCGAAGTCCGCCCAGCGCACGCTCGCGCCGGCCGCCTCTGCCGCCTGCGTCCAGGGCCGGATGTTGGAGTCGTGGTCGAGGCGGGTGACGACCACCTCGTCGCCCGGCCCCCACGTCTTGGCGAGCGTCCGGGACAGGTCGTAGGCGAGCTGCGTGGCGCTGCGGCCGAGGACGACGCCCCGCGGCTCGGTGCCCAGCAGGTCGGCCAGTGCGCTCCGGGCGTCCGCGACGATGCCGTCCGCGTTGCGCTCGCCCTCGGTCGTCCGGCCCCGGTTGGCCAGCGGGTTGGCCAGCGCCTCGCCGATGGCGTCGATGACGGGCTGCGGGGTCTGGGTGCCGCCCGGCGCGTCGAAGCGGGCGGAGCCGGACTTCAGGGCGGGTATCTGCGCGCGGATCGCGTCGACGTCGAGGGCCATGTGCACACTCCAACCGAAGGCGGAAACTCCCGCCTCATGATCGCATCAGGGCGCCGATCGGAACAGGCGCGCGTGACGGACGGGGACGCGTACCGGCGGACCTGTTCCGGCGGACCTGTTCCGACGGACGTGTACCGACGGACGTGTACCGACGGACGCGTACGGACGGATGCGGCCGGCTCAGGCCTCCGCGGCGTGCGCCGGCTGCTTCTCGCGGCCGCCGGGATGACGGTGCCGCCAGATCCAGAAGACCGCGCAGGACAGCAGCGCCCACCCGCCCAGCACCAGGAACGGGAACGCGTGCTGGTGGTCCTGGAAGTACACCGCCGTGTGCTGGGCGTTGACCGAGGCCCCCGGCGGCAGCCACTGGCCGATCGCCCCCAGCGGGGACGGCAGCAGTGGCCAGGACACCGCGCCGCCGGACGAGGGATTGCCGAGGAGCACCATCAACCCCCAGGTCGGCAGCATCGCCCAACGTCCGAACAGGGTGTTGAACATGGTGAAGACCATGCCGGACGCGAACATCGTGAGCGCCAGGATCAGCCACGACTCGACGAACGGCAGGTCGAGCGCGTTCAGCAGCCAGTCCACCGTCGCGGCGATGGCGAAGCCGCCCAGCAGCGCGTAGGCGGCCGTGAAGAGGATGCGTTCCAGGGGAGTGAGGGAGCGCGCGTGCACGCTCAGCTGGATCGCCCCGACGAAGCCGATGATCACCGCGGCCAGGGAGATGTAGAAGATCGCCAGTCCGCGCGGGTCGCCCTCCTGCAGAGGGTTGATGTCCCGGACGGTGACCTCGACGCCGGTCTTCCTCCCCACGACCGGTGCCGTGTCGGCCAGCACCTGCGCGACGGAGGCCCCCGACGCGCTGGAGAGGTCGAGCACGGCGGTCCGTCCGTCGTCGCGCAGCTCGAAGATCGCGAAGACCTCCTGGTCCTGCATCGCCTCTCGCGCCTCGGCCCCGCTTTCGTAGGGACGCACCTTGACCGAGGCGTTCAGCGCCTTCTCCAAGCCGTCCAGGAAGGCCTGGCCACGGGCCTCCTCGTACGCACCGACCACGGCCGTGGGGATCGAGTGCGGCGTCGGGTCCGCCATCGAGTAGGTGTACGAACCCGCGAAGAGGCCCGCCGCCGCCGCGAGGATCAGCACCAGGACGGTGGCCGGCCAGAACGGCGACTGCCGGAACGTGGACCACCGCTGCCCGCGCGTCGGAGGCTGGGCATGGGCGCCGTGGGACATGTGGGCCATGTCCCGGACGCTTCCACAGCCGGGGCGGAAGGGCACCAAGAGCGCCGTCGCACGGGGGTGCACGGAGCGTGACGGCGGGCCCTCGCAGGGGCGCCGGAGGTCGCGTGGAACGGGTCAGGCGTGCACCAGCGGGGTGTCCACCAGATGCTCCGCCACGAACCACGCCTGCAGCTCGTTGGTGCGCACCACCTCGGAGACGAGGAGGTCGTTGGTGCCGTCGTCGCCGAGTTCCTGGGTGCGGCCGGCGGCGTCGTGGCAGTCGGCCAGGATCATCTCGTGAGCCTCCAGGAGCCGCGAGAGCATCGACGGCACCTCCTCCACCCCGTCCGGCGGCCGCGGCACGGTGGTGATCTCGGCGACGTGCCGGGGGTCGCCGATCGCGACGCCGCCGAGCGTCTGGACGCGCTCGGCGATGGTGTCGATCAGCTCCAGCTGCTCGCCCGCGTGCTTGTCCAGCAGCAGATGCAGTTGGTAGAACGTCGCCCCGCGCATGAGCCAGTGGTACTTCTTGTACAGGTCGTGCAGGATCCGGGTGTCCGCCAGAACCTTGTTGAGCCGCTGACAGGAGTAGAGGCGGGTCTCCATGGTCAGCGCCACGGGGAACTGCTTGACGGTGCCGAACTCCTGGATGGTCCGGCCCTTCTGGTGCAGCCAGGGCTGGCTGCCGTCGGACCGGTGCTCCATGGACGACGTCTTCGGGTTGCTCACGCCTGAACTCCTTCTGGAGAGGACTGAAGGGTGTGCCGGCGCGGTGCGACCGGCTCCCGTCCCCCCGCGACAGTCGACCAGCCGTCTCCCGAGCCCGCAAACGCTGGGGGGTTGTCCGGACATTCGCCTGCCACTTAGGGTCTGCCGCAGTGCAAGCGCTTTCTAACGGCGCACGTGCCCGTCGTGCGCCGGTGTCCGAGGAGGACCGCATGTCCCCACGTCCCGCCCGCCGCCGGGTCGCCGTGGTCGGTACCGGTGCCATCGTCACCGGCAGCCATCTGACCGCCCTCAGAGCCCACGCCGACCGCACGGAACTGGTGGCCGCCGTGGACGTGGACCCGGCCCGGCTCGACGCCTTCCGGGCTCGGGCGGGCGGCGACGTCGCCGAGTACACGTCGACGGGCGCCATGCTGGATGCCGTACGCCCCGACCTCGTCCTCGTCGGTACGCCGCCGTCCCTGCACCGGGAGCAGACGGTGGCCGCGCTCAAGGCGGGCGCCTGGGTGCTGTGCGAGAAACCGCTGTGCCTCTCGCTCGCCGAGTACGACGACATCGCCGCCGCCGAGGAGGCGTCCGGCGCGTACGCGTCCGTGGTCTTCCAGCACCGGCACGGCTCCGGCGCCGCGCACGCCCGTGACCTGATCGCGAGCGGCGAGCTGGGCGCCCCGCTGGTCGCCCACTGCCAGACCACCTGGCACCGCGACGCCGCCTACTACGCGGTGCCGTGGCGCGGGCGCTGGTCCACCGAGGGCGGCGGCCCGACCATGGGCCACGGCATCCACCAGTACGACCTGCTGCTGCACCTGCTCGGCCCCTGGGCGGAGATACGGGCCATGGCGTCGCGCCTGGTCCACGACACCGAGAGCGAGGACGTCTCCACCGCCCTGGTGCGGTTCGAGAACGGCGTCCTCGCCACCGTCGTCAACAGCGTGCTCTCCCCGGACGAGGTGAGCCGCGTCCGCGTCGACTGCGCCGACGCGACCGTGGAGCTGACCCACCTCTACGGGCACCGCAACGACGACTGGACCTACACCCCGGCCCGGCACGTCGCCCCGGAACGCGCCATCGCCTGGCGCACTCCGGCGGCGGACGTGCCCAGCTCCCACACCGCGCAGCTCGGCGCGGTCCTGGACGCCTGGGACGCGGGCGATCTCCCCCCCGGCAGCGGTCCGGACGCCCGCGCCACGCTGGAGTTCGCCGCCGCCCTGTACAAGGCGGCGTTCACCGGACGGCCCGTCGCCGCGGGGGAGATCGCATCCGGCGACCCCTTCCACTCGGCCATGCACGGCGACCACCCCGACTGGGCACCCAAGGAGCGCGCGTGAGCACCCTGAGCGTCAGCCACACCCACGGCGACCACGTCGCGGTCACCGCGGCGAACGGTACCGAGATCCTCCGCTACGTCTACCGCCCCGACCCCGAGGCCTTCGAGTCCCGCAAGCCCTACGCCCACCCGGTGCGCACCCTCGCCGGACGCCCGGTGACCGGGTACCGCCCCAGCGACCACCGCTGGCACAAGGGCCTGCAGATGACGGCCAGTCACCTCTCCGGCCAGAACTTCTGGGGCGGCAACTCCTACGTGCACGGCGAAGGCTATCTGCCCCTGCCCGAGCGCGTCGGCTCGATGCGGCACGACGGCTTCGCCGGCTTCGGGGTCGAGGACGACCGGCTCGCGATCATCGAGAACCTCACCTGGATCGAGAACGGCGGCGCCGAGTGGGCCCGTGAGGAGCGCGGCCTGACCGTCCACTCGGTCGACGAGACGGCGGATGCCTGGGTCCTGGACTGGTCGATCCGCCTCACCAACACCCGCGCCGAGCCGCTGGCGTTCGGCTCGCCGACCACCGCCGGCCGCGAGATGGCCGGCTACACCGGCCTCCAGTGGCGCGGCCCCCGCGACTTCACCGGCGGCACCGTCTTCGCCCCGGACACCGACGCGGACGCCGCCGGTCTGATGGGCACCCGGGGCCCGTGGCTCGCCTTCACCACCGAGCACGACGACGTCGACGCCCACTCCACGCTCGTCTTCGCGCACGCGCCCGAGAACCTCGACGAGAGGGCCGCGATCCACCCCTCCCACTGGTTCGTGCGCGCCGAGCCGATCCCGTCGGTGGCGTTCTCCTGGGCGTTCTTCGAGGAGTTCGAGCTGCCTCCGGGCGAGTCCTTCGCCTACCGCTACCGCGTCGTGGTCGCCGACGGCGCCTGGGACGGCGACCGCATCGGGACGTACCTCAAGGGGCTGCCGTGGTGAGCGACGCCGAGCCCGTTCTTCCCCACCCCCTGCCCGGCGCGGTGGGCCTGTCCCACCTGAGCGCCTACGACTGGGCGGCCGCCGACGGCGTGTGCGGTGGCAGCCCGCATCTGCACCTGGTGTGCACGGAGGCGTACGTCGTCACCGGCGGGCGCGGCGCGGTGCAGACGCTGAGCCCCGACGGCTACCGGGACATCCCGCTGGAGCCCGGCTCCCTAGCCTGGTTCACCCCGGGCACCGTGCACCGCATGGTGCAGGGCGGCGACCTGCGCATCACGGTGCTGATGCAGAACAGCGGCCTGCCCGAGGCGGGGGACGCCGTCTTCACCTTCCCGCCCGAGGTACTGGCCGACCCGGAGGCGTACGCCGCCGCGGCCACCCTGCCGCCCGGCACCGGGCCGGAGACGGAGGCGGCCGCCCGGCGCCGCAGGGACCTCGCCGTCGAGGGCTACCTGGCCCTGCGCGAGACCCTCGTCGCCGGGGACGCCGGCCCGTACCGGGAGTTCCAGCGGGCCGCCGCCCACCTGGTGCGCGACAAGGTGCCCGGCTGGCGGGAGCTGTGGCGGGCCGGTGCGCTGGCCGTCGCCGAGCGCACCGGCGCCCAGCTCGACGCGCTCGTCGACGGCGGTCCGGCGTACCTCGCCGACGCCACCGCGTACGAGGCCGCGCCCACCCGGCACGGCGGCTACGGCATGTGCGGCCGGCGCGACGAGTACGCGCTGCCGGGGACGACGCTGCCGTACCGGGGGGAGTAGCGCACGCAACGGACCGAGGAGAGGATTCCGCCTGTCGTCCGCGGCGCGCTCGACCGCGCGCGCTGCTGACCGGCGGCGGGGGCTCGGGAAGGGCCGCCGCAGCCACCGCGAGGGGCGATCCTGACCGGGGGGGGGCAATGGCGTTGGCGCTCACGGCCGTCGACGTGCCGCGAATTCAGGGGAGTTGAGCGGCAGGGAGGCCAGGGCGGTGGTCGTTCACGCCCTGATCTCCCGCCGGGCCGAAGAGTTAATGGGCCATTAGGGCGCCGGATGTGTGAAGAGATGGCCTGAATGCGCATCATATTGACATGAACCTGCGGCCCGAGGGGCGGGTCGCAGCCTCATGGAGGTGTGGAATGCACCGCAGACTCGCCACCGGACTCGCCACCTCGGCCCTGGCCGTGACCGCCGTCCTCGGCACCGCCTCGACCGCCGACGCCGCTCCCGCCGACAAACCGCGGGTACTCGCGAGCTGGACCCAGACCAGCGCGTCGAGCTACAACGCCTGGACCGCCGCGCGGGCGAACCAGTCCGCCTGGGCCGCCTACGGATTCGACTGGACCACCGACCACTGCTCCTCCTCGCCGGACAACCCGTTCGGCTTCCCCTTCAGCACCTCCTGCGCGCGCCACGACTTCGGCTACCGCAACTACAAGGACGCCGGCTCCTTCAGCGCCAACAAGTCCCGCCTCGACAGCGCCTTCTACGAGGACCTCAAGCGGGTCTGCGCCCGCTACGGCGGCGCCACCAAGGCCGCCTGCAACAGCACGGCGTGGACGTACTACCAGGCCGTGCGGGCCTTCGGCTGACGGTTCGCGCGGCGGCGCCCTACACGGGCGCGGAGGACGACACCGGCGCCGCCGAGCAGACCGACCGCAGGCCCGGTACCGGAGTGGCCGCCGCTGCCGCGAGCGCGGCGGCCGCACTGGCGATGCCCAGGACGGCGCCCGCGGCCACGTCGCCGGGATAGTGCACGCCGACGTGGACCCGGGAGTAGCCGACGGCGCTCGCCAGCGCGCCGAGCGGGACGGCGGCCGCGGGCAGCACCACGCCGACCGCCGTGGCGAACGCGACCGCCGAGGCCGTGTGACCGGACGGGAACGAGGCCGACGCGGGCATCGGCACATACCGGTCGACCGTGACCCGCGCCGCCTCCCGGTCGGGCCGCGCCCTGCGCACCAGCCGCTTGCCCAGCACGTTCGCGGAGGCCGAGGCCACGGCGACCGCCCCCACCCCGACGAGGGCCGCCCGGCGTGGCCGCGCACCACTCAGGGCGAGCACGGCGGCGATCCCGAGCGAGACCTTCGAGTGGTCGGCGGCGTGGGACAGTCGGCGCAGCGCCCGGTCGAGCGTGGGCGTGGATGTGGCGGCCACCGCCGCGTACAGGGCGCCGTCCACGGCACGCAGATCACCGAGTACGGCGGTGAGGGCCCGCCCGCGCGGAAGCGCCGGGCCCGGATCCGGAGCGAGCGGCCCGCTGGTGTCCCCGTCGGCGTTGGTCGGTTCGGTCATGGGCTCCTGCTCCGCGGGGCGATGGGGCCGGGGCGACGCCCGGGTGCGCCGGGAACGCCGGGAGCGCCGTGAGCCCGTCGGCACACCGCGCGCGTGATCCGTCGCCGCACCAGCCTGGTCCACCTCCCGGCGTACGGCGAGCCGGCGGGGCCCGTCCGGGGGACGCGCGGGCCCGGCCACTCACCCGGAGGGGCGACGGAGCCGGCCGTCGTCGGCACCCACGCGGAGCGGCGACCGCGCCGGCCGTCGTCGGCACCCACCGGTGTGACCGGTGAGCCGCCGCGGACGCGTGAGCCGCCGCGGACGCGCGTGAGCCGCCGGCCGACCCGTGAGGGGCGGCCGGCGGCTCGGCGGCGTCGCGGTGGGTCAGCTCGCGGCCTTGAAGCCGCGCAGGCGCAGGGAGTTGCCGACGACGAAGACCGAGGAGAAGGCCATGGCCGCTCCGGCGATCATCGGGTTGAGCAGCCCGGCCGCGGCGAGCGGCAGGGCGGCGATGTTGTAGGCGAAGGCCCAGAACAGGTTGGACTTGATGGTGCCCAGCGTCTTGCGGGCCAGCCGGATGGCATCGGCGGCGGCGCGCAGATCGCCGCGGACGAGGGTGAGGTCGCCGGCCTCGATGGCGGCGTCGGTGCCGGTGCCCATGGCCAGCCCCAGGTCGGCCTGGGCGAGCGCCGCGGCATCGTTGACGCCGTCGCCGACCATCGCCACCGAACGGCCCTCGCCCTGGAGGCGCTTGACGACGTCGACCTTGTCCTCGGGCATGACCTCGGCGATGACGTGCTCGGGGTCGATACCGACCTCGCGGGCGACGGAGGCGGCCACGGCCTGGTTGTCACCGGTCAGCAGCACCGGGGTCAGCCCCAGGGCACGCAGCCGCGCGATCGCCTCGGGGCTGGTCTCCTTCACCGCGTCGGCGACCTCCAGGACCGCCCGCGCCTCGCCGTCCCAGGCGACGGCGATCGCGGTCCGGCCCGCCGCCTCCGCCTCGGCCTTGGCCCGGGCCAGATCCGCCGGCAGGCCCATGGCCCACTCGGCGAGCAACTGCTCACGGCCGACTAGGACGGCGTGGCCGTCGACGACGCCCTGCACGCCGAGCCCCGGGACGCCTGCGAAGTCCTCGGGGGCGGGCAGCGCGCCCAGCTTCTCCAGGGCCCCGTCCGCGACGGCTCGGGCGATCGGGTGCTCCGACGCGTGCTCCAGCGCACCGGCCAGCCGCAGCACTTCGGTCTCGTCGGTGCCGTCGGCGGTGTGGACGGCGAGCAGGGTCATGCGGCCGGTGGTGACGGTGCCGGTCTTGTCGAGGACGATGGTGTCGACCTTGCGGGTGGACTCCAGGACCTCGGGTCCCTTGATGAGGATGCCGAGCTGGGCGCCGCGCCCGGTGCCGACCATCAGCGCGGTCGGGGTGGCGAGGCCCAGGGCGCAGGGGCAGGCGATGATCAGTACGGCGACGGCGGCCGTGAACGCGGCGGTCAGTCCGGATCCGTTGCCGATCCAGAAACCGAGGGTGGCCAGCGCCAGGGCGATGACGACCGGGACGAAGACCCCGGAGATGCGGTCGGCGAGCCGCTGGGCCTGGGCCTTGCCGTTCTGCGCGTCCTCGACCAGCTTCGCCATCCGCGCCAGCTGTGTGTCCGCGCCGACCCGCGTCGCCTCGACCACCAGACGGCCGCCCGCGTTCAGGGTGGCACCGGTGACCGGGTCGCCCACGCCGACCTCGACGGGCACCGACTCGCCGGTGAGCATGGAGGCGTCGACCGCGGAGGTGCCCTCCACGACCGTGCCGTCGGTGGCGATCTTCTCGCCCGGGCGGACCAGGAAGCGGTCACCGACCGCCAACTCGGCGGTGGGAATGGTCCGTTCACCGCCGTCCGGGTCCAGTACGGTGACGTCCTTGGCGCCCAGTTCCAGCAGGGCCTTCAGCGCGGCGCCGGCCTTGCGCTTGGAGCGGGCCTCGAAGTAACGCCCGGCGAGGATGAAGGCGGTCACCCCGGCGGCGGCCTCCAGGTAGATGTTCCCGGCGCCGTCGGTGCGGGCGATGGTCAGCTCGAACGGGTGGGTCATGCCGGGAGTGCCCGCGGTGCCGAAGAACAGCGCCCACAGCGACCACAGGAACGCCGCCGACGTGCCGACCGAGATCAGCGTGTCCATGGTGGCAGCGCCGTGCCGGGCGTTGGTGAAGGCCGCCTTGTGGAAGGGCCAGGCTGCGTAGGTCACCACGGGCGCCGCCAGGGTAAGCGACAGCCACTGCCAGTACTCGAACTGCCACGCCGGCACCATCGCCGTCGCGATGACCGGGACGGCCAGCACCACGGCGGTGACCAGCCGCTCCCGCAGGGGCCGCAGTTCGTCGGCGGACCCGGCACCCTCCGCGCCGGGCGCGGGCTCGGCGCGTACCGGCTCGGGCTCGCGGGCGGTGTACCCGGTCGCCTCGACGGTGGCGATCAGCTCCGGGACGGACACGTCACCGGCGTAGTGCACCTTCGCCTTCTCCGTCGCGTAGTTGACGGTGGCGGTGACCCCGTCCATCCGGTTGAGCTTCTTCTCGATCCGGGCGGCGCACGAGGCACAGGTCATGCCGCCGATGGCGAGTTCCACCTCGGCCGGTGCGCTGGTCGTACTCGTGGTCATGGCTGCTCCTGATGCGGGGTCGTCGGCCGGGACCCGGCGAGCGGGTCCCGGCGGTGCGGCGGGGGAGTGCGGGTCGGTCAGACGCGGCCGGTCAGTTCGTAGCCGGCCTCGTCGACGACCTCGGCGAGCGCGGCGTCGTCCGGCTCGGCGGTTCCGGTGACGGTGACCCGGCCCGTGTCGAGCTCGACGTCGACACCGGTGACACCGTCCAGCTCACCGATCACCCGGGTGAGCGTCGCCTTGCAGTGACCGCAGCTCATCCCCGCGACGGCGTAGGTGGTGCTGACGGGCGGGGTGACGGGGGTGGTGACGGTCGAAGCCATGGGTTCCTCCGTGATGTCGTCATGTCGTGCGTGATGTCGTGGAAATACGGGGCGGGGGTATCCCTGCCGAGTTCCATGTATACCCCTGGGGGGTAGCAAAGGCAACTTCCGCACTCGTCTTGACTAGGTACCCCCTGGGGGTATTGTGAAGTGCATGGAGAGGCCTCCGCACGAGCCGGAGACCCGGAATCCGAGGAGACGACCGCCATGCACACCGGACTGAGGATCACCGCGTTCGCCGCCGCGCTGGCCGCCACATTCGGCACCGCCTACGGAGTCGGCAGGGGAGTGGACCCGGTCGTCGCGGAGAAGGCGCCCGCGACCCACGACGAGCACAGCCGTCCATCACCGGAACCGAAGGAGGGCGGCGGCCACGGGGGGCATGAGAACACCACGCCCGGCGGGCTGCAGATCTCCGAGAACGGCTACTCCCTCGACCTCGCCACCCCACGCGTCACCGCCGGTCAGCGCGCCGAGCTGCGCTTCACCGTCCGGGACGGCAGCGGCGAGGCCGTCACCGCGTACCAGCGCGAGCACGACAAGGAACTCCACCTCATCCTGGCCTCACGCGACCTGGTCACCTACCGCCACCTGCACCCCACGCGCGCCGCCGACGGCACCTGGAGCACCCCCGTCGACCTGCCTCGCGCGGGCGGCTACCGGGTCTTCGCCGACTTCACCCCGGCGGAGAAGAACGCGGAGAACCTCACCCTCGGCGCCGACCTCGCCGCCTCCGGCCGCTACGAGCCCGCGAACCTGCCGGCCCCGGACGACACCGCCCGGACCGACGGCTACCAGGTCGAACTCGCCGGATCCCTGCTCCCCGGCAAGGCGAGTGAGCTGAAGCTGAAGGTCTCCCGGGACGGGGAGCCCGTCAACGACCTCCAGCCCTACCTCGGCGCCTACGGCCACCTGGTCGCCCTGCGCTCGGGCGACCTCGCCTACCTCCACGTCCACCCGAACGGCGAACCCGGCGACGGCACCACCGAGCCCGGCCCGGAGATCTCCTTCACGGCCACCGCGCCCAGTGGCGGCACCTACCGCCTCTTCCTGGACTTCCAGCACCAGGGCAAGGTCCACACCGCGGCGTTCACCGTGCGGGCCGGATCGGCACCCGCGGCGCAGGACCCCGCTCCGACGGCTCCGGCGGCTCCGACCGAGCACGGTGACGGCCACGGGCACTGACGGCACGGGCGGTGACGGCCACGGGCACTGACGGCCGCGGACGGCGGGGGTGATTGTCGGCGGGGGTGGTCCGTCCTAGGCCGTGACGACCCGGACCCCCGCCTCCTCGAACTGCCGTACCAGCTCCGGGTCGGCCGCACCGTCCGTGACCAGCGTGTCCACGGACTCGGCCGCGCAGATCCGGGCGAACGCCCGCCTGCCCAGCTTGCTGGAGTCGGCGGCCACCACCACGCGCTCGGCGCGCTCGCACAGCAGCCGGTTGATCGCGGCCTCCGCCTCGTCGTGGGCCGCGGCGCCGTGCGCGACGTCGAAGGCGACGACGCCCAGCACCGCGATGTCGAGGGTCACCTGACCCAGCACCCCGTCCGCGAGCGGCCCGATCAGCTCGTACGACTGCGCCCGGGCCACGCCGCCGGTCACCACGATCTTGAACTGCGGCCGGACGGCCAGCTCGTTCGCGATGTTGAGCGCGTTGGTGACCACGGTCAGCGCGGGGGTGCCGGAGGCCAGGTCGGCGCGCACGGCCAGGGCGCGCGCCACCTCGGTGGTCGTCGTGCCCCCGGTCAGTCCGACCGCCTCGCCGGGTGCCACCAGGGCGGCGACCGCCTGCGCGACGCGCTGCTTCTCCGAGGCCCGGCGGGCCGTCTTGTAGCGCAGCGGCAGTTCGTACGACACCCCGTGCACGACCGCGCCACCGCGCGTGCGCACCAGCATCTGCTGCTCGGCGAGCCGGTCGAAGTCACGGCGGATCGTCGCGGCCGAGACCTCCAGCTCGGTCGCCGCCTCCTCGACGTCCAGCCGGCCGCGCTCGACGAGCAGCTCCAGCAGCGCCTTCCAGCGGGCGTCGCGCGACATCCGCGCCTCCGTTCCTCGATCTTCCGCCGACCCTAGCGCACCCCCACTCTTCTTCAGATTGCTTGATTGTGCTCGAAATCTCGCTATATCTTGCAGGAACAATCAGAGCGCTGGAGTAATAGAGCGATCGGGGAGTGTGCGGCATGACGTATGTCGAGGACGAGCTCAACAGCCAGCCCGAGTGCTGGACACGCGCCGCCGCGCAGGCGGCACGGCACACGGCGGCACTTCCGGCGCCCGGGGAGCGGGTGGCGATCGTCGGGTGCGGCACCTCGTACTTCATGGCCCAGTCGGCGGCGGCGCTGCGTGAGGACGCGGGCCAGGGCGAGACGGACGCGTTCGCCGCCTCCGAGTTCCCGCGGGGCCGGGCGTACGACCGTGTCGTCGCCCTCACCCGCTCCGGCACCACCACCGAAGTACTGGAACTGCTCACGGAGTTGCGGGGCCGTACCCGCACCGTCGCGCTCACCGCCGACCCGGAGACACCGGTCATGACGGCCGCGGACGACGTGGTGGTACTCGACTTCGCCGACGAACGGTCGGTCGTGCAGACCCGGTTCGCGACGACCGCCCTCACCCTGCTCCGCGCCCACCTGGGCCTGCACACGGACGCGGTCGTCGCCGACGCGCGCACCGCACTCGCGGCCGAACTGCCCGAAGGGCTCGTCGAGTGCAATCAGTTCACCTTCCTGGGCCGGGGCTGGACCGTCGGACTGGCCAACGAGGCCGGCCTGAAGATGCGTGAGGCCTCCCTGTCCTGGACCGAGGCATACCCGGCCATGGAGTACCGACACGGCCCCATCAGCATCAGCACCGCCTCCACGGCGACCTGGATGTTCGGCGAGGCGCCCGAGGGCCTGGCCGACCAGGTCCGCGACACCGGCGCCCTGTGGGTGCCCGGGGGCCTCGACCCGCTCGCCGAACTGGTCCGCGCCCAGCGCCTCGCCGTCGCCGTCGCCGCCGCCCGCGGCCTCGACCCGGACCGGCCCCGCCACCTCACCCGCTCGGTGATCCTCGCCCCCTGACGCCCGCCCCGACACCGACCCCGACACCGACCCCCGACACCCGCGCTCCGACCCCGCGCTCCGACGCGTGGGAAGGGAGAGAGACCGTGCCCCTCGCCACCACCGGCGACCTGGTCGGCCGCGCCGCAGCCGCGCGCTCCGCCGTCGCCGCCTTCAACGTCGTCACCCTGGAACACATCGAGGCGGTCGTCGCGGGCGCCGAGTCCGTGCACATGCCCGTCGTCCTCCAGGTCAGCGAGAACGCCGTGAAGTACCGCTACGGCCGCCTGCTGCCGCTGGCCCGCGCGGCCGTCGCCGCCGCCGAGGGCGCCGCCGTGCCCGTCGCCCTGCACCTCGACCATGTCCAGAACGACAGTCTGCTGCGCCAGGCCCGGGACGCCGGGTTCAGTTCGGTGATGTACGACGCCTCCCGGCTGCCGTACGCGGAGAACCTCGCGACGACCCGGGCCGCCGCCGACTGGGCGCACGCCCAGGGGCTGTGGATCGAGGCCGAGTTGGGGGAGGTCGGCGGCAAGAAGGGCGCACCGCCGCTCGACGCCCACGCGCCCGGAGCCCGCACCGACCCCGCCGAGGCGCGCGCCTTCGTCGCCGACTCCGGCGTGGACGCCCTGGCCGTCGCCGTCGGCAGTTCCCACGCCATGACCACGCGCACCGCCGCCCTCGACCACGACCTGCTCAAGGAACTGTCGGGCGCGCTGGACGTGCCGCTCGTCCTGCACGGCTCCTCCGGAGTGCCGGACGGCGAACTCGCCGCGGCGGTCGCGGGCGGCATCTCCAAGGTCAACGTCGGCACCGCGCTCAACATCGCCATGACCGGCGCGATCAGGGAGTACCTCGCCGCCCGCCCCGAAGCGGTCGACTCGCGCGGCTACCTCACGGTGGGACGGGAGGCCATGGCGCGGACGGTGGCGACGATCATCCAGGTGGTCGCCAGGACTGCGCCCTGACGGTCACGGGACTGCGCCCTGACGGTCACGGGACTGCGCCCTGACGGTCACGGGACTACGTCCTGACGGTCACCGGACTACTTCATGACGGCCTTCAGCACCACGAACTTCCGGTCGCCCGCCACCAGGTGGCTGTTGCCGAACAGCCGCCGCAGCTTGACGTGGTAGCCCAGGTGCCGGTTGCCGACCACCCACAGCTCGCCGCCGGGGCGCAGCACGCGCCGCGCCCCGGTGAACATCCGCCACGCGGTGGCGTCGGTCGTCGCCTGGTGGGAGTGGAAGGGCGGGTTGTTGAGCACCAGGTCGACACTGCCGTCCGGCACCCCGGCCAGCCCGTCACCGACCCGGAACTCGGCCTGTGCCGCCGCCCCGTTCGCCTCGTACGTCGCCTCCGCCGAGGCCACGGCCTGGAAGGACTCGTCGGTGAACAGCACCTCGGCCCCCGGGTCGGCCAGCGCCACCGCCGTACCGACCACACCGTTGCCGCAGCCCAGGTCCACCACCCGGCGGGCGCCGCCGGCGTCCGGCAGGTGCTGGAGGAAGAACCGGGTGCCGATGTCGAGCCGGTCGGCGCAGAAGACACCGGCGTGGTTGACGACCGTCCGGCCGGAGAGCGGCCCGACGTCGTCGGGGAGCCGGTAGGTGAGAGGCCAGGGATTGGCCGGCCGCTTCAGCGAGAGGTCGGGCGTGGCGAAGACGAGCCGCGCCTTCTTCACGGCCAACGAGGTCCGGGTCGGCCCGACGATCCGCTCGAACAGCCTGAGCGTCGAAGTGTGGATCTCCTTGACCATCCCGGTACCGACGACGACCGTGCCCTCGTGCAGCGCGGGCGCCAGCCGCAGGAACTGGTCCTCCAACAGCGCCAGGCTCTTCGGCACCCGCACCAGCAGCACGTCGACACGGTCCGGCGGCGGGTCCTGCGTGGTCAGCAGGCGCACGGAACCCGGCTCGACGCCGGCCCGCTCCAGGTTGGCGCGCGTCGCCTCCCGCGTGAGGTGCGAGTCGGTGATCTGCACCGGCCGGTGCGCCGCCAGCGCCGTCACGAGCGCTCCCCAGCGGTCGCCGACGACCACGACCGTGCCGGACAGCGGGACGTCCTGCTCCGCGAGGTACCCGAGCAGATACTCGTCGGAGGCGTCCCAGGCCCGGAGCCGGTCGCGCGGGTCCTCGGGGAAACGGGCCGGCACGTGCTCGCCCCATGGCGTCGTCATACGGTCGCTGCGGTCGTTCATCGTGCGTCCAGGCTAGCCGAGCCGCAGCTCAGGCCGCGCCGGGCGGAGTGAAGGGGACGGCGGGCTGGAGCGGAGCGAAGGGGATGGCGGGCAGGATGGGAGACATGGACGCCGAGCTGTTCCCCAGGGCCCGTACCGAGACCGCGCCCGGCGCCGTCCACGTGCCGGACTGGCTGGACACCGGACGGCAGCGCGAGCTGCTGCACGCCTGCCGCGAGTGGGCCCGCCCACCGGCCGGACTGCGCACGGTCCGCACCCCCGGCGGCGGCACCATGACCGCGAGGCAGGTCTGCCTCGGGTGGCACTGGTACCCGTACGCCTACGCCCGCACCGTCGTCGACGGCGACGGCGCGCCGGTGAAGCCCTTCCCGGACTGGCTCGGCGACCTGGCCCGCCGGGCGGTGACCGACGCGCTCGGCGCCGACGCGGTGGCGCAGACGCCGTACGACATCGCACTGATCAACTTCTACGCGTCCGACGCCCGCATGGGTATGCACCGAGACGCCGACGAGAGGTCCGACGCGCCCGTGGTGTCCCTGAGCCTCGGCGACACCTGCGTCTTCCGCTTCGGGAACCCGGAAACCCGGACCCGCCCGTACACCGACGTCGAGCTGCGCAGCGGCGACCTGTTCGTCTTCGGCGGGCCGTCCCGGCTCGCCCACCACGGGGTGCCCCGGGTGCACGCGGGCACCGCGCCGCCCGAGTTGGGGCTCACCGGACGGCTGAACATCACGCTGAGGGTCAGCGGCCTCTAGGCTCCTGCACCTGCCTGCGGATCATGGGAGACTCCCCCTCATGAGCGGCAAGGCGGACCCCCGGGCGGCGGGGGAAGGGACCACCTCGAGGACGCGGCTGGACCGGGGGCGCGGTGCGCTCGGACCCGCGTTGGAGCTCGTGCACACCGGACGCGCCCCCACCCGGGCCGTCCTCACCGCGGAACTCGGCGTGACCCGGGCCACGGCCGGCGCGGTCGCCGCCGAACTGGAGGCGCTGGGCCTGATCCGGGTGGACGCCCGGCCCGGCGCCGCGGCCGGTTCGCAGGGCCGTCCCTCGCACCGCCTCGCGGTCGCCGAGGACGGGCCCGTCGCCCTGGCCGCCCAGGTCCACGCCGACGGATTCCGCGCGGCACTGGTCGGCCTCGGCGGCCGGATCGTCGCCACCGCGCCCGGCTGCGAGGTCGTCGACGCCGACCCGGCGAAGGTGCTCGGCTCCGTCGTCGAGGCGGGCGCGGAACTGCTCCGGGAGACCGGGCGGCGCTGCGTCGGCGCGGGACTCGCCGTACCGTCCGCCGTCGCGGAACCGGAGGGCCTGGCGCTGAACCCGCTCCACCTGGCCTGGCCGGCGGGCGCGCCCGTGCGGCGGATCTTCGCGGAGCAGGTGCGCGCCGCCGGTATCGAGGGGCCCGCGTTCGCCGCGAACGACGTCAACCTCGCCGCCCTCGCCGAGCACCGCCACGGCGCCGGGCGCGGAGCCCGCGACCTGCTGTGCGTGGCCACCGGCCACCGCGGGGTCGGCGGCGCCCTGGTCCTCGACGGCCGCCTGCACATGGGCAGTTCGGGTCTCGCCCTGGAGGTCGGCCACCTCACCGTCAACCCCGAGGGCCGCCCCTGCTACTGCGGCGGCCAGGGCTGTCTGGACGTGGAGACCGACCCGCTGGCCTTCCTCACCGCGGCCGGCCGCGAGCCAGGACCCGAGGTGTCGCTGCTCCAGCAGTCCATCGACCTGATCCGCGGCCACTACACCGACCCGGCCGTCCGCACCGCGACCCAGACCCTCATCGACCGCCTAGGCCTGGGACTCGCCGGCCTGGTCAACATCCTCAACCCGGACCGCATCATCCTCGGCGGACTCCACCGCGCACTCCTGGACGCCGACCCCGAGCGCCTGCGCGCGGTCGTCGCCGACCGCAGCCTGTGGGGCCAGAGCGGAGGCGTGCCGATCCTGCCGTGCAGCCTGGACCACAACAGCCTGGTCGGCGCGGCGGAGTTGGCCTGGCAGCCGGTCCTCGACGACCCGCTGGGCGCGCTGGCGTGAGCGACGCGTCCGCTCTCCTCAGGCCGTCGGCCGGTTGCCGCCGCTCGGTGCGTGGCTGAGGTCGACGACGCAGAAGATGTTGCCGTCCGGGTCGGCGAGGACGACGAAGTCGGGGTCGGGCGGGTAGAGGTCCCAGTCGACGGTCCGCGCACCGAGACCGATCAGCCGCCGCACCTCCACCCGCTGTTCCTCCGCCGTGTCCGTGAACAGGTCGAGGTGGAGCCGGGGGCGCGGCTCGGCCGGTGACTCGCTGCGCAGCAGGCCGAGGGCCCGCCCGGAGCCGTCGGCGTGGTCGAGCGTGCGCCATGTCTCGCTCCTCCACTCCTCGGAGGCGACCAGGTCCAGAGCAGCCGTCCAGAACGCCACCGCGCGGGGCACGTCCGTGACGCCGATGACGGGGATACCGAGTCTCAGCATGGCCCCGAGCCTACGTACTGGGCGATCCCGATGGGCGAGGCCGGCTCCCGGAAGCAGGAGCGGAACGTGCGCGTACTCCCCGCGAGGTACGCACACTGCCGCTGGCCGTACGACGACCCGGCCCCGCCCCGGGAGGACGCTCGGAAGCACGAACAAGGACGACGTCAGGACAACACCACGGACGTCACCAAGGACATCGCTACCGAGGAGTTGGACGACATGGATACCCTGGCACACTTCGGCGACGGCGGGCCCGGCCCGTGGATCCTGTTCTTCCCGGTGATCTGGGCGCTGGTCATCGCCGGCGGCGTCACCCTGCTGCGCCGCACCGTCTGGCGCGGCCGCCGCGGTCCCGGCCGCCCGACCACCGTCGACGACAACTCACCCATCAGCGTCCTCGGCCACCGCTTCGCCTCCGGGGAGATCGACGAGGACGAGTACTGGCGCCGGCTGTCCGTGCTGGACGAGCAGTTCGGTCGTACGGGCAAGGGCGGTGCGGCATGACCACGACGACCACCGTCCGGGCCGCCGCCCGGGTCGTCGACGCCGTGAAGGTGTACGGCGGTGGCGACACCGCCGTACGCGCCCTGGACGGGGTCAGCGTGGACTTCCCGGCCGGCCGCTTCACCGCCATCATGGGGCCCTCGGGCTCCGGCAAGTCCACCCTGATGCACTGCGCCGCAGGACTGGACACCCTCACCTCGGGCACCGCCCGCATCGGCGACACCGACCTGAGCACCCTCGACGACCGCCGCCTCACCCTGCTGCGCCGCGACCGCGTGGGCTTCGTGTTCCAGGCGTTCAATCTGGTGCCGACGCTGACCGTCGCCGAGAACATCACCCTCCCCCTCGACCTCGCGGGCCGCGGGGGCGACACCGAGTGGGTCGAGGCCCTCATCGACGTCGTCGGACTGCGCGACCGCCTCCACCACCGGCCCGCCGAACTCTCCGGCGGACAGCAGCTGGGGGTCCCCCCAGGCCGTTCAGGCGCCGTTCAGGCACTGGGGGAGGGGCGCGGTGGCCCGCGCCTTCGCCGGGCGGCCGGACGTGGTCTTCGCCGACGAGCCCACCGGCAACCTCGACTCCCGCTCCGGCGGCGAGGTGCTGGGACTCCTGGGCCGCACCGTGCGGCAGACGGGCCGCACGGTCGTCATGGTCACCCACGACCCCGTCGCCGCAGCCCACGCGGCACTCGACGATGACCGAACGGGACGGGCACATGCTGCCTCCCGCCCGGTCGCCGACCCGCTCACTCGACGGCGACCGAGCGGGATCGCGTCGGCTGCCCACGCTGCCGTCCCGGCGGCCGACCCACCCGGCGGGTACCCGGGTGGCGATGGCCTCATGGGTGCGTTCCGGACGCCGCCGCCCGTCTGTCGGCGGTCGGTGGGTCGGCGACAGAAGCGGAGCCCCGGTCCCCGGTCAGGCTCAGGCTCCGCGCGTCAGGTCGCCGGAGGGCGACGGCCGGTACCTGGCGCCGGGCGCGTCCAGCGGGCGGCGATGACCGTCGACCGGCCCAACTGGCGGTCGAGGATGGCCGATAGGCGTCGCCGGGCCCGGCCGGCGCAGACCGGAGCCGACCGTAATCCGGAGCCGACCGAAACCCGGAGCCGACCGGAACTCGGCGCCAACCGAAACCCGGCGCCGACCGGATCCGGCGCCGGACCGCGCGCCGGCGGCGAGACCGGTACCCGACCGCACGGCCCGCGGCAGCGAAGGGTCACCGCCCGGTCAGCCGGCAACGGCCGACCGGGCGGGAGCGGGTTGGGGTCTGCCCAGGTCGACCGCGTGCTCGACCTCCGCGAACGCGGCGGCCGGCACCTCCTCGACCAGGCGTCGCGGCGGGCGCGCGGAGGCGGGTGGCGCGGTGACCGGCGCGGCTGTGACGGCCGTCGGGAGCGTGAACCAGACGACCTTGCCGGACTCGCCGTCCGGCCGGGCACCCCAGCTCTCGCTCATCGCGGCCACCATCGAGAGCCCGCGCCCGCAGGTCGCGAGCGGCTCGGCGTCGTCCACCACGGGCAGACGCGGATCGTGGTCGCGCACGGAGACGGTGAGCCGGTCCAGGACCAGCTCTATCTCCACGATGCACGTCTTGTCGGGCCGGGCATGCAGGTGGACGTTGGTCAACAACTCCGTCACGCCGAGCGCGGCTCGGTCGATCAGGGAATCCATATGCCAGTAGCGCAATTGCGCAGATACGATTCTGCGGACCTGGCCGATCCGCGACGGCAGGGCTTGGAGCTCCACCGTGCAGTGTCTGCTTGGGTGACTGATCACGGCTGCGACTCCCCGACATAGAGGTCCGGAAGAACACGGAGTTCGGATCCAGCAGGGCGCACGCGGCGCATCGCCGCCTGCTGTCATGGCCGGCGGGCTGGTTCGCAGCGTTATCGCCGGTAAACCCAGAGTGACGTGAGACCAGCGTGACGCAAGGGGTGAGGCACCGCAACTTACGGACATCTCAACCGCGGTGCCCGGCCGCCCTGCGCACCGCCTCGATGAAGCGGCGAGCCGCGGGCGGACCCGGCTCGCCCGGCGCGGGGTCCCGCTCGCCGAGCGTCAGCAGGTACCGCTCGCCGTTGAGGTCGGCGAGGGCCCGGCCCTCCGGGGCGAACCAGGGCCGGGACGCGCGTACCGCCTGCACCGGAGCGCTGTCGATCTCACTGCCGTAGCTGGTGAGCAACTCCACTCGGCCACCGCTGATCCGGACCGTTCCGGCCCGGGTGAGTGAACGCAGCCGCTTGCCGATCCGCACCCCCGTGGCCCTGAACTCCGGCTCCGCCATGCCGTCGCCCCCTCGTGCGCGTCGGTTGCCGGACCGTGCACCTCGCTGGGCCCGGTACCGGCCGGCTCGTGTCGTGCTGCAGTGTGCGCCCGCGGCGGGAACCCGGTCCCGCCCGCTGGCAGTCTGCCCGCACCACGCGCCGAGCACCAGTACGCACCCGCCCTTTCCGGTGGCGACCGGAGCACTCGCGCGAATGCGCCCCCACCGGGCCGGACACCGGGCCGGGCATCGGGCCGGACACCGGGCCCCAGGGCAGCCTTTGGACTCCCCAAAGGTGTGTTTATGCAGGTGAGAAGCGTATGGAAGGTGCTTATGATCGAGGCGTCGGCCGCGCGACGCGCCGTCGGCGCGCAGCCTAAGGAGCCCCGTCGTGAGCACCCCCCAGCAGACCCGCACCGGCGCCACCCTCGACGTCGACCACAGCGACACCGCCTACCGCGCCTGGCTGAAAGAAGCCGTGCGCAAGGTCCAGGCCGACGCCAACCGCTCGGCCGACACCCACCTGCTCCTCTTCCCGCTGCCCGAGCGGTGGGGCATCGACCTGTACCTGAAGGACGAGTCCACCCACCCCACCGGCAGCCTCAAACACCGCCTCGCCCGCTCACTCTTCCTCTACGGCCTGTGCAACGGCTGGATCCGGCCGGACCGCCCGGTGATCGAGGCGTCCAGCGGCTCGACGGCCGTGTCCGAGGCGTACTTCGCGAAGCTGATCGGCGTCCCCTTCATCGCCGTCATGCCGCGCACGACCAGCGCCGAGAAGATCCGCCTGATCGAGTTCCACGGCGGACGCTGCCACTTCGTGGACGACTCCCGCCGGATGTACGAGGAGTCCGCACGCCTCGCGGCCGAGACCGGCGGCCACTACATGGACCAGTTCACCTACGCCGAACGTGCCACGGACTGGCGCGGCAACAACAACATCGCCGAGTCGATCTTCCGTCAGCTGCGGCTGGAGCGGTTCCCCGAACCGGCGTGGATCGTCGCCACGGCCGGCACCGGCGGCACCTCGGCGACCCTCGCGCGCTACGTCCACTACATGCAGCACGACACCCGCGTCTGCGTCGCCGACCCGGAGAACTCCTGCTTCTTCGAGGGCTGGACCACCGGCGATCCGGACGTCTCCTGCGACCGCGGCTCCCGGATCGAGGGCATCGGCCGGCCCCGTATGGAGCCGAGCTTCGTGCCCGGCGCGATCGACCGCATGATGAAGGTGCCGGACGCGGCGAGCGTCGCCGCCGTCCGGGCCCTGGAACAGGCCATCGGCCGCAAGGCGGGCGGCTCCACGGGCACCGGACTGTGGAGCGCGCTGAAGATCGTCGCCGAGATGGTGGCCGAGGGACGCCGGGGCAGCGTGGTGACGCTGCTGTGCGACCCGGGGGACCGGTACCTCGACAAGTACTACTCGGACGCCTGGCTCGCCGAACAGGGCCTCGACATTGGCCCGTACACGGCGGCGATCGAGTCCCTGCTGCACACGGGCACCTGGCCCGGCTGACCCGGGGCGACGAGGCGCAGGCCGCGCGCGGTGGGCGGTTCGGCCGCGCGCGGTGGGCGGTTCGGCCGCACGCGGCGGGCGGTTCGGCCGCGCGCTACGGGCGGGTGAGCCGCCGGTCCAGCGAGGTGACCGCGTCCCGGAAGGCCCGCCCCAGACCCGGACGCGCGCGGTTCAGCACGAACCGGAACGGCGCCGTGCCGTCCGCGGCGAACGTCCACCGCACGCGCGTGCCGGTCCCGGCCGGCGCCAGCCGCCACTCCTCGACCATGGCCCGGGCGCCGGGCGCGTTGGTGACGTCGACGCGATAGGCGTACACCTCGGGCCGCTCGGCCGCCAGCACCGTCTCCACGAAGCGTGTACCGCCCCTGAGCCGGATCTCGCGACCAGCGCCCTCACCGATGGGCCGGGCGAACGTCACCGCCGAGAACCAGGCGGTCCAGCCCGGTACGTCCTCGGCCAGCGCGCGGAAGACCGCGTCCGGGGCGGCGGAGATCTCCCGCGCGAAGACCAGGCGTACCGGAGCCGTCTCGACGAAGTCGAGACCCACCGGACGCAGACGGCGAGCCATGGTCGCAACCCCCTTGAGCGAAGCCGCGAATGCGGACGATCGGCCAGGAGGCGCCACGATAGCCGGAGGTACGCCGGGTGTCAGCGGGGCCAGGGGTGCGCGCCGGCGTCCGCCGGGATCAGTCTGCCGTCTCCGGCTCGCCCGCCACGACCAGCCCCAGGTGCTCCGAGATCTCCGCGCGGGCGTCCGCCGGCAGGCCGGCGTCGGTCACCAGGGTGTCCACCTGCTCCAGTGCCGCGAACGAACTCAAGCCCACCACACCCCACTTGGTGTGGTCGGCGACCACCACGACACGCCGCGCCGACTGCACCAGCCGCCGGTTGGTCTCGGCCTCCGCGAGGTTCGGCGTCGACAGGCCGGCCTCGGCCGATATCCCGTGCACGCCGAGGAACAGCACGTCGAAGTGGAGCGTCGCGATCGCCTGGTCGGCGACCGGGCCCACCAACGAGTCGGAGGGAGTACGCACCCCGCCCGTCAGCACCACCGTGGCCGCACCCTGCCGCGCCCCCGAGGTGCGCTGCGCCACGTGGAACACGTCCGCCACCCGCACGGAGTTGGTGACCACCGTCAGGTCCGGCACGTCCAGCAGCCGGTGCGCCAGCGCGTACGTGGTCGTACCGCCCGACAGGGCGATCGCGGCTCCCGGCGCGACCAGGTCCGCCGCGGCCCGTGCGATGTCCTCCTTGGCGGTCGGCTCCAGACCCGACTTCGCCTCGAACCCCGGCTCGTGGGTGCTCGCCTCGACCACCGGGACCGCGCCGCCGTGCACCTTCTCCAGCACGCCCTGCCGGGACAGGGCGTCGAGGTCGCGGCGGACCGTCATGTCCGACACGCCGAGCTTGCGGGTCAGCTCGTTGACCCGGACTCCGCCCCGGCGGCGCACCTCGTCGAGGATCAGGGCGCGCCGCTGCTCCGCGAGGAGGTTCGGATTCTCACTCACGTACGCTTCGGTCCTTTCGCCGCGAAACCGCCCGACATGCCCGGCGCACCCGCTACGACGAGGAGTTCTCCCGCTCCGGTGCGTGGACATCCCATCCTCGCACGCCCCGACACGGGCCGCGCCACCGCCTGTCCGCCGCGCACATGTCACTTCCGCCCCGTCCCGGTGTCACCTGTCGCACGGTTCGGGGAGATTCCGTGCCGAGGGGTGCACGCCGCCCGCTCAGCGGAGATCCTTGTGCCCGCACGGACAGAGCCGACGGCGCGTCACGGGGGAGTGCGGACAGTGGAACAGGCGCAGGATCGGGCCGGGACGGGCGGACAGGACGCCCCCGGACCGAACGACGTAACAGCCGGAACAGCCCGAACAGACGAGACAGGCGGAACAGGCGGAACAGGCGGAACAGGCGGAACGAACAGAACAGAGGAGACGGGCGGGAGAACCGGCACCGCCCTGGAACTCCTGGTCCACGGAGTGGGCGGCACGACACCCGCCGAGATGCTGGACGACCCGCGGACCGTGCGGATCACCGGCGACCACATCGCGGCCGTCTTCCGGCGCACCGAGGACGCCGACGCCGAGTCCCGCCCCGAGGACTACCGGGGCCGGCCGGTGCCCGAGGCCTACGTCTGGTGCAACCTCACCTCCGGCAACGGCACCCGCGCCCTGTGGCTGCTGCTCCTGCCGTTCATGGTGGTCAACCTCGCCCACTGGATGCGGCCCACCGCGCACGGCCGGACCCGGACGGTCCGCCTGTACGGACTGCTGGTGCGGCTCGTCGGACTGACCCTGACGGTGCTGCTGGTCGCCGCGGCCTGCGAGGTCGCCCTCGACCTCGTCGCCTGGCAGTGCGCGGGTACGCGCGCGTGCGCCGAACGGCACTCCTGGCTGGGCTTTCTGTCGCCGGTGATGTCGGACGGCGGCTGGTGGAGCACGCCCGGCCGCAGGCTCGCCCTCGCGGCCGCCGTGCCCGCCGCGCTCACCGGCCTGCTGTGGTACCTGTCGCTGCGCACCTGGCGGGCGTACGAGTCCCAGCAGCCGATGGACCGGGAGGCCGACCCCGAGGAGGACGCCGCCCGCACCGCCCTCGGCCGGCCCGGGTTCTGGTACGGACGCCGTCTGGTGGCCCGGCTGCGTGCCGCGCACACCGCCGCCGCGCTGCTGACGGTCGCCGCGGCGGTCGGCGCACCGGCGGCCCGCTTCGACCGCCGGCCGGGCGGACCGGCCCTGCTCGACGCGCTGGGCTGGGCCCTGGAGGCCGTGCTGGCCGCCGGGGCGGTCGCCGTGGTCGCGGTGGTCTGCCGCCGGGGCCGCAGCGAGAACCGCCTCGACCGGACACTCGACGAGCACCTCGTACGACGCCTGCCGCTCGCCGCCCTCGTCCTGTTCGTCCTCGCCCTGCTGTACGGCGGCTGGACCCGCCCGGAGTGGGCGTCGGGCGGTCGGCTGCCGGGGGACATGACCTTCGGCGGCATCGCCCTGGTCCAGGGTCTGCTGGTCATCGTCCTCGCCGTGGTCGCCCACAGCCTCCACCGCGGCCTCCCCGACGCCCGTGCCGCGATCCGGGGCCTCGGCGGCCCCGCCGTCGCCATGCTGGCCTGCGCGCTGGGCGGCGTCATGTCCGGCGGTGTCTCCCAGCGGGTGTCGGACTGGCTGGACGGTACCGGCACCTCGATCGACGGCCCGCCCGTCCTGCTGACCTGGCAGGCGTCCGTCATCCCGCCGCTGCTCGTCGTCGTCCTGCTGCTCTGCGCCGCGCTCGCCCGGCGCACCTGGCGCCTCGCCCGCGCCGAACGGGAGGCCGTGGAGGGCGATCACCCCGGGGAGGCCGGGGACCCGGGACGCACCCGGCGCATCGCGCTCACCCGCGCCCTGGCCACCCTCACCGATCGGGCCCCCCTCCTCGTCGCCATCACCTCCGCCGCCACCCTGCTGCTGGGCGCCGGAGCCCTGGTGGGAGCCCTGACCACCGACCAGGTGCCCGGCGACGCCACGCGCGGGACGTACGCCGTCGTGCACGGCGCCGCGCAGACCGCGCAGGCGCTGGGTTCCTGGCTCATCGGCCTCGGCTTCATACTGTTCGTCACCTGGGGCAGGCGCGCCTACAAGGACGCCTCCGCGCGGCGCACGATCGGCATCCTGTGGGACGTCGGCACCTTCTGGCCGCGCGCCGCCCACCCCTTCGCACCGCCCTGCTACGCCGAGCGCGCGGTGCCCGACCTGACCTGGCGCATGGCGACCTGGACCCGGGCCACCGGCGGGCGGCTGGTCATCTCCGGGCACTCGCAGGGCAGCGTCCTCGCCGCGGCGGCGGCCTGGCAGCTGGAGCCGTCGGCCCGCAAACGGGTCGCCCTGCTCACCTACGGCTCCCCGCTGGAGCGGCTGTACGGCCGCTGGTTCCCGGCCCACTTCGGACCGGCCGAGCTCTCCTCGCTGCACGAGGAGGTCGACTGCTGGCGCAACCTCTACCGGCGCACCGACCCCATCGGCGGCCCGATGCGGCTGCCCGGCGACTCGGGCCCCGCGGTCGACCGCGCACCCCTCAAGGACCCGCTCACCTACGGCCGCACCGAACTCCACCCGCTGCCCGCGCCGCTCCTCGGCCACTCCGACTACCAGGCCGACCCGGCCTTCGCCGAGGAGCGGCAGCGGCTGCTGGCCCGGCTGCGCCCGGAGGTACCGGCACCGCGCCACACCGGCCGGACGGCACCCGTCCCGGCCGCGGACGGCGGACCCGAAGACTGCTGAGAGGTACGGACCGTACCCACCGGAGTTTCCGCCGCGGCTCCGGTGGGTCCGTCTACGGCAGTTCCGGCAGGTCCTCGGCGTACAGCAGGGTCAGGTCGTCCGTGCTGGGGTCGGAGACCTGGGCGACCCGGCTCGCGTGCCGCTCCACCATCGCCTCGAAGGTCTGCCGCGCGGTACGGCCGTTGCCGAAGGCCGGGCCCTTCGGGATCGCCGTGAAGTACTTCGTCAGCGCCTCGGCCGCGCCCGGCGCCAGCCGGTACTCGTGCTCGTCGGCCTGCTGCTCCACGATCCGCAGCAGCTCCTCGGCGCCGTAGTCGCCGAAGGTGATGGTCCGCGAGAAGCGGGACGCCACACCCGGGTTGACGGACAGGAAACGCTCCATCTCCGCCGTGTAGCCCGCGACGATCACCACGACCGAGTCCCGCTGGTCCTCCATCAGCTTCACCAGCGTGTCGATGGCCTCCTTGCCGAAGTCGCGGCCCGCGTCCTCGGGAGAGAGCGCGTACGCCTCGTCGATGAACAGCACGCCGCCGTGCGCCCGCTGGAACGCCTCCTGGGTGCGGATCGCCGTGGAGCCGATGTGCTCGCCGACCAGGTCGACCCGGGACACCTCGACCAGGTGCCCCTTGTCCAGTACGCCGAGGGAGGCGAGGATCTCGCCGTACAGCCGGGCGACCGTCGTCTTGCCGGTGCCGGGGGAGCCGGTGAAGACCAGGTGGCGTTTGACCGACGCGGCCTTCAGGCCCGCCTGCTGCCGGCGCCGGCCCACCTCGATCATGTCGGTCAGGGCCCGGACCTCGCGCTTGACGCTGTCCAGGCCCACCAGCGCGTCCAGTTCGCCGAGGACGTCCTTGGAGGTGCGCGCCGGCTCCTCGGGCGCGGCGCCCGCGATCAGGGGCTCCTGCTCGGTGCTGCGCTGCCCGGGGATCGAGCCCAGCAGGCCGGGGGACCGGCTCACCGTCTGCACGACGGGCTCCGGCGCGGGGGGCGGCGCCAGACCGCCGCTCTCGTCGCTGGTGCAGTCCTCGACGAGTGGACCGGAGTCGTATGCCGTGTCCGGGCCACCGTCCGCGAACTCGTACCCGCCGCGCGCGCACCGCTCCGTACGGCACTTCCGCAGCGTCGTACGGCAGCCGTCGATCACATGGAAGCCGTAGCCGGCGCTGCCGGTCACCCGGCAGTTCAGGAAGCTGCCGCGGCCGCCGGCCGACACGTAGACGCCGGCCTCCGAGGGGGAGTCGACCGTGCAGCGCTCGATGGTGGGGTCGGCGCCCTTGGTGACGATCACGCCGGTGCGGTTGCCGTCCAGGGTGCAGTTGTTCAGGGTGCCGCCGCTGCCGTGGTCGCGGAACCAGGCGCCCGTGGCCGCGTCCCGGATGCGGCAGTCGTCGAGCTGCGCGGTGGCGCCGTCGCTCACCGAGACCGCTGTGTTGCGCACCTGGGACAGGTCGCTGTCGACGACGTCCGCGCGCGAACCGCGGTCCAGGACGAACAGCGCGTCCGGCACGTCGTGCACCCGGCAGGAGTCGAGCACCGCGGTGGCGCCGTCACTGACCCAGACCGCCGGATAGTCGCCGGTACTGTCGAAGATCTCGCACTGGTTGGCGTCCACCCGCGTGCCCGGGTCCCACACCGACAGGCCGTTGCGGCCGAACTGCCGCACGGTCGTGCGGGTCAGGGTGAGGACGGAACGGGAGCGCAGGTCGACCGCGTTCTCCGGGATGTCGTGGATACGGCAGTCGGCGAGCGTGAGCACCGCGTCCGTGTCGAGCGTGACGCCGTCACCGGTGGTGCGGTGCACGTCGCAGTCGGTCAGGTGCGCGGTGGCCCGGCCGGTGACCTGCACGCCGCTGCCCCGCACCTCGTAGACCTCGCAGCCCACGGCCTCCAGCGAGGACCCCTCGCCCGTGGCCGTCAGGCCGGAACCCGCGGCGTGGTGGACCCGGCAGCGCTCCAGCCGGGGGTGTGCGCCGGAGCGCACCGCGACGCCCGCCTGACCGGCCGAGACGACCTCGCACTCCTCGAACACGCCGCCCCCACCGTCGAGAACGGCGATGCCGACACCCGCCGGATTGTCGACGGTGCAACGCCGCACCGTCGGCCGCGCGTTGCCGCGCACCTCTATCCCGGACGCGGAACGCGTGACCACCCGCAGATCCAGCAGCTCCGACGTCCCGTCCTCCACGAGCACCGCGGGCGCCGCCGCGTCCTGGCCCTCCACGTGCAGATCCTGGATCACCGCCGAGGCGCGCACGGTCAGCGGTACGCCGTCGACCGGCGCGATCCGTACCGAACCCTGGGCTCCCTCGGGCCCGCGCAGGGTCACCGCCCGCTGGACGACGAGGTTCTCCCGGTAGGTCCCGGGGGCGACGGTGAGGACGTCACCGTCGGCCGCGGCCTCCAGGGCGGCGGCGAGCGATGCGTACTCACCTGTGCGGCGCCGCCACCGCGAGGTGCCGGTGTGCGTCACCTGGACCGTGCCCTGTGCCATGGCGTTGCTGTGCCCCCACCTCGTCGTACGCGGGTCGTCGCCGATTGGGTTCGGCCGGTCCACCGTAGCGTGCGCACAGGTGGTGAGTTGACCGGAGGCGGAAGCCCGTCAACTGCCCGCGCCGGTCCTGCCCCAGTCCGGGCCCGCCCGGTCCCACTCCCGCTCCCAGCGGGCGTACCTGCGGCGGACCATGCGCCACACGACGATCCGTCGGCCGGCCTCGACCAGGGCCGCGGCCACGACGGCGGCGCCGAACCCGGCGAGCACGGCGTGCGTCGTCGCGGTCGCGGAGTCCAGTGGACGGGCCACCGTCCGGCCCTGTCCGTCCGTCCATATGGCGAAGCGGTCGCCGGGGCCCGGGTCGGCGATGCTCGCCACGACGGCGCCCTCGTGTCTCGATCCGTCCGGCGCGGTCCAGTCGGCGAGGACACGGCTGCGCAGTCCCCCGGCGGGCGCGCCGTCGGGGTCGACGGTCACCGGCGGACGCTTCAGAGCGCGGACCACGGTGGCCGTCACCCGGTGCCGGGACTCGTGCTGGTCGCGCACCGACCGCTGCATGGCGTCCTGCGCCGCGCCGCCCACGCGCGCGCCGACCAGGGGTGCCACGGACAGGATCAACAGCAGCCCCGCCAGCGCCACCCACGCCTCGGCGAGGTCGGTCGCGCGGCACAGCGGATTGTGCCGCCAGCGCCACAGCCCGCTGATCGCCCGCACCATCCGCACCCCCTTCCCGCTCCGTACCGCCCCCGGTCGAGCCGTCCATGCGCGGGCCGGTCCGGGAGAGCGCGTCATCGCCTTTCGACGGGGCTCGCGGCCGGGTTTCTCATGAACGTCTGTTTCTCATGAACGTCTCACAAAGCCCAACGCGCGGGCCGCGGACCCGGTTCCCGGGGTATTCGCCCCTGTCCGGAACCCGCCCCCGGAGGTATCGGCATCTCACTCGACGATCCGCACCGGGTCGCCGACCCGGATCGTGCCGCGGCCGACCGGGATCAGGTTCTGTCCGAAGACCAGCCCGCCGTCGAGGCGGCGGTGCCGCCCGAGGCTGTGCAGGGGCTCCCTGCCCCGCTCGGCGGTGCCCTGGTCGGTCGTCGCCACCACGCACCGCCCGCACGGCTTGGCGACCCGGAAGTCGACCTCGCCGACGGCGACGCGCGACCAGCCGTCCTCGGCCCACGCGTCGGTGCCGGAGACGACCACGTTCGGCCGGAAGCGGTTCATGGGCAGCGGGCCCTCGTCTGCGTGCTCGCCCTCGGCGATCAGGGAGTTGAGGGCGTCCAGGGAGGCCGTGGCGGTGAGCAGCAGCGGAAAGCCGTCGGCGAAGGAGACGGTCTCGCCCGGGAGCGCGTACCGCGGGTCCACGGGCCGGCGCGTGGCGGGATCGTCCAGGTACACCAGTCGCACGTCCGTACCGAGGAAGGCGCTGCACCAGGCGTGCACGGCGTCCCCCTCCGCGGGGAGCGCATCGACCTTGTCGCGGAAGATCTGCACCACGACCGTGCCCACCGCGCGAGGGACCGGCACCGTGAGCGGCTCCCGGCCGGGCGCGGACAGCCGGACGCCGCCGCCGGGCAGAAACTCGGCGGCGGCCAGGGCGAGGCGCGGCTGCCGGCGTTGTGTGACGACCTTTCCCCCGTCGTCGATCAGCATCCAGCGGCGGTCTCCGGTCAGCCCCCAGGGCTCCACGACGGCCTCCCGGAGCGCCAGGCTCCGGAGCGCCTTGACCGGATGGACGTGGATCGACTGCAGCCGCGCGTTTCCCATGAGGTCATCGTGCCAGGCGGCACCGACAACGCCGCGGACGGCTCAGTAGCCGCGGTACTGCTGCTGGTTGTACGGGTCCTGATACGGCGCCGGGGCCGGCCGGGGGGCCGCGGGGCGCATCGCCTCGTATCCCGCGGGGCCGGGCGCGGCCGGGCGGTGCTGCTGCGGCTGATGGGGACCGGGGTACCCGCGCGGCGCGGTCGCCTGGTGCGGGATGTACGCGGCGGGGGCCTGCTGCAGCGGGGCGGGCTGTGGCACCTGCTGCGGGTAGCCGTAGGAGGGCTGGGACGGGCCCGCCGGGAGGGCGGGCAGAGCCGACGGGAGCGCGGGCAGGTGGCTGCCCGGCGCGTCGTACGCGGCGGGGACCCGGATCGGGGCGATCTGCGGGGTGCCCCGCTCGGCCACGAGCGAGTCGTAGATCGGGGTGTCCGGGAAGGAGGCGGAGTAATAGCCGCCGCCATAAGTGGAGCGGGGGGAGGTCATGGCACATAAGTTAAGCCCACGATGTGCTGGTTGGGGAGACCGATAAGAGGGTTGTTTTCCGTGTCCGCAGTGACCTGGGATCCCCAATGCGAGCGAACTTGGCAAAATGGGGCGTCGCGAAACGCGATCTTGCGGTAAAGGCCGAGTTCCGGGCGGGTTACCGGCGGTTGTCCGGACGTCTTGCCGCACTCCTCGTCAGGGGCGGGTGACGGGGGGAATAGGTTGGGCGCGTAAAACTTGGCGAACCGCCGGGACGCAGCCCGGTTCGGTGACACGTGATGGGGGCGGACATGCCAATGTCGAAAGGATCGAACACCCCGGTGCCGACGACGGCGCTGCGGGTCGAACTGGGCTGGCGTTCGGGTCCCGGCGTGCCCGACGCGGACGCCTCTGCCCTGCTCCTGGTGGGTGGGAAGGTGCGCTCCGACGCGGACTTCGTCTTCTACAACCAGTCGGCGCACTCCTCCGGCGCGGTCCGCCACGAGGGCAAGCGGGACGCCGGCGGCCGGGTGACCGACAGCCTGCTGGTCGACCTCGCGCGCGTGGAGCCCGCGATCGAGACCGTGATCCTCGCGGCCTCCTCGGACGGTGGTTCGTTCGGGCAGGTCCCCGGTCTGTACATCGAGGTCCGCGACGCCGCGCAGAACACGGTGGCGGCACGTTTCGACAACCCGGGCGCGACCGTGGAGACGGCCTTCGTGCTCGGCGAGTTCTACCGCCGCCAGGGCGCCTGGAAGTTCCGTGCCGTCGGCCAGGGCTACGACAGCGGGCTCGAAGGCCTGGCCACGGACTACGGCATCTCGGTGGACGAGCCGCAGCAGGCGGCCCCGGCCGCCCCGCCGGCGCCGCCCGCCCCCGCGGTCACCGTGCCGCCGCCGGCACCCTCGGCCCCTCCCACGACGCGGCCGACCCCTCCCACGACGCGGCCGGCCGCCGCCCCGCCCCCGTCGGCGCCCGCCGCGGAGCCGGTCCGCCTGACCAAGGTCACGCTCACCAAGGCGGCACCCTCCGTCTCGCTGACCAAGCAGGGCGGCACCTCGGGCGCCATGCGCGTCAACCTCAACTGGCAGGTGCGCAAGCAGTTCTCGGGCTGGGCCCGCAAGCTCGGCCGCCCGGTCGCCATGCACGACGACCTCGACCTCGACCTGTGCTGTCTGTACGAACTCACCGACGGCAGCAAGGGAGTCGTCCAGGCCCTCGGCAACGCCTTCGGATCCCTGCACCAACCGCCGTTCATCCACCTCGACGGCGACGACCGCACCGGCGCCGTGACGAGCGGCGAGAACCTCACCGTCAACCTGGACCACAAGCACTATTTCCGGCGCGTCCTCGTCTTCGTCACCATCTACGAGGGGGCCCGCTCCTTCGCCGACCTGCACGCCACGGTCACCCTCCAGCCGCAGTACGGCGCCCCGATCGACTTCTCGCTCGACGAGTGCACGGTGCCCTCGACGGTGTGCGCCCTCGCGCTGATCACCAACACCGGCAGCGACCTGGTCGTCCAGCGCGAGGCCCGCTACCTGGTGCCCGAACGCGGCGTGAGCCCGCAGCGAACGGTCGACTACGCCTACGGGTGGGGCATGAACTGGACCCCCGGCCGGAAGTGAACCCCCTGCCGGCCGGGGCGCTCAGCCCTTCTCGGGCACGGCGTCCGGACGGGTGTAGGTGCGGCCCTTCCAGGCCGCACCGCGCCCCCTGTAGTGCTGCACCGCCGAGTCGACCGTCATCAGGAGGTACAGGAACGCGGTGAACGGCAGCAGCGGAGCGAGCCACAGCGGCTGCCGGTAGTAGCGCAGCATCGGCACGTACGTCCCCGTCATCACCAACCAGGCGGCGACGCCGAGTACGGCCGCCGCCGAACTCCCCGTCGCCGCACCCACGACCAGCGACGCCGGCGGCACCAGATACACCAGCGCCAGGCCGGCGACCGTTCCGGCGAGCACGAGCGGGTTGTGCCGCAGTTGCGCGTACGCGCTGCGCGAGACCATGCGCCACAAGTCGTGCAACCGCGGATACGGACGCACACTGTCCACCCGGTCGGCCAGACCCAGCCAGACGCGGCCGCCGCCGCCCTTGACCGCCCGGGCGAGGGCCACGTCGTCGATGACGGCGTGCCGGATGGCGTCCGGGATCCGCGCCCGCTCGGCGGTCTCGGCGCGCAGCAGCACGCAGCCGCCCGCGGCCGCCGCCGTTCCCCCCTTTCCGCCGATCCACCGGAACGGGTACAGCTGCGCGAAGAAGTAGACGAAGGCCGGCACCACGAGCCGCTCCCACACGCTCTCCACCCGCAACCGGGCCATCTGCGAGACGACGTCGAAACCGCCCGTGCGGGCAGCGGCCACCAGCCGGCGCAGACTGTCCGGCGCGTGGGCGATGTCGGCGTCCGTCAGCAGCAGGTACTCGGGCTCACGCGCGCGTGCCAGGTCGACGCCGTGCCGCACCGCCCACAGCTTGCCCGTCCAGCCGGCGGGCGGCTCCCCGGGCGAGGCCACGGTGAGGGGCAGGCCCTCATGCCGCCGGGCCAGCTCGCACGCCAGCTCACCCGTGCCGTCCGTGCTGCCGTCGTCGATCAGGAAGACCTCCGCCCGCCCCGGATAGTCCTGGGCCAGCAGCGACGGCAGGCTCGCCGGCAGGACCGCCGCCTCGTCGCGCGCCGGGACGACGACGCACACGGAGGGCCAGGCGCCGGGTTCCTCCAGGGCAGGCAGTCTGACGTCCGTACGCCAGAAGAAGCCCCGGGCGAGCAGCAGCCACAGCCAGGCGGCCAGGGACAGGGCGGACACGACGGTCACGGGGGAGGTCCACGCATCGGCGCTCACGTGCGCAGTCTGCCCCACGACACGGGCCCGCAGCGGCGCATCGTCTATGGTGGCCGGGTGAAGATCGCGCTCATGGACTCCGGAATCGGTCTGCTGGCGGCCACCGCCGCGGTACGGCGCCTGCGACCGGACGCCGATCTCATCCTCTCCCTGGACCCCGACGGCATGCCCTGGGGCCCGCGCACCACCGAGGACCTGACCGGGCGGGCCCTCGCCGTCGCCGAGGCCGCCGCCGCGCACAATCCGGACGCCCTGATCGTCGGCTGCAACACCGCCAGCGTGCACGCGCTGCCCACGCTGCGCGCCCGGCTGGAGCCCACGCTGCCGGTCATCGGCACCGTCCCGGCGATCAAGCCCGCCGCGGCCGGTGGCGGTCCCGTGGCGATCTGGGCGACGCCCGCCACCACCGGCAGCCCCTACCAGCGCGGTCTCATCGAGGAGTTCGCCGGCGACGCGACGGTCACCGAGGTGCCGTGCCCGGGGCTCGCCGACGCCGTCGAGTACGCGGACGAGAGCGCGATCGCCGCTGCGGTCGCCGCCGCGGCCGCCCTGACGCCCGACGCGGTAACGACCGTCGTCCTGGGCTGCACCCATTACGAACTGGTCGCCGAACGCATCCGCGCCGCCGTTCAGCGCCCCGGCGCCCCGCGCCTCGTCCTGCACGGCTCCGCCGGTGCGGTCGCCGCCCAGGCGCTGCGCCGGATCGGCGCCCGCCCCGACCCAGGGGCCCCGGCCGAGGGCACCCTCACCGTGCTGCTGAGCGGACGCGAGGGCACGCTGCCCGCGCCCGCGCTGGCCTACGACGAGGGCCGGCTCCTGCGAGCGGTCACACCCGCGCGCTGACCGGCGGGCACGCCCGGTCGGCCCAGTCACACCGTGCGACGAGGTACCCGCGCAGCGAAACGTGAGTAACCTCTTGTCCATGAGGCATCGCCACGGCGAGACCACCCCCCAGCCGGACGTCTGGACCGGACGTGCCACCAACCGGGTCCAGTGGCTCCTGGCGCTCATCGGCGCCGCCTGCATGGCGCTCGGCATCGCGCTGGCCGTCGAATCGGCCTGGGAGTCCGGCGTCGCCCCGCTGGCCATGGCGGTCGTCGGCTGCATCGCGGCGGGACTGCTGGTCCTCTTCGGCACGCTGGCGTTCGTGCACGTCGCCCTGAGAGTCGACGAGGAATGCCTCGAAGTGCGCTGCGGCCACATCGGCGTGCCCCGTCGCCGCATCCCCCTCTCGCACGTCGCGGGCGCCGAGTTCGCCCCGTGCGTCACCCCGCGCCACTGGGGCGGCTGGGGCTACCGCTGGCGGCCGGAGAAGGGCACCGCGGTCGTCGTACGGCGCGGGGAGGGCGTGGTCCTGCGCCTGTGGGACGGCCACACCTTCACGATCACCGTGGACGACGCCGAAGCGGCCGTCCAGGTCATCAAGGACCGACTGCGCCCGAAGGCTCCCGGCCCGGCGCACTGAGGGCGCGGTGCGCCACCGAACCGCGTGCGGTACCGGGCCCGGCCGCACCCCCACCAGCACCGAAGCGCCCAGCCCTCACCGGGGCATCCGGTCGCCCCGCGGTCGTACGCCGCTCGCGCGCGCCGGCGCGTCGTCGGCGACGGGGCGGGCCGTGGCCAGTCCCGCGAGGAGCCCCGCGCCCACCGACACCGCGGTGAAACTGAGCGCGTTGCCGACGGCCGCGATCGCCGCGAGCCCGGTGAGGGCCACGCCCGCGGTGAGAACGACCGGCGTGGGCCGCGACGAGCGCCACAGCGCGTACAGCATCCAGCCGAAGGCCGCGCCCAGCAGGACCACACCTACGACGCCCTGTTCGGCCGCCTGCTGCCACACCGCCGAGTGGGGTCTGCCGTCGGTCACCGAGGACTGTGCCGCGGTCGGACTCAGCGACCCGAAACGACCCGGGTCCACACCGAGCGCGAGGTCTCCGCGCAGCAGGTCCAGCGCGTCGCCCCACAGCCGCACACGATGAGCGGTCAGCTGCCCCTCCAGGGAGGCGGCCAGGCCGACCGGCACAAAGCTTCCGAGGACCGCCCAGGTCAGGCCGGTCACCAGGCCCGCGGCCAGACCCAGCCCCGCGATCCCGGCACCACGGCGGCGCACGCGGCCCGCGGCGAGCGAGCACAGCAGCACCACCGCACAGACGGCGCAGCCGACGGCCGAGCCCAGGACGGCCGCGGTCACGGCGATCCCGGCGGCCAGCAGCCGCAGCGCGACCCGCACGGCCGGCACCGGACTCGCCCAGGCCCCGCAGCACGCGGCGCCGGCCGACAACGCGAGCAGGGCGGCGGTCGCACCGGCGTCTCCGAGCGGCGCGGTGATCCGTGGCCCGGGCGCGAGGTGCGGGACGGCCACCGTCAGGGCGACCCCGGCCAGCGCCGCGCCGCAAGGGGCGGCGACCGGTAGGAGCGCCCCGCAGATCCGTCCCGCGGCGTAACCGGCGGCCACGGCCAGCACCGCGAGCAGCACGCCCTCCGGGCGCCCTCCCCCCGCGGCGGCCGTGATCAGCGACCAGGAGGCGCAGGCCCCGAGGATCACCACACCCGCCGTGTCCGCACCGCTGCGTCTGCCGCCGTCCGCGTCCGGACCGGCCGCAGCCGTCGTCCCCCTCGAACCCACGCGTCCCCCGCCCGCGTCGCCCCCGACCTGACGGGCCCCGGCCACCCGGCCGGGTCGGGCCGACGACTGAGGCTCCGGCACACCGTAACGGCTGGTCGGTGGATTGTGGACCGCTCGGCACCCGGATGTGCCGAAACGATGCGGCACCGGCCGCCAGGGCCGCGCGGCGACCTCCGACCGTGCTGTCGGCGGCGCGGTCACCCGCCGTACACTCCGGGGGGTGACAGCCACCGCAACCTCCGTCGGCGAGTCGGACCGGACGCAGTCGCAGGCCACGCGCGCCTCGCGCGTCGCCGCGCGGCTCCTGCGCCTCCTCCCGGCCGCCGCCGCCGCGCTCTCCGGAGTGCTGCTCTACGTCAGCTTCCCGCCGCGCACCCTGTGGTGGCTGGCCCCGCCCGCCTTCGCCGTCCTCGGCTGGGTGCTGCGCGGCCGCGGCTGGAAGGCCGGTCTCGGCCTCGGCTACCTCTTCGGCCTCGGCTTCCTGCTGCCGCTGCTGGTGTGGACCGGCGTGGAGGTCGGCCCCGGCCCCTGGCTCGCCCTGGTCGCGATCGAGGCGCTCTTCGTCGCGTTGGTCGGCGCGGGCGTCGCCGCCGTGTCGAAACTGCCGGCCTGGCCCGTGTGGGCGGCGGCGCTGTGGATCGCGGGAGAGGCCGCCCGCGCGCGTGTGCCCTTCGAGGGCTTCCCCTGGGGCAAGATCGCGTTCGGGCAGGCGGACGGCGTGTTCCTGCCGCTCGCCGCGGTCGGCGGCACACCGGTGCTCGGGTTCGCCGTCGTCCTGTGCGGCTTCGGCCTCTACGAGGCCGTGCGCCTGGCCGCCCTGGCGCGCCGCACCCGGGAGGTACGGCGGAGCGCGGCGGCGGTGGCCCTCCTCAGCGTGGCCGTACCCGTCGTGGGCGCCGTGGCCGCCCGGCCACTGGTCAGCGACAAGGCGGAGGACGGCACCGCGACCGTCGCCGTGATCCAGGGCAACGTGCCGCGCGCGGGCCTCGACTTCAACGCCCAGCGGCGGGCCGTACTCGACTACCACGCGCGCGAGACGCGGCGCCTGGCCGCCGAGATCAAGGCAGGCAAGGTCGACCGGCCCGACTTCGTGCTCTGGCCGGAGAACTCCTCGGACATCGACCCGTTCGCCAACCCCGACGCCCGCGCGGTCATCGACCGGGCCGCCAAGGCGATCGGCGCGCCCATCTCGGTCGGCGCCGTCGTGGAACGCGACGGCAAGCTGCTCAACGAACAGATCCTGTGGGACCCCGACAAGGGCCCGGTCGACACCTACGACAAGCGGCAGATCCAGCCCTTCGGCGAGTACCTCCCACTGCGCTCGCTCATCGGGGCGATCAACGACGAGTGGACCTCCATGGTCAGCCAGGACTTCAGCCGGGGCACCGAACCGGGCGTGTTCACCATGGCCGGCACCAAGGTCGGGCTCGTCACCTGCTACGAGGCCGCCTTCGACTGGGCGGTGCGCTCAGAGGTCATCGACGGCGCCCAGATGATCTCCGTACCCAGCAACAACGCGACGTTCGACCGCAGTGAGATGACCTACCAGCAGCTCGCCATGTCCCGCATCCGCGCGGTCGAGCACAGCCGGACCGTCACCGTGCCGGTGACCAGCGGTGTCAGTGCGATCATCATGCCGGACGGGAGGATCACCCAGCGGACCGGCATGTTCGTGGCGGACTCCCTGGTCCAGGAGGTGCCCCTGCGTTCCTCCGAGACGCCCGCCACCCGACTGGGCGTGGTGCCCGAGATCGCCCTGGTGCTGGTCGCGGCCGGCGGGATCGGCTGGGCCGTCGGTGCCGGTGTGCGCGGGCGACGCGCCCGTGGCGTGTAGCCGTACGCCCGCCGCACACCCCGCGGCCTCGCCTTAGTGGCCCGACCGGCCCGTTAGGGTCGTGCGCATGGCTACTCCCGACTTCATCCGCGACCTGCGCGCCTCGGCCGGTCACCAGCTGCTGTGGCTCCCCGGAGTCACCGCCGTCGTCTTCGACGACGAGGGGAGAGTGCTGCTGAACCGGCGTGCCGACAACCGGCGCTGGTCACTGATCGGCGGCATCCCGGAACCGGGGGAGCAGCCCGCCGCCTGCGCCGTGCGCGAGGTCGAGGAGGAGACGGCCGTACGGTGCGTCGTCGAACGGGTGGTCCTCGTGCAGGCGCTGAACCCGGTCAAGTACGACAACGGTGACGTCTGCCAGTACATGGACATCACCTTCCGCTGCCGGGCCGTCGGCGGCGAGGCCCGGGTCAACGACGACGAGTCGCTGGACGTGGGCTGGTTCGCGGTGGACGCCCTGCCGGACCTCAGGGACTTCGGGCAGGACCGGGTCAAGCAGGCGCTGTCCGACGCCCCCACATGGTTCGACCCCACTGGTTCCATCTGAAGTATGGGGCGTGCCCACATGGGGGGTGCGGTGGAGGCTGCCTAGGGTCGGGGATATGACCTCGCCCAGTGTCCTCCCGGCCCCCCACGCCTCCCCGCTCGACCTCGGCGGCCGCACCGCCCTCGTCACCGGCGCCGCCGGCGGTATCGGCCGTGCCTGTGCACAGCGGCTGGCCGCCGCCGGGGCCAAGGTCAGAGCGGTCGACCGGGACTCCGCCGGGCTTGACGCGCTCGCCGAGAGCTGCGGGGGCCTCGCGGGCAGCGTCGAACCCCACGTCCTGGACCTGACCGACCTGGACGCCGCCGAGCTCGTCGCCGCCGGCACCGACGTCCTTGTCAACAACGCCGGGCTGCAGTTGGTGCGGCCCATCGAGGAGTTCCCGCCGGACGTCTTCCACACCGTGCTCACCGTGATGCTGGAGGCCCCCTTCCGCCTCATCCGCGGCGCCCTGCCTCACATGTACGGGCAGGGCTGGGGCCGCATCGTCAACATCTCCTCCGTCCACGGCCTGCGTGCCTCGCCCTACAAGGCGGCCTACGTCTCCGCCAAGCACGGGCTGGAGGGACTGTCCAAGACCGCCGCCCTCGAAGGCGCCGCCCACGGAGTCACCTCCAACTGCGTGAACCCTTCCTACGTGCGTACCCCGCTCGTCGAGAAGCAGATCACCGACCAGGCCCGGGCCCACGGCATCCCCGAGGAGCAGGTGCTGACCGACGTACTGCTGCGGGACAGCGCCGTGCGCCGGCTCATCGAACCGGAGGAGGTCGCCGACGCCGTGGCCTACCTGTGCGGCCCGCAGGCGTCCTTCGTCACCGGCACCTCACTCGTCCTGGACGGCGGCTGGACCGCGCACTGACCAGGGTGGCGGCCCGCTCACCGAGCCGGGTGGTGCCCTCGGCGGCCGGGGTTTTCCACAGGGCTGCCGGGACGACCGTGCGATGGGGAATCCTGTGAGCATGTCCCGCGATCACGTGCAGTCCGCCGACCGCTTCGCCCACGATGCCGGAGCGCCGGTCGGCGACGCCGACGACGCCGGCGATGCCGTGGACCCGGCCGCCGCCGTCGAGACGCCGTTCCTGGAGCTGCTGGCCCGGGGCGCGTCCGCCGACGCCTACGAGCAGCCGGTGCTGCTCGCCCGCGCCGAGGGAGGACCGGCCGAGCGGATCACCGCGCTCGAACAGGCGAAGAACCTCGCCCTGCGCGTGCGCTCCGAACTGGAGGGCCGGCGCAGGCGCGAGGCCGAGCTGTCCGCACTGTTCGAGACGGCCCACGACCTCGCCGGTCTGCGTGACCTGGACGCGGTCCTGCGCGCCATCGTGCAACGGGCCCGCTCGCTGCTCGGCACCGACGTGGCCTACCTCAGCCTCAACGACACGGCCCGCGGCGACACCTACATGCGCGTCACCGAGGGCTCGGTCGCGGCCCGCTTCCAGCAGCTGCGGCTCGGCATGGGGGAGGGGCTCGGCGGCCTCGTCGCCCAGACCGCCCGCCCCTACGTCACCGACGACTACTTCAAGGACGCCCGCTTCCAGCACACCCGCACCATCGACGCGGGCGTACGCGACGAGGGCCTGGTCGCCATCCTCGGTGTGCCCCTCATGCTCGGCCACCACGTCATCGGCGTGCTCTTCGCCGCGGACCGGCGCGCCCGCGTCTTCGAACGCGAGCAGATCGCCCTGCTCGGCTCCTTCGCCGCTCTCGCGGCAGCCGCCATCGACACCGCGAACCTGCTCGCCGAGACCCGTTCGGCCCTCGCCGGCCTGGAGCGGGCCAACGAGATCATCCGGGACCGCAGCGGCGTCATCGAGCGCGCCTCCGACGTCCACGACCGGCTCGCCGAGCTCGTCCTGCGCGGCGGTGGTGTCCACGACGTGGCCGCCGCCGTCTCCCAGCTCCTGGCCGGCACCGTCGAGTTCACGGAGGCCGGCGCGGCACCGCCGCGCGCCCTGGAGACATCCCGCGCCGAGGGGCACGCGGTGCGGCACGAGGACGACTGGATCGCCGCCGTCGCCGCCGGCGACGAGCTGCTCGGCGCCCTCGTCCTGCGCGGCCACCCCGGGCTCGACCCCGTCGACCAGCTCACCCTGGAGCGCGCCTCGATGGTCACCTCCCTCCTCCTGCTCGCCCGGCGCTCCGCCGCCGAGGCCGAACAGCGCGTACGCGGCGAGCTGCTGGACGACCTGCTCGACGCCCGCGACCGCGACCCGCGCCTGCTGGGCGACCGTGCCCGACGGCTGCGCGCCGACCTGGACGCCACCCAGGTCGTACTCGCCGCCCGTCTCGACGCCACCGCGTCCGACGCCGATCAGGAGGCGGACGCGCGCAGACGCCTGTGGGCCGCCGCCTCCCACCTCGCGGCGACCCGGCACGGCCTGGCCGCCGCCCGTGACGGCGGCACCGTACTGCTGTTGCCCCTGACCGCGGGGGACGGTGCCACCGACCTGGCCCGCCGCACCGCCCGCCAGCTGGGCACGGCCGTCCACGAGGCCGTCACCGTCGGCGCCTCCGCCCCCGTGGAGGATCTCGCCGCCCACCCCGACGCCGTGGCCGCCGCCTACATCGAGGCCCGGCGCTGCCTCGACGCCCTGCGCCTGCTCGGCCGCTCCGGGGACGGCGCGGCCGCCGAGGACTTCGGATTCCTGGGACTGCTGCTGGCCGGGGACCAGAACGTCTCCGGCTTCGTCGAGCGCACCATCGGCCAGGTCGTCGCCTACGACGAGCGGCGCGGCACCGAACTCCTGCGCACGCTCGACGCGTACTTCGCCTGCGGCATGAGCCCCGCCCGCACGAAGGACGCCCTGCACGTCCACGTGAACACGGTCGCCCAGCGCCTCGAACGCGTCGGCCGCCTCCTGGGCGACGACTGGCAGAGCCCCGACCGCGCACTGGAGATACAGCTGGCTCTGAGACTGCACCGGTTGTCGACCCCGGCACAGCACTGACCCCCGTACGCACGGGCGTACGGGGGCCGGTGGCAGGGCAGGTCAGAGGGCGCGCGTTCCCGGCGCTCCGGAGGCACTCCCCTCCGCCTCCTTCATGTCCCCGTCCCTGTCCGTGTCCTTCGGGGAGGACATGACCTCGTTGAGGTCCCGGTGGCGGGTCTCCTTCGCCACACCCACCGCGATCAGCGTCAGGAAGACCGCGGCGATGACGTAGAGGGAGATCGGGGTGGAGCTGTCGTACTTGTCCAGCAGTGCGGTGGCGATCAGCGGCGCGGGGGCGCCGGCCGCGACGGAGGCGAACTGTGCGCCGATGGACGCACCCGAGTAGCGCATCCGGGTCGCGAACATCTCGGAGAAGAACGCCGCCTGGGGCGCGTACATCGCGCCGTGCATCACCAGGCCCACGGTCACCGCGAGGAGCAGGCTGCCGAAGTCACCGGTATCGATCAGCATGAAGAACGGGAACATCCACAGCCCGACACCGGCCGCGCCCAGCAGATACACCGGACGCCTGCCGATCCGGTCCGACAGCGCCCCCCAGGCCGGGATGACCGCGAAGTGCACGGCCGAGGCGATCAGTACCGTGTTGAGCGCGCTCTGCTTGGAGACGTCGGCGGCGGTGGTGGCGTAGACGAGGATGAAGGCCGTGATGACGTAGTAGCTGATGTTCTCCGCCATCCGCGCGCCCATCGCGATCAGCACGTCACGCCAGTGGTGCCGCAGCACGGCGACGATCGGAAGCGGCTCGGCCTTCGCCCTGCGCGTCTCGGCCTGCGCCAACGCCTGCTTGAAGACGGGGGATTCGTCGACAGACAGACGAATCCACAAACCGACCATGACCAGCACTCCGGAGAGCAGGAACGGTATCCGCCAGCCCCAGCTGTTGAACGCGGAGTCCGACAGCACCGCCGTCAGCAGCGACAGCACGCCGGTCGCCAGCAACTGCCCCGCCGGCGCCCCGGTCTGCGGCCACGACGCCCAGAACCCGCGCCGCCGCGCGTCCCCGTGCTCCGACACCAGCAGCACGGCCCCGCCCCACTCACCGCCGAGCGCGAAGCCCTGGACGAGTCGCAGCACGGTCAGCAGTACGGGAGCGGCCGTACCGATGGTCGCGTGCGTGGGCAGCAGCCCGATCGCGAAGGTCGCCCCGCCCATCATCAACAGGCTCAGCACCAGCAGCTTCTTGCGCCCGAGCCGGTCACCGTAGTGCCCGAACACCAGCGCCCCCAGCGGACGCGCGGCGAACCCGACGGCGTAAGTCAGGAACGACAGCAGCGTGCCGACCAGCGGGTCGGAGTCCGGGAAGAACAGCTTGTTGAAGACGAGAGCGGCGGCGGAGCCGTAGAGGAAGAAGTCGTACCACTCGATGGTGGTGCCGATGAGGGACGCGGCGACGATGCGCTTGAGTTTGTTCTGTGCTGGTGGAGCGGTTGCGGGCGACGACATCGGCACCACTTCCTGGGGATCTGCGGGGACGGTTGCGTGTCGCCATACCGTAGGAATCCGCAGGTCAGGAGCACATGTGGTGGGGCAACATAGTTCGAGGGTCGGCTATGCGCTTGGCCACCATGCCGACTCGTGGAAGAGCGGTTCAGGGTTCCCAGTGGTGGTCGAAACGAGTGCCGTCCAGGACGCGTGGTTCAGGATGGTTTGACGGTGCGGTGCTGAGGGGCGCCGCATCGAGGTACCGCGGCTGACCGGCCCGCGGCACCGAGGCCATTCTGGCCGTCCTCCAGGACGTCCCCGGCCAGCGCCTGGTACTGCCGTTGCTGGAGCCCGGCAGCACCCTGACGATGCAGAGTCGGCTCAGGACCGCCCCCGTCCGCCCGCTTCGAGCGCGTACCGGACGACGGTCCGCTGGTCGGGCGTCATGCTCGCCTCGAAGAGGGCGCAGGCACGACGGAACAGCTCGATGGCGGCGGCTGAACTCACCGCGGGCGCCTCGCCCTCCGTAGCCAGTGCTGCCTCCTGGAGCTTGCCCCATTCGACGCCGAGTCGCTCCGCGAGCAGGTGCCACAGATGGTTCTCGGAGGTGAAGAACGTCCGGGTGCCGCCGGCTACGACGGGAGCCAGGTGCACGGCCAGGATGGACGCCTGTACGCGGGCGTTCACCCAGTCCTCCAGTGCGATGGCGCGGTGCAGCTTCATCACCTCCTCGGCATAGCCGTAGACCGTCCGGGCCGCCCACACCTCCGGCGCGGGGTCGAGGAGGTCCCAGTCCCACGCCTTCGCGAAGGCCACGAGTTCTCCGGCACGCCCCTGCGGGTCGTGCAGCACGTGGGCGTCACGCCAGGCGGGCACCACCTGTCCGCAGGAGTGGGGGTTCATCATGTTGGCGCGGTGCTCGTCGAAGGTGGCGAAACTCCAGGACATCGGACCGCGTTCGGTGAGTTCGAAGACGTAGCCGGGGCCCTGGCCGACGCACACCACGTCGATGTCCGACCAGGCGGTGGCCTCCCCCCGGGCGTGGCTGCCCACCAGCACCGCGGCCTCCGGATACGGGTCCCACTTCTCCAGCGCCGGCTTCAGTTCCCGCTTCCAGTCGATGGCGGTCACGCCGTCCTCCTTGTCGTCATGTACCGGCTTGTGCGTCGCGGTCTGTGGTCGCGGCGCTGATGTCCCGGGCGATCTGTACCAGGGAGTCACCGAGGAAGAGGAGATTGACGTCGAAGTCGGCGCCCGTCTCCTCGGCCAGGGCGAAGCAGACACGCAGTATGTGGAGCGAGGTCGCGCCAAGTTCCAGCAGCGAACGGCTACGGTCGACCGTAGGTTCGCCCAGAACCTGCGAGACGGCCCGGACGAGCCCTGCCTCGACCCCTACCCGGGCAGCGCCGTCCGAAGGGACGACGTCCCGGAGCGAGGGCAGACGTTCCTTGCGGACCTTTCCGTTGCGGGTCCTGGGCAGCTCGTCCAGCACGAAGACGTGCGCCGGCACCGCGTACGTCGGCAGAGCGCCTGCGGCGAAGCGGCGCAGCTCCTCCGCGCCGGTGCCCGGCCCGGCTGTCAGGCCACGGCCAGTTCCTTCCCGAGCATGTCGACCCACACCGAGGCCGGACTCTACGTCGCACGGCAGCCCGCGCCCCCCAGCGGCGTGGTGACACTGCTGGTACTCGGCCCAGTCGGCGTCGCTGAAATGAACGGGGCGGTTCGGAGCGGCCCAATGGGCCCCAGGGGCCGGCCGTCGTCTTGCGCTAGAGGTTGATTACGATCTTTCCGTGGAAGCGGCGGCCAGCCGGTGGCGGTGTAGCGCAGGCGCTCACCCGGCGGGGTGCACCGGTCAAGGCTGGGAGAGTCGCACAGGGCCCTGTCGTGCTTTCCTCGGGTCCGGACAGGCGGTCCCGCGCCGGGTCGTTCGGTCGGCGTCGGGCGCACGCCGTAGCGGGGCCTGCCGCTCCGTGGCCGTGCGAGTGCCCGGCGTTAGAGTTCCCCCTATGAACAGGCAGGCCCCGACGCTGGAGGATGTCGCGCGGGAGGCGGGGGTCTCCCGCGCCACCGTGTCGCGGGTCGTGAACGGCGTGCGCAACGTCGATCCCAGCATCCAGGACCTGGTCCGCGGCGCGATCGAACGCACGGGTTACACGCCGAACCGCGCAGCGAGGGCGTTGGTCACCCGACGCACCGGGACGGTGGCCCTCATCGTCTCCGGCGCAGGCGACGCCTTCGCGGGCCGCGTGTTCGCCGACCCGTTCTTCGGCCGTGTCGTCAACGGGGTCGTGGGGTATCTCCGGGCACGCATGATGCAACCGGTGCTGCTGTTCGCCGAGTCGGAGGCGGCCCGGACGCAGGTGGTCGACTACGTGCGGCAGGGCAGTGCGGACGGCGCGCTGGTGGTCTCCGTGCAACCGGACGACCCGCTGGCGGACATGCTCCTGGCCGCCCACGTCCCCACGGTGCTGTTCGCGCGTCCCACCCGGGCGACACCGGTCAGTTGCGTCGATCTGGACCACTACGCGGGGGGACGCCTGGCCGGGGAACATCTCCTGGCTCGCGGCTGCCGCCGTATCGCGGTGATCGGCGCTCCGCCGGATCTGAGAGCCGGCCAAGAACGCCTCGCCGGATTCCACGACGCCCTGGCCCGCGCCGGGCACGACCGCCCTCCCGCGGCGGAAGGTGTCTTCACGTTGGACAGCGGGGCGGTGGCCATGGCCACGCTGCTGCGGGACCACCCCGCTGTGGACGGCGTGTTCGCGGCCAACGATCTGATGGCCCAGGGCGCCTGTCAGGTCATGCGGGAACTGGGCAGGCGGATACCGGAGGATGTAGCCGTCGTCGGGTTCGACGACTCGAGTATCGCCGTGACGTGCAGGCCACCGCTGACCACCGTGCGCCAGCCGGTGGAGGACATGGCGGCGGCCATGGCCAGGATGCTGGACGAGCAGGTCCAGGGCACCCGTACCGAACCCCGTACCCTCGTCTTCGAACCGGAGCTGGTCGTACGAGAGTCCGCCTGACCTGACCCGGCGAGCCTTCCGCCGGACGGATACCGCCCGACCCTGCCGCCGGGTGCCCGCGCGGGAGGGCCGGCGGCAGGGCACCGGGTATCGGCGCGGTCAGGCGCCGGACTCACGGTGGGCACGGATGATCTCCGCGTACCGCAGGCCGCTCGTCTTGACGGTCCGGGCCTGCGTCGCGTAGTCGACGTGGACGAGGCCGAAACGCTTGTCGTATCCGTAGGCCCACTCGAAGTTGTCGAGCAGGGACCAGGCGTAATAGCCGGCCAGCGGTGCGCCCTTGCGGACCGCCCGGGCGCAGGCGCCCACGTGCTGCTCCAGGTAGCGGGCCCGGTCGGGGTCGTGGACGGCGCCGTCGGGCGAGACGGTGTCCGTGAACGCGGAACCGTTCTCGGTGACGTACAGCTTGCGGACTCCGTACTCGTCGGTCAGGCGCAGCAGCAGCGCCTCCAGGCCGCCGGCGTCGATCTGCCAGTCCATGCCGGTGCGCGGTACGTCGGGCAGCCGGACCTCACGGGCGTACGGGACGGGGCCCTGGGGGTCGTCGGTGACGGTCGCCGGGAAGTAGTAGTTGAGGCCGTGCCAGTCCAGGGGCGCGGCGATCGTGTCCAGGTCGCCGGGACGCTCCGGCAGCTCCACGCCGTACAGCTCGCGCATGTCGGCGGGGAAGCCGCGGCCGTAGACCGGGTCGAGCCACCAGCGGTTGGTGTGGCCGTCCATGCGGGTGGCCGCCGCGATGTCCTCGGGGCGGGTCGAGGCGGCCTCGACGGTGGAGTGGTTGGTGACGAGGCCGACCTGTGCGCCCGGTGCCGCCGCGCGGACCGCCCGAGTGGCGAGGCCGTGCGCGAGGAGAAGGTGGTACGAGGCGCGTACGGCGGCGGTCAGGTCGGTCAGGCCGGGGGCCATCCGGCCCTCCAGGTGGCCGATCCAGCCGGAGCACAGGGGTTCGTTGAGGGTGGCCCACTGGGTGACGCGGTCGCCGAGGCGGCCGGCCACCACGGAGGCGTAGTCGGCGAGGTGTTCCGCGGTCTCGCGCACGGTCCAGCCGCCGCGGTCCTGGAGCGCCTGGGGCAGGTCCCAGTGGTAGAGGGTGATGTTGGGGGTGATCCCCGCGTCGAGGAGGCCGTCGACGAGCCGGTCGTAGAAGTCGAGTCCGGCCGCGTTGACCGGCCCGTCGCCGCCGGGCGCGACACGCGGCCAGGCGACGGACAGGCGGTAGGCGTCGGCGCCGAGCCGCTTCATCAGGGCGATGTCCTCGGGCCACCGGTGGTAGTGGTCGCAGGCCACGTCGCCGTGGTCGTCGTTGTCGATCTTTCCGGGGGTGTGGGAGAAGGTGTCCCAGATCGACGGTGCCCGGCCGTCCTCGGCGACGGCGCCCTCGATCTGGTAGGCGGAGGTGGCCGTGCCCCAGGTGAAGTCGGCGGGGAAGGCGGCGAGGTCAGGCGATTCGGACACAGAGGGCCTCTCTGGGTTGGTCGGGTGGGAGTGGGGCGGGGGTCACGGCCCGGGCGGCTATTTGACGGCGCCGGCGGTGAGGCCGGTGACGAGGTAGCGCTGGAGCAGCAGGAAGCCGGCGACGACGGGGAGGCTGACGACGAGTGAGGCGGCCATGACCTGGTTCCAGTACACGTCGTTCTGGGTGGAGTAGCCCTGGAGGCCGACGGCGAGGGTGCGGGTCGTGTCGTTGGTCATGACCGAGGCGAAGAGCACTTCGCCCCAGGCGGTCATGAACGCGTAGACGGCGACGGCGACGATGCCGGGGATCGCGGCGGGCACGATCACCCGGAAGAGCGCGCCGAGCGGTCCGCAGCCGTCCACCTTGGCCGCCTCGTCGAGGTCCCTGGGCACGGAGTCGAAGTAGCCGATCAGCATCCAGATGGAGAAGGGCAGCGAGAAGGTGAGGTAGGTGAGGATCAGGCCGCCCCGGGAGCCGAAGAGCGCGATCCCGGTGGCGTTGCCGATGTTGACGTAGATGAGGAACAGCGGCAGCAGGAACAGGATGCCGGGGAACATCTGGGTCGACAGCACGGTCACCGTGAAGACGCGCTTGCCGCGGAAGGAGTATCGGCTGACCGCGTAGGCGGCGAACACGGCGATGGTGACGGAGCAGACGGTCGCCGCGCCCGCCACGATCAGCGAGTTCATGAAGTAGTCGGCGAGCGGGACCGTCTCCCAGATGTCGAAGTACGGGCGGACGGTGAGACCCGAGGGGAACCACTCGAACTTGCCCGACACGTCCTCCAGCGGCTTCAGCGAGCTGGAGATCATCACGTACACCGGCAGCAGGACGAAGACGGTGAGCAGGGTCAGGAAGACGCGACGGCTCCACAGGAAGGACCGCGGAGCGGCCATCGGGGAACGGGGCCGGCGGACGGCGGGGCTAGGCATCGGTGGCCTTCCTTCCTCGGGAGGTGAGCCAGAGGTAGACGCCCGTCACCACGAGCAGGAACAGGAGCAACAGCACCGACATCGCGGAGCCCGTCCCGAAGTTCCAGGTCTGGAACGAGGACTGGTAGATGTGGATGGAGATGAGGTCCGCGGCCTCCGGCGCCGCCTTGCCGAACAGGACGAAGGGCGTGTTGAAGTCGTTGAACGTCCACAGGAACAGCACCAGGACGAGGACCTGGTTGACGGGGCGCAGCGCCGGCAGGGTGATGCGGCGGACCTGCTGCCAGACGCCCGCGCCGTCCAGGGCGGCGGCCTCGTAGACGTCCCTCGGGATGTTCTGCAGTCCGGCCATGATGATGAGGAAGGCGAAGGGCCAGCCCTTCCACACCGAGACGACGAGCAGCGCGATGAAGCTGTTGTCGCCGATCAGCCAGAACGGGGGACTGCCGGTGAGCCCGAGCTGGTCGTGCAGCACGTGGTTCACCAGCCCGTTGTCCCGCTGGAACATGAACGACCAGGTGATGACGGCGGCGTAGACGGGCAGCGCGTACGGGACGAGGAAGATCGTGCGCAGGAAGCCCCGGCCGCGGAACGACTCCTGCATGAAGATCGCGGCGGCCACGCCAAGGAGCCAGCACAGGCCGACGGAGAGGACCGTGAACAGGCAGGTGGTGAGGAACGAGTTGAGCAGCGCCTCGCCCACCGGGGCGTCGAAGTCGACCGACATCGCGTAGTTGTCGAAGCCGGCCCAGGGCGCGGTGCCCCAGTCGCGGATGTAGAACTGGGTCAGTTCCTTGAAGCTGACGACGATGCCGATCACCATCGGCACCAGGTGGACCAGTAGTTCGAGGAGGATCGCGGGGAGCAGCAGCAGGTACGGCAGGCCGATGCGGCGCAGCCGCCCGGAGCGGCGCTTGCGCGGCGCCGCTCCGGGGTCGTTCTTCCGTGCCGTCCGCTCGCCTGCGTTGAGGGCAGCGGTGGTAGTCATGGCGGTGTCCGCGCTCACTTCTTGGGCATCTGCTGCTGGGCCTTCTCGAGCTTGGCCCGCACCGACTCGGTGGTCACCGCACGGCCGGCTGCGGCGTCGGCGAAGAGTTCCTTGACGGCGGTGCCGACGACGGTCTCGAACTGCGACTCCTCGGGGACCTGCGGCAGTGCGGTGGCGCTGGTCGCGAGGGTCTCCCGGAGCACGGTGAGGGAGGGGGTGTTGAAGGCCGGGTCCTGCTGGGCGGCCTTGACCGGCGGGATGGAGCCGTAGGCCTTGTTGAGGATGACCTGCTCCTCGTCGCTGGTCATGAACTTCACGAACTTCTTGGCGCCGTCGATGTTCTTGGTGTTCTTGAAGACGGCCATGTTGATGCCGGCGACCATGGAGTTGGTGGCCTTGCCCGGGCCGGGCTCGCCGGACTGCACGGGGGCGGGCGCGACGCCCCACTCGTCCTCGTTCATGCCCTGCGACTTGAAGGTGGCCGACGCGGTCTGCCACAGCACCATGGCCGTCTTGTCCTTGGCGAAGTCGCTCAGGGACTGGTTCTGCGCGTACTCGGCGTTGCCGGGCGCGACGATCTTGTCCTTGGCCATCAGATCGACGTACTGCTTCACCGCCGCGACGGCGCCGTCGGAGGTGAAGTCGGCCTTGCCCTCGGGGGTGAAGAAGTCCGCGCCGTGCTGCTTGGCGAGGACGAAGACCTGGTGGATGTTGTTGGAGAGGTTGGAGCCCTCGGCGCCGAGCCCCCACTTGCCGTCCTTGGAGAGCTTCTTGCCGGTCTCGGCCAGCTCCTCCCAGGTCGCCGGCGGCTTCTCGATGCCGGCGTCGGCGAACATCTTCTTGTTGTAGTAGAGCGCGTAGGCCATGGAGTACAGCGGTACGGCGGCCGGGTCCTGGCCCTGTACGCCGGTGGAGCCGAGCGCGGACTCCACGAAGCGGTCCTTGCCGCCGATGGCCTCGAAGTTCTTCGCGTCCCAGGGCAGGAGAGCGCCGCTGGACTGCAGCGACGCGCTCCAGGTGTTGCCGATGTTCAGGACGTCGGGGCCCTGGCCGGAGGTGGTGGCGGTGAGGATGCGGTTGAGGAGGTCTCCCCAGGGCACGACCTCCAGCTTCACCTCGATGCCGGTCTCCTTCTCGAACTTGTCGAGTTCCGGCTGGAGGACCTTCTTGTCGACCTCCAGGTTCGCGCCCTGGTTGGAGGCCCAGTAGGTGAGGGTCTTCGGCTGCTCGTTGGAACCCTCCGTGCCGGACGATCCCCCGCCGCAGGCAGCCGCGGTGAGGGCGAACGAGAGGGTGACGGCGCCGACGGCTGCGGCTCTGATTCTGCGCATGACTCCAGAGGCCTTCCGGGAAGTGACGGGGTCGCCCGCGGAGGGGGGTTGGAGCAACGCCCCGCGTTCCCCGAAGCCCCCCACGGCTTAATTTAGGATGTGAGTTAAACCTCAAGTGAAGGTCGCGTCAAGGGCCCGGCCACATGTAAGTTGCGGTGAGGACTTCGGAACGAGGGGGCGAGGGTGAAGGTGCGCAACGGGCGTACAGTGCGTGACCTGCGGCGGGAGAACCGCACCGCGGTATTGCAACGGTTGTATTTCGACGGGCCGCTCAGCAGGTTCTCGCTGGGGCCGGTCACCGGGTTGAGTTCCGGCTCGGTCAGCAACGTGGTCTCCGAGCTGGTCGCCGAAGGACTGGTGGAGGAGGCCGGAAGCGTCGACTCCGCCGGTGGCCGTCCCCGCACGCTGCTGCGCGTCAGCGCGCGGAGCGGATACATGATCGGCGTCGACATCGGCGAGACCCGGGTGCGGATCGAACTCTTCGACCTCGCCCTCACCGAGCTGGCCCGGGTCGAGAGACCGTTGGAGACCAAGGGGCCGCGCCGCGTCGACCGCTACGACGTCGGCGTCGTCATGACGCATCTGCGCGAGGGCATCCTCGAGGTCCTGGACGAGGCCGGCATCGCGGCGGAGCGGCTGCTCGGTGTCGGGATCGGCGTGCCGGGCATCGTCGCCAGGACCGCCGAGGACGGTGCGGTCGTGCACGGCCAGACGATCGGCTGGGACGCCGTTCCGCTGGAGCGGTTGCTGCGCGCGTCCCGGATCCTGCCCGAGACCGTGCCGTACTACATCGACAACGGTGCCAAGACGCTGGGCCAGGCGGAGATGTGGTTCGGCGCGGGCCGGGGTGCGCAGAGCGCGGCGGTGGTGCTCTTCGGCTCCGGTGTCGGCGCCTGCGTCGTCGGGGACGACATGCGACCGGGCCGGGCCGTGGAGTGGGGGCACCTGACGGTACGGGTGCGTGGGCGCCGGTGCCGCTGTGGCGCGCAGGGCTGCCTGGAGGCGTACGCGGGGGCGGAGGCCCTGCTCCAGCGCTGGGCGGAGGCGGGCGGGCGGCCACCCGTGGGCGCGGACGAGGAGACCGCGCTCACCGCGATGCTGGCGGCCGCGTACCCGGATCCGGACGGGTCGGGGGCCGACCCGGAACCCGACGCCACGGCGCTGGCCGTTCTGGAGGAGACCGCCGAGTACCTCGGCGCGGGCTTCTCCGACCTGATCAACCTCTTCCAGCCCGAACGCATCCTGGTCGGCGGCTGGGCCGGACTGCAGCTCGGCCGGCGCTTCCTGGACTCGGTGACATCCCACGCCACCGCCTACGCCCTGACCTACCCGGCCGCCCACGTTCGCATCGACCTCGGCACCCTGGGGCCGGACGCCGTCACCGTAGGGGCCGCGATCCTGCCGCTCGCCGCCTTCTTCGCTCGTGGCGGTCGGCCGGAGGAAGCGGAACCGGTGGAACCGGATCCAGCGTGGCGGACGGCCCTGCGGGAGCGCTCGATGCGGTGAGCGGCGCGGGTCGCTCAGTGGCGGCGTGCTCCAGGGACAGCCGGACCGGCCGCTGCCCGTGCCCCGCGCTGCCTCGGCGGAGACCTGCGCACGCCGCACTTGCGCACGCCGAGACCGGTGCATGCCGAGACCTGCGCATGCCGAGACCTGTACACGCCGAGACCTGCGCACGCCGAGACCTGCGCACGCCGAGACCGGCGTCATGCGCCACGGTCCCGGCGCGGCCCTCACCGCGAGCCAAGAGGCATGCTGCCCACGCAACAGCCGAGGGTGCGACGGCGCCCCGGGACGGTCCTCACGGCACCGCACAGGCCTCGGCCCAGCGCCACAGCACCGGGCACGCGCTGCCCGGGCCCCCGTCAGGAGCCGCTGACCGTGACCGTCCTCTCCCAACGGATGTCGCCCGACGACCTGCCCACCATGAGCCGGTAGGGCCCGGCCTCCGTGGTCCAGCGGTGGTCCGCCTCCGACCAGTGCCGCAGGGCGCGCGGGCGCACCACCACCTCGGCGCTCGCGGTCCGGCCCGCTGACGCCCGCACGGCCGCGTAGCCCGCGAACCAGCGGACGGGGCGCTCCACCGCCGAACCGGGGCGGGCCAGGTAGACCTGTACGACCTCGCGCCCGGCGCGGGCACCGGTGTTGTGAACCTCCACCCGAACGGTGAACGGCTCACCCGAAGCGACCTGAGTGGGGACCTCCACTGCCGCGTACGCCCACGTCGTGTAGCCGAGCCCGTGGCCGAACCAGTAGGCGGGCTCGCGTCCGGCTCGCAGCCACGCCCGGTGGCCGATGTGCAGACCCTCGGCGTAGTCGAGCCGGCCGTCGACCGGCCGGGTGCGGGTGACGGGTGCGTCCGCCAGCGTCGCCGCCCAGGTGGTGGGGAGCCGGCCGCCGGGCTCGGTGAGGCCGAACAGCACGTCGGCCAGCCCCGCGCCGGCCTCCTGGCCCGGAAACCAGGTGAGCAGCACGGCGCCCGCCGCTTCGCGCCAGGGCAGCTCGACGGGCCCGCCGCTGTTGACGACCACGACCGTGCGCGGATTCGCGGCGGCGACAGCGCGGACCAGTTCGTCCTGGTGCCCGCCGAGCGACAGTCCGGCGCGGTCGTACCCTTCGGTCTCGCTGTGCTCGGTGGTGCCGACGACCACGATCGCGGCGTCGGCGTCGCGGGCCGCCCGCACCGCGTCCTCCAGCGCGGTCGTCGGGTCCGGTTCCGGCGGCGCGGCGGCGACGACGGTGGCGCGTCCTCGGCCGGACACCAGTTCGCGCCGCGCCACCACGAGCAGGGGCCGCTTGGTGGTCAGTACCGTCCGCGCCGTGTGCACGGGCGGGTTGACGTGGACGACGGCCGGGTCGTCCGTGTCACCGGGGAACTCCCCGTCCAGGAGCAGGTGGTCGTCGACGGTGAGCGTCATGCGTCCGAAGCCCCCGACGCCGAACGTCCACTCTCCCGCCCGATGGGGCCGCAGCACGGCGGCGATCTCCACCGTGTGGGCGCCCGGGGGCAGGTCCGGCTCCAGTTGCCGACCCGACAGCCGGTGCTCCGCGCGCAGTTCACGCCCCGCCGCGTCCAGCACCCTGAGGAGCACGCCGGGGGCGCCCGAGCGTGGGTCGCTGCACCGGTCGGTGCCGAGGGGAGCGGGCGGGGCCCCCGGCGCCGGGCCGGGCTCGTACACCACCCGGGCCCGGCCCCGCAGCCGGGCGCGGATGCCGGCCAGCGGGGTGACCACGTCGGAGCAGAAGACGCCCGCGCTGCCGCCGCCCTGGACGCGCGGGGACGCGGCGTGCACGCCGACGACCGCGACGCTGGACAGCCCGGCGGGGTCGAGCGGCAGGACGCCGCTGTTGCGCAGCAGGACCGAGCCGGCACCGACGGCGCGGCGCAGCAACGCCCGGGTGTCGCGGGACGCCGTCACCGGTACCCGGCGTGAGCGACGCGGTTCCAGCGCACCCACCCGGCCGGCGAGCCGGAGCAGCCGCCGCACCTTCTCGTCGACCGCCTCCTCGGCGACCCGGCCGTCCTTCACCGCCCGTACCAGGGACACGCCCCAGGGGCTGTCCGGGCCAGGCATCGCCAGGTCGAGGGCGGCGCGGCCCGTCTCCTCGGTGGAGCGCACGGCCGCCCAGTCGGAGACGGCGACCCCGTCGAATCCCCATTCCCCCTTGAGCGGTTCGGCCAGGAGCGGGCTGGCCGTCATGGTGGTGCCGTCGACCGCGTTGTAACCCGCCATGACCAGCCACACCCCGGCCTCGACGGCCGCCTCGAAGGGCGCGAGGTACACCTCTCGCAGCGTGCGGTCGGACGCCCGGACGTCGACGGTCAGCCGGTCGGTCTCGGAGTCGTTGCCGACGTAGTGCTTGGCGGTGGCCGCCACCCCGAGGGCCTGGATGCCCCGGATCAGCGCGGCCCCGGTACGGCCGGTCAGTTCCGGGTCCTCGGAGAAGCACTCGAAGTGCCGGCCGCCCAGCGGGCTGCGGTGGAGGTTGAGCGTGGGGGCCAGCACCACGTCGACGCCCTTGCGGACGGCCTCGGTGGCGAGCAGGCCGCCGAGCCGCTCGACCAGTTCCTCGTCCCACATCGCGCCCAGGGCGGAGGCGGAGGGCAGCAGGGCCGAGGTGCGCCGCTCGTCCCATGCCTCGCCGCGCACCCCGGCGGGCCCGTCCGAGGTCACCATCTCCCGCAGCCCGATGCCGGGTTCGCCGGCGGTGCGCCATGTCGTCGCGCCGGTGAGCAGGCGCACCTTCTGCTCCAGGCTCAGCCTGTCGATGAGCCGATCGAGTGTCTCGTCGTTCATTCCCCCCCATTTCTCTCGTGTTCTCTCGTGGAAGGGCCCGGGGGGGGGCTGCCCCCGGGGGGGGTGTGCGGGGGTCGCTGGGGGGCACGAGCCGAGGGGGAGGGGGT
>NZ_JBHJRX010000024.1:0-69760 GCF_042268605.1 Streptomyces sp. NPDC056296 | reverse complement strand
GGCGGCACCCGCGCTGAGCGGGTGCCGCCGGGCCCGTGGACGCCGACCGGGTCAGGGCAGCCGGTGATCCGCGTTCAGCACCGCGCCACGTTCCGGATGGTTCTGGTCGTAGCCGCGTGTGTCGCACTGGAGGCCGCCCACGATGCAGTGGTCGACCAGTGCCTTGAGGGTCCGTTCCTCCCAGGCGTTGAAGAAGTCGTAGTGGAAGGAGTAGCCGCGTCCACTGGCCAGGCGGACGTCGCTCATGTCGCCGTTGACCGGGAAGGCCATCTTGAACTCGATCATCGGCAGGGCGACCGGGTGGGAGGCCGGGCACATGTTGTCGTTGGTGCCGGGTTTGACGACCGGGTAGGCCATGTGGCTCGTGTGGTCGGGGGTGTCGAGGTACTTGCCGTCCCAGCAACTGGGCGCCTGCATACGGATGTTGAGCTGAACGTCGGGCCGGCTCGGGCAGCTCGCCGGGAAGTCGACGTTGAAGAAGCTGTCACCGCATTCCCAGCCCTCCACGAAGCCCTTGTGGCCGCGGAACTCCTGGGCGCTCTGCATGGGGTTGCCGACGACGAACCGCAGCCCCTTGGGGAAGGGCCGCACACTGGTGTAGTCGGTGACACCGGCCTTGTAGTAGATGACCTGCGGGCCGACGGGGAGGATCTTCTGGTCCCCCTTGTACAGGGACGGCATCCAGTACGCGGAGGCGTCGGCCGGCGCGAGACAGGTGGTGTCGCCGCCGTAGAGGCTGGCCGTCGTGCTGCCGGCGTTCGTCGTCGTGTTGCCCATGAAGGTGTGGTCGTGGGACTTGCCCGGCTGGCCCGGGTACACGATCGGGTCGTCCGGCGCGGTGTGCGTGACGGCGCAGTTGGCCTGGAACTCCTTGTGGTATCGGGGCGGCGGGGTGGCATCGGAGGGGGTCACGCCGGTGACCGGGGGAACGGCCGGTATGTACCCGTCGCCGTCGGGATCGTCGGCGGACGCCTGGGTGGACACCGCCATCGTGTGCCCGGTGTGGGCGCCGGCCGAGACGGCCGGAGCGCTCTCGGGACCGGCTGCCGTGGCGACGGTGCCGACGCCGAGCACGCCGGCCATAAGCGCGGTGCCGAGCAGCAGCGCGGGGAGTTTCGAACGTGGTCTCATGGGGCCTCCTTGCCCGCTGAGGTACCTGGTGGGGATGGTGCGAAGGGCGCCTTCGGGCGCCCTTCGCCGTCAGCTGTCTGTGACGTCAGCTGTGTGTGCCGTCAGCTGTAGATGCCGAACTCGTGCAGCGAGTATCCCCAGCCGGTGCCACGCGCCGTCAGGTGCAGTCGCACGTGCCGCGCGGTCTCGGCGACGTCGATGGTGTCGATGTCACCGTTGCCCGCGGTCGTGGTGTGGACCGTGCGCCAGTCGGTGCCGTTGTCCGAGACCTGGACCTCGTAGGACTTGGCGTAGGCGGGGTCCCACACGAGTTGGAGTTTGCGGATGGGCGTGGGGGAGCCGAGGTCGACCCGGATCCACTGCGGGTCGCTCCAGTCACTGGCCCAGCGCGTGTCGTTCTTGCCGTCCGTCGCCTTGGCGGGCTCGCACGGGCAGTCGCCGTACGACGGCTGGAAGGAGGACGCGGTGGTGGGCTTGTTCAGCGCCACGTTCGTGCCGGTCACCGGCGGGGCGACGACCTTGACCGACTTGGTCTCGATGCCGGCGTTGCCGTGGCCGTCCTCGGCCTGGATGTACACCTTCCACACGCCGAGCTTCTCCGGGGCCGTCACGGCGAAGGTGCCGTTGCCGGTGGACCGCCACTCGGCCTCCACCAGGCGCTTGTCGCCGTTGGCGTAGTTGCCGCTGAGGAAGACCTTGTACGTGATCGGGTCGCCATCGGGGTCGCGCACGTCGGCGCGGACGGTGAACTCGCCGCCCGCCGGGGCGGACGAGGCGGGGCTGACGGCCATGTTCGTGATGACGGGCGGGGTGTTGTCACCGCTGGTCGAACCGCTGTACGCCTTCTTCACGGCGTAGTAGGACAGCCGCTTCAGCCCGTCGGGTACGAGGTTGAACCAGACGCCGCCGAAGTCGTGCTCGACGCCGTAGTGGAAGAGGGTGGCGCCGAGGGCGACTCCGTCGTGGCCGGTGACGCAGTCCCAGGCCTTGGTGTAGCCCTCGGCCTTCTGCACGTCGGTCGGCTCGTCGGGGACGCCGTTGGCGTCGTCGGGCACCTCCCACTCACCGGCGGGACCGCCCTCGGTGATGATGTACGGCTTGGTGTAGCCGCCCTCCTCCCAGTCCTCCTGGACGCCGCAGATGTCGCCGTAGGAGTTCATCGAGTAAAGGTCCAGGTCGGGCGCGTTGCGCTTGTAGTACGGCCAGGCCCCGGTCCAGGCGTCGGTGGAGGTGACGGGGTGGTCGGGGTCGATGCTGTGGATCTTCTTCGCGACGTCGTTGACGAAACTGGTGTAGGCGTTGCGCTGCGCCTCCAGCTCCGAGCCGCTGTAGCAGTTCTGCAGGCCCAGGACCGACTCGTTGCCGACGTTCCACATGAGGGTCGCCGGGTGACTCTTGTACGCCTCCACCCACTTGGCGAACTCGGTGAGCATGTTGTTCTTGTACGTGGTGTCCGTGACGTAGTTGACGCAGCCGCCGGAGCCGGGGCCGCCGCCGGGCTGCAGCCAGAAGCCGTTGACGACGCGGATGCCGTTCGCGGCGGCGCTGTCGAGCAGCGGCTCGGTGCCGCCGTCGGTGCCCCAGGTGCGGATCGTGTTGACGCCCATGGACTTCACGTCGGGCATGTACTTCGGGGCGTCCGCGATGGCGGGGCCCCAGGTCAGGCCCTTGACCGTGTACGGCTGGCCGCCGACGGTCAGTTGCCAGTTCCCCTGGGAGCCGGTTACCTCGACGGCCCCGCCACCGGCGGGAGGTGTGCCGTCCGTGGTCCCGTACACCTGGAACTCCCACAGGGAGTAGCCATAGCCGCCGGAACGCTCGGTGCCCAGCATGCGGACGTACCGGCCGGAGCCGGAGACGGCGACCTCGTCCGTGCCGCCGTCACCGCCGGTCACGGTCTTCAGGGTCCGCCAGTCCGTGCCGTTGTCGGACGCCTGGATCTGGTAGCTCTTGCCGTACGCGCCCTCCCAGGTCAACGCGACGCGGCTGAGGTCGGCCCGCTGTCCGAGGTCGACCTGGAACCACTGCGGGTCGCTCCACTGGCTGGCCCAGCGGGTGCCGGTGAGATTGCCGTCGACGGCCGCCGAGGCGGCGTATCCGTCGCCTTCCTGGGACGACGCGGTGGCGGGCCTGCCCTGGGAGAGCAGGGCTTCCGCCGCCTGGGCGGGCGGGGCCGCGAGGGCTAGCGACGACGCCAGCAGCGCGCCGAGGGCGAGCAGCGGGACGCCGGCGCGGCCGGCTGGTCTGCGGTACGAGGGGGCTCTGGACAACACATCTGCTCCTGGCGGGTTGGGGAAACCGGCTGGGCGGGGCTGCCGGGGCACTGCCTGATGGCCCCTCCGGGCCGGGTGCGGGGCGCGCTCCGGCCCGGAGGGGAGTTGTGACCGACTGACGGCTCGGTCAGGGGAAGGACACGACGGTGGACGGCACGGTCGAGGTGCCGGCCGGGACCGTGGAGGCGCCGGTGTCGTTGATGACGTGGTTGTAGTGGCCCATGCCACCGAGGGAGACCACGAGGAGGCTGTGGAACTTCACCCCCGGTTTGACGGGTGCCTTGAAGCCACGGTCCTGGCGGATGTTCGGGTCGACGTTGTAGTTGCAGTAGCTGCCGAGACCCCAGGCTTCGTGGGTGTCCACCGAGTCGTCGACGCGGTAGGCGGCGTAGCCCTTCGTCGTGCCGTTCTGGATGGCCGCCTGGTTGGGGGCGTCGTACGCCTTCTCGTTCTGGTAGAAGATCGTCCGGCCGCGTTCGCCGTACCACTCGACGTCGTACTTGTTGAAGTGTTCGACGAACAGTCCGGTGGCCAGGACGTCGTCGCCGTTGACGCGGACGCCGTAGTCGGCCCGGTTGGTCTCCCAGCCGACGCCCTCGCCGTGGTCGGCCCGCCACACCCAGGTGTGGTCGATGATCGTGTCATGGCTGTTGACCACCATGCTGGTGGTGGCCTTGCCGGCGCCCGCTCCGCCGATGCGGATGTAGACGTCCTGCACGGTGGTCGGATTGGCCGCATGGTCGGTGGACGCGCCCTGCGGGCCGATCTCCAGCAGGGTCGGGGAGTTGACCGGTCCGGCGTCGATGAGGAAGCCGGCGAGGCGCACGCCGTCGACGTCGGCGACCTTCATGGCGGTCACCCCGTTGTCCGGGATGATCGTGGCGAGGCCGAGGCCGAGCACGATGGTGTTGGCCCGGTCGATGTCGATCGTCCGGTCGACGTGGTAGACGCCCGGGGTGAACAGCAGGTGCAGACCCTGGTCGACGGCGGCGTTGATGGTGGCGGCGGTGGCGCCGGGCTTGACGACGTAGAACCTGTCCAGCGGGATCGACTCGCCCTGCGGGTTGCCGTTCGCCCAGGTGGTGCCGCGGGCGTTGGTCCGCTTGGCGGGGGCGAAGACCTTGTACTCGTCGCCGTCCAGGTAGAGGAAGGGCTTCTCGCGGGAGATCGGCGTCGTGCCGAGCGTGGTGTAGCGGGGCTCGGGGAAGCTCGTGGCGGGCGCGCCCTCGACACCGGAGAAGGTCTGGTTCCACACGCTGTTGGACCAGCCGCCGATGGAGCTGTCGCGGGTGTACCACTGCTGCTGCGAGTAGTTGCCGACCTGGCCGTCGATCTTGCTGTCGGCGATGTAGCCGCCGCTGGCCCAGCCGTAGCCGTTGGGCGCGAGGTTGAGGCCGCCCTTGACGTGCATCCGGCGGAAGGAGGATGCCTGCGAGACCGCCCACCGGTTGGTGCCGTTGACCGGGTTCACGGCGAGGTTCTCCGCGCCGCGCCAGAAGTTCTGGGTGGCGTTGCCGTTGAACCAGCCGGCGTCGACGGTGATGTCACCGTTGATCGTCGTGTCGTCGGGGCGCAGGCCGAGACCGAGGATCTGGGTGTAGAAGCCGATCTGGGCGTTGAGGCCGTCGTAGGTCCCCGGCTTGAAGAGGAAGGCGTGCCGGCCGGAGCCGAACTGAGCCGACTCCTGCTCCTCGAAGACCTGGTCCAGCTTGGCCTGGATGCCGGGCGTGGACGGGTCGAAGACGTGCACGTTCGGGCCGAGGTCGCCGCCGCCCGGGATGACCGGGCCGGGATCGTCACCTGTGGTGCCGTACACCTTGAACTCCCAGAGGGAGTAGCCGTATCCGGTGGCGCGGGCGCTGCCGAGCATGCGGACGTAGCGGGCCGTCCCGGAGACGTCCACGGTCTCCGTGCCGCCGGCGCCGGTGGTGGTGGAGTAGGCCGTCGACCAGTCCGTGCCGTTCTGGGAGGTCTCGATGCGGTAGGACTTGGCGTAGGCGGCCTCCCAGCGCAGCTCGACCCGGCTGAGGGACGCGGAGGCGCCGAGGTCGACGCGGATCCACTGCGGGTCGGCGGCGGCGCTGGACCAGCGGGTGCCGTTGTCGCCGTCGACGGCCGCGGTCGCCGGGGTGCCGTAGTGCTCCTGGCTGGAGGCGGTGACCGGCTTGCCCTGGGACAACAGCACGGGCGCCGCCTGAGCTTGGGTGGCGGGGACGACGGCGAGCAGGGCGGCGGCCAGGGCGGTGACCAGGGCGCCGACGAGACCGCGGCGACCGGGTCTGCGCGGCACCGGCACCGCCGGTGGTGTGCCGACAGTGGGCATGGAGAGACTCCTTGACACGGGGATGGTGGGAGAGCGCTCTCCGGAACCTTGCCCGCCCCGCCGGTCGCGGTCAAGGTTCCTTGCATGGCTTTTCTTTTGGCTTTCATTAAGTGTGGTCGGTGCATCCTTGAGGGCTGGGACGAAGCCGAGGGCCTCCCCGGACGCACGCGGGCCCAGGGGGGAAAGGGGGGGGGAGGGGGAAGAGGGGCCAGGAAAGGGAGGCCCCCCCACCCCCCTCCCCCCCCCCCCACCGCCTTGTCCGCATACGTTCGTCCCGCTGCGAGCCGCCGGACCAACGACGGCTCCCCAAACGGGAGATCGGGGGTGCGCGCGTGCGCATCGGACTGCTTACGGAGGGTGGCTATCCGTATGTGAGCGGTGAGGCGGGGCTCTGGTGCGATCGGCTCGTGCGCGGGCTCGAGCAGCACGAGTTTGACGTCTACGCGCTCAGCCGCAGCGAGCGCCAGGAGGCCGAGGGGTGGGTTCCGCTGCCGCCGCAGGTCAGCCGGGTGCGCACCGCGTCGCTGTGGGACGTCGAGGACGACGGGGTGGTCCACGGACGGCGCGCGCGTCGGCGCTTCGCGGAGTGCTACGGCGAACTGGCCGCGGCCCTGTGCACGACCGCCCCCGTTGGCTCCTCCGCGTACTCCGCGCACTCCGCGTACTCGGAGAGGGCGTCGGAGGCGGCATCGGAGGGGGAGTCGGCCCTTGAGGCGGACCGTTTCGCCAACGCGCTGTACGGCCTCGCCGAACTCGCCCGCGACGAGGGCGGGCTGCCCTCCGCCCTCCGTTCGGAGACCGCCGTACGCGCCCTGGAACGCGCCTGTCGCGCGCCCGGCGCCCACCGTTCCGCACGCGAGGCGCGCGTCCCCGATCTGCTCGCCGTCGCCGCCCGCATCGAACGCGCCCTGCGCCCCCTTTCGCTCGACTGGTACGAGGACGACGGCCTCGGCGCGGTGGACCTGTGCCACGCGGCCTCCGGCGGCACGGCGGCCCTTCCGGGCCTGCTCGCCCGGCACTTCTGCGACGTGCCCCTGCTGGTGACCGAATACGGCGTGCGCCTGCGGACGCACTACCTCACCGAACCCGACGCCCCGCCCGCGATACGGTCCCTGCTGGCCGCCTTCCACGGCCGGCTGGCCGCCGAGACCTACCGGCGTGCGGCCGTGATCACGCCCGGCAACACGCATGCCCGTCGCTGGCAGGAGCGCTGCGGGGCCGACCGCGCCAAGCTCCGCACGGTCCACCCGGGCATGGACGCGACTCCCTTCGCCGAGACGGGGGAGTCGCCGGAGGGCGCCGACCCGCACACCCTCGTCTGGGTCGGCCGCGTCGAGCCCACCAAGGACCTGGTCTCGCTGCTGCACGCCTTCGCGGAGATCCGCAGGGCTGAGCCCGGAGCGCGCCTCAGGATCGTCGGCGCCGCCACCGGCCCCGAGGGCGCGGCCTACCTCGCCCACTGCCGGGGCCTGGCCGCGCAGCTCTTCCCCGACGAGGCCGACGGCCCGCACGCCGTCGGACGCAACCCGGTGTCCTTCGAGGAGACCGGTGGGCCGGAACTGCCGTCCCGCGCCGACGCGTACGGCGCGGGCGCCCTGGTGGTCCTCTCCAGCGTCGTCGAGGGGTTCCCGTCCGGGCTGGTCGAGGCCATGTTCTGTGGTCGCGCGACGGTGTCCACGGACGTCGGCGCGGTGGTCGAGGCGATCGGCGGCACCGGACTCGTCGTGCCGCCGCGCAATCCGCGGGCGCTCGCCGAGGCGTGCGTCGTCCTGTTGCGCGACCCCGAGCGCCGTGAGCGACTGGGTGCCGCCGCGCGCGCCCGCGCACTGGAACTGTTCACCGTCGAGCAGAACGTCGCGGCATTTCACAGCATTTACCTGGAGATCCTCTCGCGTACCCCGGTCCGCCGCGTCGTCCTCGACGACACCGGCGAACCTCTGCCGTTCGCCGTACCCGCCGAGGCCCACATGCCCGGCCGCTGGACCGACTCCACGGCCCGTGTCGTGGCCTGGGGCGGCCCCGGCTGGGCCACGAACGCCCCCGTCCGGGCCACGTCCCCGGCCTCCGCGACCGAGGGGGCCCGATGAGCGGCCTCGGCGAACTCGACCGCCCCGGCACCCCGGGCAGCCCGGGCGCCTGGGACTCCCACTCGCGGGCGTCCCTGACCGACGGGACGCCTGACGTTCCCGACGCACCTGACGCGGAAGCGCGCGCCGACAGGTGGGCATGGGCGGACGAGGACCGGCGCTCGGGCGAGCGCGGTTCTCCGGGTACGGGCGGGCGTTCGCGCGAAGGCGCCGGCGGCACAGCGCCCGGCGAGGGCAGCGCGGTCGCTCGTGGCGGAGGGGTCGCCGGGGATAGTGCGGTTGTCCGCGGTGGAGGGGTCGTTGAGGGCGGTGCGGTCGCCAGGGACAGTGCGGTTGCTCGCGGTGGAGGGGTTGCCAGGGACAGTGCGGTTGCCCGCGGTGGAGGGGTCGCCGGGGGCAGTGCGGTCGCTCGCGGCGGAGCGGTCGCTGAGGGCGGTGCGTTTGGTCGTGGCGGGACGGTTGCTGAGGGGAGTGCGTTTGCCCGCGGTGGAACGGTTGCCGAGGGCAGTGCAGGCGCCGAGAGCAGCGCGTTCGCCCGCGACGGAGGCGTCGTCGAGGGCAGTGCGGTCGCCCGCGACGGAGGCGTCGTCGAGGGCAGTGCGGTAGCCGGAGGCAGTGCGGTTGCTCGCGACGGAGGCGTCGTCGAGGGCAGTGCGGTAGCCGGAGGCAGTGCGGTTGCTCGCGACGGAGGCGTCGTCGAGGGCACTGCGGTCGCCGGGAGCAGCGCGGTTGCCAGCAGAGGGGTCGCCGGGAGCAGCGCAGTCGCCCGCGACGGAGAGGTCGCCGGTGGGGGAGCGGTCGCCGGAGGCGGAGCGGTAGCCGCCGGCAAGGAGTCGCCGTCCGCCGCGCGCCGCGCCGCCGCGGATCCGGTGAAGGCCCTGATGCACCGTCACCGTGACCTGTGCGAGCGTGCCGTGGACCCGCTGGAGATCGCGGCAGGCCTGGAGGCGCACGGCGTCACCGACCGGACCGCCGCACGCTTCCGCCACCGGGACGTCTTCTCCCTCGCGGAGGAGATGTACGCCCGCGTTCCGCGCGACGGCGACCCGCCCCCGCGCCCCACGGACCCGCCCGCCCCCCGGGTACGCATCGTCTGGATCGTCCTCGCGCTGCTGCCCGGCGCGCTGTGCGCCGCCACCGTGGCCGGCCTGCGCCTCACCGACGGCCGACCGCGCCTGATCGCGGCCGTCGTCGGCGCCCTCGTGGTCACTCTCGCCCTGCGCGCGGCACTGCGCCGAGGGCCGCTGAGGGCCGCGACGCGTACCACCGGCACCTGGACCTGCTGGCTCGTCGGCTACGCCCTTCTCGGCGACGGACTGCTCCGCGCCGCTCTCACCGGCGGTCCGGACGGCTTGCCCGACGGCACCGCCGAGGGCCCGTGGCCCGTCACCGTCGCCCCCGTACTGGCCCTCGCCCTGGCCTGCGCGCCCGCGGCCGGCAGCGCTCACCTCTTCGCCGTGGGCGCCCGCCGCAAACTGACGGCCAGCCGCGGCCTGGCCGACTTCTCCGCCTCCGTACGCCCCCTGCTGCTCGGCGCGGTCGCCCTGTTCATGTGCGCCCTGACCGTCCTGGTCGCGCTGACCGGTGCGGTCCTCGCGGAGCCCACCGCCCACCCACAGGCACTCACCCTGGGCGCCCTGTTCCTGCTGGCTCGCCTGCTCGCCGTGCACGGCCACACACACGCCCCCACGCTCGTCCTCACCGCCGCGGCCTCCGTCGAGGCGGCGGCCCTGGCCACGCTCTTCGCCGGTCGCCTCCCCGGCTGCGGCTTCCTCGCCGTCCCCGTGGAGGCCCTGGTCGCCGCCTGCGGTCCGGCCGTCGTTCCGACGACGGCCTGCGGCATCGGCGCGCTGATCCTCCTGGTGCACGCGACCCGCCGCCTGACCAGAGCCTCCGCCCACGCATCGATGGGGCAGCCGCGGTGACCGCGTGCCCCCGGACAGCCCCCCACACGTCCGCATCACCCTCCGAAGGAGCCCCCAGATGACCACCTCCCGACCCGACGCCTCGGCACCGGGAGCAGCCCGATGAGAGTCCTGCTGATCGGAGCCAACGGCTATATCGGCCGCTTCGTCGCCGACCGTCTGCTCGCCGACCCGGCTGTCCAGCTCACCGCCCTCGGCCGCGGCGACGACGCCGACGTCCGCTTCGACCTCGCCACCGGCAGCCCCGGAGCCCTCACCCGCTTCCTCGACGCGGTCCATCCCGGCGTCGTCGTCAACTGCGCCGGCGCCACCCGGGGCGGCGCCCGCGAACTCACCCGGCACAACACCGTCGCCGTCGCCACCGTCTGCGAGGCCCTGCGCCGCAGCGGCTGCGGCGCCCGCCTGGTGCAGGTCGGCTGCAGTGCGGAGTACGGCCCCAGCCAGTCCGGCTCCTCCACCGCGGAGGACGCCGTGCCCCGCCCCGGCGGCCCCTACGGCGTCAGCAAACTCGCCGCGACCGAACTCGTCCTCGGCTCCGGCCTGGACGCCGTCGTCCTGCGCGTCTTCTCGCCCGCCGGGCCCGGCACCCCCGCGGGCTCCCCGCTGGGCCGCCTCGCCGAGGCCATGCGCCGCGCCATGCAGTCCGGCGACGGTGAGCTCCGGCTCGGCGGCCTCGGCGCCCAGCGCGACTTCATCGACGTCCGCGACGTCGCCCGCGCCGTCCACGCCGCCTCGCTGTCCGCCGCCCAGGGCGTCATCAACATCGGTTCCGGCCGCGCCGTCCGCCTGCGCGACGCCGCCGCCACCCTCGCCCGCGTGGCCGGATACGGCGGTGCCCTGCACGAACTCGACGGACCGCCCGGCGCACTGCGGCCCACCATCGGCCACCCCCGTACCGAAACCATGGGCCACCGCGTCGACTCCCTCGGCCACCACCGCACCGACTCCCTCGGCCACCACCGCCCGGAGCCCCTCGGGATCCGCGGCGACCGTGCCGACGCCGAGCACGCGGCCCCGGTCGCCTACCCCTACCCGGACGGCTGCGGCAGTTGGCAGCAGGCCGATGTGCGCACCGCACGCGACCGGCTCGGCTGGCGGCCTCGGATCGCCCTCGAAGAGTCCCTCGCAGACATCTGGATGGAGGCGGCATGCCGTATCTGACCAGCACCAAAGCGGGCACCGCGAGCACCGACGTCCGCACCGGCCTCGGTGTCCCGGGTCTGGCCCATCCCCTCGTCGCACCCGGCGAGTGGTCCGGCCTCACCTGCCCGGGCACCCCCCTGCACTGGGTCGTCCTCAACGTCGCCGACGGCCCCGGCGCGCACCCCGACCCACGCTGCCTGGACGCCGTCGGCCGCCTGCGCAACGCCGGCGTCCGCGTCCTCGGCCACCTCGACGCCGCGTATGGGGCCCGGAGCTTCGGCGCGCTGATCTCCGACGCGCACCGACACCTCGACTGGTACCAGGTCGACGGCTTCCTCCTCGACCGCTGCCCGTCCGAACGGGCCGCGCTCCCCGAGGTCCGCCGCACCGTGACCACGCTCCGAGTGATCCGTGACGATGCCCACATCGTCCTCGGCCACGGCACCCACCCCTACCCCGGCTATGCCGAGAACGCCGACCAGCTCGTCACCTTCTCGGGCGCCTGGAGCGACTACCGCTGGTCCCAGGCGGCCGAGTGGAGCGCCGACTATCCGCCCGAGCGCTTCTGCCACTTCGTCCACGGCGTCCCCCGCGGGCATCTGGAGGAGGCGCTGCGCATCGCCCGCTGGCAGGGTGCCGCGACGATCTACTTCACCGACCGCACGGACCGGGGCGGCCGAATCGACCCCTGGGAGACGATGCCCGGCTACTGGGACGAAATCGTCTCGCGGGTCGGGACGGGTGTCTCGGAATGAAAAAGGCCGTGGCAGTGTTACGAGGAGAACAACCGTAATTACTGACCGACAGACGGAGTCCCCGTGTCGCTGCCACCCCTGGTCGAGCCGGCCCCCGAGCTCACCGTAGACGAGGTCCGCAGGTACTCCCGCCACCTGATCATCCCCGACGTGGGGATGGACGGGCAGAAGCGGCTGAAGAACGCCAAGGTGCTCGCCGTGGGCGCGGGCGGCCTCGGTTCGCCGACCCTGATGTATCTGGCGGCAGCCGGTGTCGGCACGCTCGGCATCGTGGAGTTCGACGAGGTCGACGAGTCGAACCTGCAGCGGCAGGTCATCCACAGCCAGGCCGACATCGGCCGGTCCAAGGCCGAGTCCGCCCGCGACACCATCAAGGGCATCAACCCGTACGTGGACGTGGTCCTTCACCAGGAGCGGCTCGAGGCCGACAATGTGATGGACATCTTCAGCCAGTACGACCTGATCGTCGACGGCACGGACAACTTCGCAACCCGCTACCTGGTCAACGACGCCTGCGTGCTGCTGAACAAGCCCTACGTCTGGGGTTCGATCTACCGCTTCGACGGCCAGGCCTCCGTCTTCTGGTCCGAGCACGGACCCTGCTACCGCTGCCTCTACCCGGAGCCCCCGCCCCCCGGCATGGTCCCCTCCTGCGCCGAGGGCGGCGTCCTGGGCGTGCTGTGCGCGTCCATCGGCTCCATCCAGACCAACGAGGCCATCAAGCTCCTCCAGGGCATCGGCGAGCCGCTGGTCGGCCGCCTGATGATCTACGACGCCCTGGAGATGACCTACCGCCAGGTCAAGGTCCGCAAGGACCCCGACTGCGCGGTCTGCGGCGAGAACCCGACCGTCACCGAGCTCATCGACTACGAGGCCTTCTGCGGCGTCGTGTCCGAGGAGGCCCAGGCGGCGGCCGCCGACTCCACGATCACTCCCAAGCAGCTCAAGGAGTGGATCGACGACGGCGAGAACATCGAGCTCATCGACGTCCGCGAGCCGAACGAGTTCGAGATCGTCTCCATCCCGGGCGCCCGGCTGATCCCGAAGAACGAGTTCCTCATGGGCTCGGCCCTCGAGAACCTCCCGCAGGACAAGAAGATTGTCTTGAACTGCAAGACGGGTGTCCGCAGTGCGGAAGTCCTCGCGGTCCTCAAGTCCGCCGGCTTCTCGGACGCCGTGCATGTGGGCGGCGGCGTGATCGGTTGGGTCAACCAGATCGAGCCGGCGAAGCCCGTTTACTGACCGGGCCCCGATCCCGTTCTCCGGACGGCGGGGGTTTCGCGCACCGCAGGTGCCCGAAGCCCCCGCCGCCGTCATGAGCAGACCTTGCCGTCCTTCGGCACCGTCCCCTTCAGCAGATAGCCGTCCACCGCGGAGTCGACACAGTCGCTCCCGCTCCCGTACGCACCGTGTCCCTCGCCCTTCCAGGTGAGCACCACACCGACGTCCTTGCCCAGCTCGTCCGCCATCCTGCGGGCGCCCTCGTAGGGCGTGGCCGGGTCGCCGGTGTTGCCGACCACCAGGATCGGAGCCGCGCCGGACGCACTCACCTCCGGGGTCTCGTACTGACCGGCCACCGGCCAGTCGTGGCACCACCCGGCCGTGTCCCAGCCGAGGAAGGCCCCGAACACGGGCGAGACCTTCTCGAACCTCGGCAGCAGCTTCTTCGTCTCCTCGATGGTCGGCCGCTGCTTGTCGTCCAGGCACGATATGACTCGTTGGGAGTGGGTCGTCGTGCCGTACCGCCCCGAGGGATCACGCTCGTTGTAGCCGTCGGCGAGCGCCAGCAGTTCGGAGCCGTCGCCCTCCTCGGCCGCCGCCAGCGCGCTGGTCAGGGCCGGCCAGCCGTCCTTGCTGTAGAGCGGCAGCACGATCCCCGTGAGTGCCAGCGTCTGCGTCAGCTTCCGCCCCGGCGACGACGTCGGCAGCGGCTTGGCGTCGAGCCGCTCCAGTAGATCGGCGATCTCCCGCGACCCCTGCTTCGGGTCCTGCCCGGTGGATGTCAGATAGTCGTCCAGCGCGCGCTGGAAGCCCCTGGCCTGGTTCTCGGCGTGGCCCATCGTGTCGGCGCCCGGGTCCACGACCGCGTCGAGGATCACGCGCCCCACGCGCCCCGGGAACAGGTGGGCGTAGACGCCGCCGAGTTCGGTGCCGTAGGAGATGCCGAAGTAGTGCATCTTCTCGTCGCCCAGCACATGCCGCATCAGGTCCATGTCGCGGGCGGTGTCCGTGGTCGAGACGTGTGCCATGAGCTTGCCGGCGGCTTTCTGGCAGCCCTTGCCGAAGTCGGCGGCGTCCTTGAGATACGCCTGCTCCTCGGTCGCGGTGTCCGGTGTGGAGTCCACCGACTCGGCGTCCTCGATCGCCTCGTCGCCGCGGCAGCGGATCCCCTCGCTGGCGGCCACCCCGCGTGGATCCCAGCTCACCAGGTCGTACCGCTCGTGCAGGGAGGAGACGGTGTCGGCGTAGGACGGCATCATGGAGACGCCGGAGCCGCCTGGGCCGCCGAAGTTGAACAGCAGGGAGCCGATGCGCTCGTCGCCGGTGGCCTTGGCCCGGATGAGCGCGAGGTCGATCGTCTCGCCGTCCGGCTCGGCCCAGTCCAGCGGCGCCTCGAGCGTGGCGCACTGCCAGTCGCCGCCCGGCGCGGGGGAGTCGGCGGTGCCTTCGCAGCGGCCCCAGTCGAGCGTCTGGGAGGCCAGCGACTCGGGCACTCCGGACGGCGCCGCCGCCGACGGCCGCCCGCTGCTCGCACCCCCGTCGTCCTGGTCGTCGCCGGACGAGCCCCCGCTGCAGCCCGCCGTCAGCAGTGCGGCGGCGGCCGTCAGAGCCGTCCACCGTACGAGACGCGTCATGTGTTCTCCCCCCTCGCAAGCCGTCCGCGCCGTGCAGCGGATGGCGGTCATGCCATGGTAGGCGGAGCACGCAGAGCCCGCCGCGCCCTGTGGATAACGCTCTGACCTGCTACTTTGCTCATGCTTCGATGTTGGGGGATCAGGAGCAGACGGTCCCGGCCGCCGGTACCTTTCCGTCCAGCAGGTAGCCGTGCACCGCGTCCTGTACGCACTTGTTCTTGCTGTCGTAGGCACCATGCCCCTGGCCCTTGTAGGTCAGCTCCACGCCCACGCCCTTCCCCAGCGCGTCCACCATCTTCCCTGCGCCCTCGTAGGGCGTCGCCGGATCGCCGGTGTTGCCGATGACCAGGATCGGCGGCGCTCCGGGCGCGCTCACGTCGGGGTGGTCGGCGGCACCGGGCACCGGCCAGTCGGTGCAGCTGAGCATGGACCAGGCGAGGTAGTCACCGAACAGCGCGGAGGCCTTCCGGAACTCGGGAAGCTTGCGTTCCACGTACGCGGGGTCGTACCTCGGCTTGTCGTCGGCGCAGTTGATGGCGACGTTGGCCGCGGTGATGTTGCTGTACTCGCCGTTCTCGTTGCGCCCGTTCAGCGCGTCCGACAGCACCATGAGGACCCTGCCGTCACCGTCGTACGCCTGCTCCAGGCCGTCGGTCAGGTACTCCCAGAAGTCCTTCGAGTACAGCGCCTGCGCGATGCCCCCGGTCGCGGCGGTCTGGGTGAGTTCGCGAGGGAAGATGCCGGGGATCGGTTCGCGGTCGAGGTCCTTCAGCAGCCGGGCGATACGGTCCTTGACGTCCTGGGCGCTGTTCCCGACGGGGCAGTCCTCGACCTTCGACACGCAGTCCTCGGCGAAGTTGTCGAGTGCGAGCTGGAAGCCCTTCGCCTGCCCGAGCGAGCCCTGCTCCGGGGTCTGCGTCGGGTCGACGACCGCGTCGAAGACGGCGCGGCCCACCTTCTTGGGGAACAGGTGGGCGTAGACGCCGCCGAGTTCGGTGCCGTAGGAGATGCCGAAGTAGTGCAGCTTGTCGTCGCCGAGGACCTGGCGCATCAGGTCCATGTCGCGGGCCGCGTCGGTGGTGCGCACGTGCGGCAGGATCCGCTTCGAGTTCTTGTCGCAGGCCGCGTTGAAGCCCTCGGTGTTGTCCAGCAACTCGGTGCGCTCGGCCGCGTCGTCGGGGGTGGCGTCCTGCTGGAAGTAGGTGTCGAGCTGCTTGTCGTCCAGGCACTCCACCGGGGCGCTGCGGCCGACGCCCCGCGGGTCGAAGCTGACCAGGTCGTAGCGGGTGCGCAGTTCGGCGTAGTCCTGGCCGAAGGCGGGCAGCGTGGTGACGCCCGAGCCGCCGGGGCCGCCGAAGTTGAAGACGAGTGAGCCGATCCGGCGGTCCGCCTCACCGCTGGCCTTCGCCCGGATCAGCGCGAGGTCGATCGTGTCGCCCTTGGGATCGTCCCAGTCGAGTGGCGCCTTCATGGTGGCGCACTGCCACTCGGCTCCGTCCGGCAGCGGGGAGGGAGCGGCGCCGCCGCCCTCGGCCTCGGAGGGGGCCGGGCAGTCCTTCCAGCCGAGCTTCTGGGCCGTCAGGTCCTCGTCGCCCCCGGAGTCGCTTCCGGATTCGTCGCTGCAGCCCGCCAGCAGAGCGGACAGGGCTACGGCGGTGGCGGCGGTCAGGGCGGCGGCGCCCAGCCGGAAGGAGTTCGGCATGCGTCCATCGTGCGGGCGCGCGGGTCCGTGCGCTCGGGGCAGGAGCCGTACGAGGTACGGGACGGGCGGCCGGGACGTACGCGGGTGAGTCGATGCGTACGGATCCCCTCAGTGTCTGAGGCTGTTCCGCAGCGTCTGAGGCCGTCCCGCGGCGTACGAGGCCGTTACAGCGCCTCTTTCCGAGTCAGGTGGTTGAAGACCAGCCAGCCCGGCAGTACCGGCAGCCACAGCGTGAGCAGCCGGTACAGCAGCACCGCGGGCGCGGCGACCTCCTTGGGCAGGCCGACGGCGATCAGGCCGACCGTCAGCGTCGCCTCGACCGCGCCCACACCGCCCGGCGTGGGCGCCGCGGACCCCAGCGCGTTGCCCGCGAGGAAGACGACCGCGACGCTCGCCAGGCTGATCGACGTCGTCTCGTCGCCGAAGGCCCGGATCGAGGCGTCCAGGCACATCACGAAGCAGGCGGTGAGCAGCAGCATGCCGCCGATGCCGGTGACCAGCTTCTGCGGCCGCTGCAGGACATCCAGCATGCGCGGTACGACACCGGCGAAAAGCGACCGCACGCGCGTGACGACGAATTTCCGCAGGAACGGCACCGAAGTCACCACGAGCACGAGCACCGCCACCGTCAGCAGGCCCGCGATGACCGTCCGGGACGGCGACAGTGACGGCGTCTTCTCGGTGCCGGTCAGGTAGCCGAAGGCCAGTAGCATCAGGATGTGGCAGCCGAGCCCGAACAACTGCGACGCGCCGACACTCGCCACCGCGAGCCCCGGCCGCACACCCGCGCGCTGCAGGAAGCGGGTGTTCAGGGCGACACCGCCGACCGCCGCGGGGGCGACGATCTTCACGAACGACCCGGCGACCTGCGCGGCCACGGTCCGCAGGAACGGCACCTTCTCGGGTACGAAGCCCAGCAGGGCCATCGCCGCCGCGATATAGCTCGCCGCCGAGAACAGCACCGCCGCGGCCACCCAGCCCCACTGTGCGTTCGAGATCAACGGCCCGAACTCGATGTGGGTGAGCTGCGTCAGCAGGAAGTAGGCACCGATCGCACCGGCGATGAAGCTGATCAGGGTGCGCGGTCGTACCCGCTCCAGGCGGGCCGGCTCGACGGGAGCCTGCGGCCGGATCCGCAGCACCGCGTGCCGGATCTGCGTGAGCAGGTCCTCCTCGCGAGCCTCCTCCAACGCCTCGTCGACGGCCCGTTTCTCCGCCCGCTGCTCGGCGCGTACGACCTTCTTGTCGAGCTTATCCGGCTTATCGGCCTTATCGGCCTTATCGGCCTTGTCGGGCTGGTCGGTCGCGGGGCTTGTGTCGTCGCCCGCGGCCGCCTCCGAACGGGCCAGCTTGGCCTGCCGGGACGACTCCAGGACCGCCTCCCGCTCGCGCTCGGCCCGTTCCCGGGCCAGCTTGCGCAGCGTCGCGCGCGTGGAGCGGCTGAGCGCGATGGGCTGGAGCATCGGCAGACAGTCCGCCACGGCGTCGGGGCCCAGCACGGCCACCGCCGAGGCGACCGCGCGTTCGGCACCCACCCGCAGGCCGAGCGTCACCAGGAGCTGGGAGATGTCCATGCGCAGCAGCAGGTCCCCGGCGGCGATCTCGCCGATGCGCAGGTCGGTGAGGATCACCGTGCCGGAACGATCCACCAGGATCGCGTCGCCCACCAGCCTGCGGTGCGCGATGCGCCGGGACTGCAGGGCCCGCACCTGCTCCCAGGTGCCGCGCAGCAGGTCGTCGGTGATCTCCTCGTCCGACAGCGAATCCAGCGTGCGCCCGCCGGTGTGCTCGTAGACGAGCATCACGGCGTCGGGACCCAGCTCGGACGTCGCGATCAGCTTGGGGGCGTTGGCGCCGGCCCCGATCGCCGCGTAGGCGAGCAGCGCCTCCTGCTCCAGGGCCTGCCGCAGTGACGGGAGGCTGCTGCGGGTGGCGAAGCCGCGCAGCGTCAGATTGCGCCACGCGCGGTAGAAGAAGCCCTGCGCCTGCTGCTCCCGGTCCACCACCGTCACGTCCAGCGGCCGGCCGTCCTCCAGTGTGACGAAGTAGCGGCGGCCGCGGTCACCGGTCTCCGTGGTGTCCGACGGCGCTTCCTCGCGGGCGGCGGTCACCGGGCGGAAGCCGACGTGCCGCAGCCCCGCCATCAGCGTCCGCCCGGTGGGGCGAACGTTGGGAGAGCCGACCGCGTACAGCGTTCCGTAGGCCACGGTCCAGCCGATGAGGACCGTCAGAATGATCGAGAACGGTGTCGTGTAGCCGGTGACGAGCATCGAGAAGGCGTCGAGGAGCAGCACGACCCACAGCACCGCGCGCCAGCGGGGTCTGCGGGACATGCCGACTGCCGTCATGTACGCGATGACCGGCGCCAGGTAGCCGTGCACGGGGTCGGTGAGGGCGTGGACGTCGCCCGGCGAGGGCTGGGTGAGCGCCTCCTGGATGGACCCGGGGGCGGCCTTGGCGACCCACAGGTCGGTGGCGAGGGTCACCCCGTGCGCGAGGACTGCCGCCAGCACACCGTCGGCGATCCGCAGCCCATCCCGTTTGATCAGCCGCTCGATCGCGAACGCGACCGGCACCAGGAGGATCGCGATGCTGGAGGCCAGTCCGGCGATCTTGATCAGCAGGTCGGGCGCCTGTCCGGTGCCCTTGTTGATGTCCTGCTCGAGGCCCGAGGTGGTGCCGTGCGCGAAGGCGGCGACGGCGAGCAGTACGACGACGGCGAGCACGCCCACCAGGAGTCGCATCAGGTCGGACGGACGGTGCACGCGCGCGGGGAGCAGCGGTTCGTCGCCCTCCACCTCGTCGATGTGCGCGACGTCGTCGGGGTCGGCGGCCGTCGCCGTCCTACCCGCGGCCGCCCGCCGGCCGGGCTTCCCGCCGCTTCCGTCCGCGGTGTCCGGGCGCGACGAAGAGCCGGAGGTGCCCTCGGCGTCCTCGGGGTGCACACCCTGCTGCTTCATCGCCTCTTCTTGCTCTCGTATCACTGGTCACCGCCCGCACGATGGTGGCATGCCGCGTCGGCCTCGGCAGGCATCAGGGTGCCCGTGCGGCCGCACAGTCTGCCCGAAGCGCCGCTTCCGGGCGAGGGACGCGCACCGTCGGGAGCGCGTCGCGTTGTCGGTGGGGTGGGGCAGGATAGGTCGGATGAGCGAGCAGAGCCTTCCGGAGGAGGCCCGCCCGGAGTACGCGGACGCGCTGCCCGAGTACGCCGAGCGGGTCCTCGAGATGACCGAACTGATTCCGCCGGGCCGCGTCATGACGTACGGGGACGTCGCCGAGTATCTGGAGGAGGGGGGACCCCGTCAGGTGGGACGGGTGATGTCCCTCTACGGGGGAGGTGTTCCGTGGTGGCGCGTCGTTCGCGCGGACGGGGTCCTGCTCGCGGGGCAGGAACTGGAGGCGCTCGACCGCTACCGGGAGGAGGGCACGCCCCTGAAGGAGGCGAGCAGGGCCGCGGAGGGCCATCTGCCTCGCCTCGACCTGAAGCGAGCGCGGTGGGACGGCGGCGAACGCGCACAGGGTCACACCTGACAGCTTCCGCCATCGGGCGGACCGACGTGTGGCCTGTGATCCGTATGAGGGAAAAGGGGCACTTCGGGCACGTCCGTGGCATGACGTACGTTCGTGGGGCGGGGGACACAGGCGTCGCGAGTGACCCGAGGGAAGAAGAGGAAGCCCTGCTTCCGCCTCATCCGTCGGCGTAGCGTCGGCCGCACGCGTCCCCCTCATCCCGCGGTCACCGCCGTGCCCGCAGCGCGGACGGCCCACCAGCACACCCACCAGGACCGGCGAACCACGTGAGCTCCTCTTCCTCCACCAGACACCCGTCGCACCCCCAGGTGCGACGGGGGAGCCGTGGCGCTTACCGACTGGTGCGTACCCCGCCGGCGCGAAGGGACCCCCCTCGTCTGGACGCCGCACAGCGTGCCGTGGTTGACCACGGGAGCGGCCCGCTGCTCGTCCTCGCGGGCCCGGGCACCGGCAAGACGACCACGCTCGTCGAGTCCGTGGCGGACCGGATCGCCCGGGGCGGCGACCCCGAGCGGATCCTGGTGCTGACCTTCAGCCGCAAGGCGGCCGTCGAGCTGCGCGACCGGATGGCACTGCGCATGGGCGCCGCGCGTGCCCCCCGGGCGACGACCTTTCACTCCTTCGGTTACGCCTTGGTCCGTGCCCACCAGGACAGCGACCTGTTCGTGGAGCCGCTGCGGCTGCTGTCCGGCCCGGAACAGGATGTGGCGGTACGCGAGCTGCTCGCCGGGCAGGTCGACCTGGAGCGGCTCGGTCTGGCCCATGTGCGCTGGCCCGACGAGCTGCGCGCCTGCCTGACCACCCGTGGCTTCGCCGACGAGGTCCGCGCGGTCCTCGCCCGCAGCCGTGAACTGGGTCTCGGCCCGGACGCCCTCGGCGCCTTCGCCCGGCGCATCGGCCGCCCCGACTGGCGGGTCGCCGCCGTCTTCCTCGCCGAGTACCTCGACGTGCTCGACCTCCAGGGCGTGCTCGACTACGCGGAACTCGTCCACCGCGCGGTGCTCCTCGCCCGCCGCCCGGAGGTCGCCGCGCAACTGGCCGCGCGGTACGACGCGGTCTACGTCGACGAGTACCAGGACACCGACCCCGCTCAGGTACGGCTGCTGCACGCCCTGGCCGGCGGCGGGCGCACCCTCGTCGCCTTCGGCGACCCCGACCAGTCGATCTACGCCTTCCGCGGCGCGGACGTGAACGGCATCCTCGACTTCCCGACCGCCTTCCCCCGCGCGGACGGCCGCCCGGCGCCGGTCGAGGTGCTGCGGACCTCGCGACGGTCCGGGGCCGCGGTGCTGGCCGCCACCCGGCTGCTGACCCAGCGCATGCCGATGACCCGCCTCCCCGCCGACAAGGTGCGCGCCCACCGCGAACTCGCCCCGGAGCGGGACGGGGGGAGCGTCGAGGTGTACACGTACCCGACGTCCGGCACCGAGCTGGACAACATCGCCGACATCCTGCGCCGGGCGCACCTGGAGGACGGCGTTCCCTGGGGCGACATGGCCGTCCTGGTGCGAGCCGGCTCACGCACCATCCCCACGGTCCGCCGCGCCCTCACCGCGGCCGGCGTGCCCCTGGACATCGACGGCAACGACCTTCCGCTGCGCCACGAGCCGGCGGTGGCGCCGTTGCTGACGGCACTGCGGGCGGTGGCGGAGGCGGAGGCGGGGGAGCGGCCCTCGTCGGCGGGCCCCGGTGAGCCGGCGGACGCCGGGCGCGGGACGGTCGGCGATACGGGGCAAGAGGCCGGGCACGGGGCGGGTGACGGCGCGTGGTCCGGCGTACCTGCCGCTGGTGCCGACGCCGAGCCGGCTGAGCCCGAGGCGGGCCCCGACGGCGCGGGGAATGTCATGCCCGGCACGGACGCCGGTGTCGCGGGGGAGGCCGCGCGCGAGGCAGCGACCAACGGCGTGGGGGTAACCGGGCGTGGGGCCGTCGCCGGTGGCGCGGGGGAGGCCGCGGCCAACGGCGTCGGCGGGACCGGTCGTGGAGCCGGCACCGACGAGCCGGGGGAGGACGAGCGCGGAGCCGGCGCCAGCGAGGCGGGGGAGGCCGCCCTCGATGCCGATGCCGATGCCGATGCCGATGCCGATGCCGATGCCGATGCGTATGCCGATGGCGGTGCAGGTGCCGATGGCACCCCCGGTGCCGCTGGCGCTGCCACCGCCGCTGCCACCGCCGCTGCCACCGCCGCTGCCACCGCCGCTGCCGCTGCCGGTGCTGATGGCGCTGCCGCCCCCGCCCCCGCCTCCGCCTCCGCCTCCACCCCCGCCTCCGCCTCCACCCCCGCCTCCGCCTCCGCCTCCACCCCCGCCTCCGCCTCCACCCCCGCCTCCGCCTCCGCCTCCACCCCCGGCGCCGACGTCGCCGCCGCCACAGCCGTGAAGGCCGTACCCGGGGCGGCGGCGAGGCCCGTACCCGCGGTCGACGCCGATACGGCGGCGGAACCCGCACCCGGAGAAGGCGCCGGCCGCGCGGAGGATCCGTGCTGGCTCCCCACGGAGACCGCCCTCACCCTGCTCACCTCCCCCCTCGCAGGCATGGACGCCGCCGACCTGCGCCGCCTCGGCCGAGCCCTGCGCGAGGAGGAGCGTGCCGCGGGCAACCCGCTGCCGCCGCCCTCGGACGAACTGCTGGCGCGGGCACTGGCCGAGCCGGAGCGGCTCGCGGTGCACGACCCCGCGTACGCGCGTGGCGCCCAGCGACTCGGCGCGCTGCTCCGTAAGGCACGCGAGCGCCTGGCCGGCGGCGGCAGCGCCGAGGAGGCGCTGTGGGACCTGTGGGCGGGCACGCCGTGGCCCACCCGCCTGGAACGCTCCGCCCGGCGCGGCGGCGCGGCCGGACGCAACGCCGACCGCGATCTCGACGCCGTGTGCGCCCTCTTCGCGACGGCGGCCCGCGCGGAGGAGCGCACCGGCGGCCGGGGCGCCCTGAACTTCCTGGAGGAGATCGACGCCGAGGACATCGCCGCCGACACCCTCACGCGGCGTGCCGTACGCCCCGACGCCGTCCGCCTGATGACCGCGCACCGCGCGAAGGGGCTGGAGTGGCGCCTGGTCGTCGTCGCGGGCGTCCAGGAGGGCCTGTGGCCGGATCTGCGCCGCCGCGGCTCCCTGCTGGAGGCCGACCGGATCGGCCGCGACGGGCTCGCCGAACCCCTCACGCCCGGCGCGCTGCTCGCCGAGGAACGCCGCTTGTTCTACGTGGCCGCCACACGCGCGAGTGAACGGCTCGTGGTGACCGCCGTGAAGGCCCCGGCCGACGACGGCGACCAGCCCTCCCGGTTCCTGACCGAACTCGGCGTCGAACCCGCCGACGTCACGGGCCGCCCGCGCCGGCCCCTCGCCGTCGGGGCGCTCGTCGCCGAGCTGCGCGCCACCACGGTCGATCCCCGAGTCTCCGAACCCTTGAGGGAGGCCGCCGCCCGCCGGCTGGCCCGCCTCGCCGCCCTCGCCGACGAGGACGGCCGCCCCTTGGTGCCGTCCGCCCACCCGTACCGCTGGTGGGGCATGTGGGACTCGACCGAGAGCAAGGTGCCGCTGCGCGACCGGGACCAGCCCGTCACGCTCTCCGGGAGCGCCCTCGACCAGCTGGCCAACACCTGCGCCCTCCAGTGGTTCCTCGGCCGCGAGGTGAAGGCCGACGCGCCCGCGACCGCCGCCCAGGGCTTCGGCAACGTGGTGCACGTCCTCGCCGACGAGGTGGCCTCCGGGCACACCCCGGCCGACCTCGCCGTGCTCATGGAACGCCTGGACTCCGTGTGGAACGCGCTCGCCTTCGACGCGCCGTGGAAGTCGGCGCAGGAGAAGGCCAACGCGCGCGTGGCGCTCGAACGCTTCCTCAAGTGGCATGTCATGGACCGTGCCGGACGCACGCCGGTGGCGAGCGAGCACGACTTCGACGTGACCCTGGATGCGGGCGACTACGAGGTGCGCATCCGCGGCCAGATGGATCGCGTCGAAGCCGACGGTGACGGCCGCGCCTACGTCGTCGACTTCAAGACCGGCAAACAGGCGCCCACCTCCGCCGAGGTGGCCCACCACCCCCAGCTCGCCGTCTACCAGCTCGCCGTCCGCGAGGGCGCCGTCGACGAGGCCTTCGACGGCGCCCGCCCCGAACCGGGCGGCGCCGAGCTCGTCCAGCTGCGCCAGGGCGCGCCCAAGCGCGACGGTGGCGAGACCCTCCCCAAGGTGCAGGCGCAGGACCCCCTGGAGGGGCCGGCGGGCGAATGGGTCGGGGACCTGCTCGCCACGGCCGCGGGCAAGGTCCTCGACGAACGGTTCACCCCGACCACGGGCCAGCACTGCACCCACTGCGCCTTCCGCGCGTCGTGCAGCGCACGGCCCGAGGGACGGCACGTCGTGGAGTGAGCGACCAAAGTGAGCGACCAAAGGGAGCGGACCGCCCGGTGTGATGAGACGCACCACAGGGGCTGACCTGCGCTTCTCATGACTCGGAAGGCGATCCCGCACCCGCTGTCAGTGCTCGCCGCTAGCCTCTCTGACGTGCCCGCCCATCTCACCGATCCCGATCAGCTCAAGGAGCTCCTCGGCATCCCCTTCACCCCGGAGCAGACGGCCTGCATCGTCGCGCCGCCCGCGCCGCAGGTGATCGTGGCCGGAGCCGGATCGGGCAAGACGACGGTGATGGCCGCGCGCGTGGTGTGGCTGGTCGGCACCGGTCAGGTCGCCCCGGAACAGGTCCTCGGTCTCACCTTCACCAACAAGGCGGCCGGGGAGCTCGCCGAACGCGTCCGCAAGGCGCTGATCAGGGCCGGTGTCACCGACCCGGACGTGATCGACCCGGACAACCCGCCGGGCGAACCGGTGATCTCGACGTACCACGCCTTCGCGGGGCGCCTCCTGACTGACCACGGCCTCCGCCTCGGCCTGGAGCCGACCTCCCGTCTGCTCGCCGATGCCACCCGCTACCAACTCGCCGCGCGGGTGCTGCGCGAGGCTCCCGGCCCCTATCCGGCGCTCACCCGTTCCTTCGCCGACCTGGTCAGCGACCTCCTCGCCCTGGACGCCGAACTCTCCGAACACCTCGTACGCCCGGAGGAACTGCGCGCCTGGGACGCCGGCCTCCTGGACTCCCTGGAGTCCGTCAGGCTCAGCAACGCCGATCTGCGCAAGGTCCCCGAGGCCGCCGCCGCGCGCCGTGAACTGGCCGACCTGGTGATCCGCTACCGGGCCGCCAAGCGCGAACGGGACCTGCTCGACTTCGGCGACCAGATCGCCCTGTCCGCACAGCTCGCCGGGCTTTTGGAGGTGGGCCGCGTCCTGCGCGACGAGTTCCGGGTCGTGCTGCTCGACGAGTACCAGGACACCTCGGTGGCCCAGCGCATCCTCCTGGCGGGCCTGTTCGGCGGCGGCACCGGCCACCCCGTGACCGCCGTGGGCGACCCCTGCCAGGCGATCTACGGCTGGCGCGGCGCCTCCGTCGCCAACCTCGACGACTTCCCGGAGCACTTCGCGCACGCCGACGGGCGCCCCGCCGCCCGCCAGGCGCTCAGCGAGAACCGCCGCAGCGGCGGCCGCCTCCTCGACCTCGCCAACGGCCTCGCCGAGCCCCTGCGCGCCATGCACGCGGGCGTGGAGGCTCTGCGCCCCGCCCCGGGCGCCGAACGCGACGGCATGGTCCGCTGCGCCCTGCTGCGCACCCACGCCGAGGAGATCGACTGGATTGCCGACTCCCTCGCCCACCTCGTGCGCACCGGCAAGGCGCCCGGCGAGATCGCCGTCCTGTGCCGCACGGCGACCGACTTCGCCGAGATCCAGGGCGCACTGGTGGCCCGCGACGTCCCCGTCGAGGTCGTGGGCCTTTCCGGACTGCTGCACCTGCCGGAGGTGGCCGACCTGGTCGCCGTCTGCGAAGTCCTCCAGGACCCCGGCGCCAACGCCTCCCTGGTCCGCCTGCTCACCGGCCCGCGCTGGCGCATCGGCCCGCGGGACCTCGCCCTCCTGGGCCGACGCGCCCGGCTGCTGGTGAGCCACGCGCGTGTGGAGGGCGACGACGACCCAGACCGGCGGCTCGCCGAGGCCGTCGAGGGCGTCGACCCGTCCGAGGTGATATCGCTCGCGGACGCCCTCGACACGTTCCTGGAGACGCCGCTGGACGGCACCGGCGACGACGATGGGCTGCCCTTCTCGCCGGACGCGCGGGTGCGGTTCGCACGGCTGGCCACCGAACTGCGCGACCTGCGCCGAGCCCTGGCCGACCCGCTCATGGACGTCCTGCACCGGGTCCTCGCCGTCACCGGTCTGGAGGTCGAACTGTCGGCGTCCCCGCACGCCCTGGCCGCGCGCCGCCGCGAGACCCTGTCGAACTTCCTGGACGTCGCCGCGTCCTTCGCCGCCAGTGACGGCGAGGCCACCCTGCTCGCCTTCCTCGGCTTCCTGCGCACAGCCGCCCAGTACGAGAAGGGCCTGGACAACGCCTTGCCGGGCGGCGAGAACACCGTCAAGGTGCTCACCGCGCACAAGTCCAAGGGCCTGGAGTGGGACGTCGTCGCCGTACCCGGCCTGGTCACCGGCACCTTCCCCAGCGGCCAGGGCCGCGAGAAGTGGACCGCCCAGGGCAAGGTGCTGCCGCACGAACTGCGCGGTGACGCCGACACCCTGCCCGAGGTCGGGTCCTGGGACTCCCGGGGCCTGAAGGCCTTCCAGGAGTCCATGAAGGAACACCAGCACACCGAGGAACTCCGCCTCGGCTACGTCACCTTCACCCGCCCCCGCTCCCTGCTGCTGGGCTCCGGCCACTGGTGGGGCCCCAGCCAGAAGAAACCCCGCGGACCGTCCGACTTCCTCACGGCCCTGTACGAGCACTGCGCCGCCGGGTACGGCGAGATCGAGGCCTGGGCGGACGAACCCGCCGAGGACGAGGAGAACCCGGCTCTGCACCGGGCGACCGCCGACCAGGCCTGGCCCCTGCCACTGGACGACGCGGCCCTCGTCCGCCGTCGGGCCGCCGCCGAGACGGTCCTCGCCCACCTGGCCTCCCACGAGGAGGACCATCCCGCGGCCGCGCACGACCCGGACTCCTACGACGCCCCGGACTGGCCGCCGCCCGGGGACGACGAGGTACTCCAGGCGGAAGAGGCCCCCGGCGACCCCGGCTGGACGGAAGACCCCGCCGACTGGGACTCCTGGACCACGGACCGGCCCACCGCCCCGTCGGCCCCCACCGCGACGGCGCCGGACAGCAGCCCCACCATCCCGCACCAGGCGACTCCGCCGGGACAGCCCGGCGAAGCCGACCTGCCCCGCCCCCACTCCGAGGAACCGCGAACCGGGCGAACCGCCCCCTCCCGGTTCACTTCGGAAGAGGCCCGCACCGTCGCCTCCTGGGACCGCGACCTCGACGCCCTCACCGGCGAGCTTCTGCGCGCCCGCGAGAGCGTCACGGAGGTACGTCTTCCGGCGTCGCTGACCGCCTCCCAGCTGCTCAGCCTGGCCGCCGACCCGGACGGCTTTGCGCAGGAACTGGCTCGCCCCATGCCCCGGCCGCCGCAGCCCGCCGCCCGCCGCGGCACCCGTTTCCACGCCTGGGTCGAGGCCCGCTTCGAACCGCTGACACTCCCCCTGCTGGAACCGGAGGAGCTGCCCGGCGGCGACGCCGAGATCGCCGACGAACGCGACCTGGAGTTCCTCAAGGATGCCTTCGAACGCACCGAATACGCCCGGCGCACGCCCTACCGCGTCGAGGCGCCGTTCCAGTTCTCACTCGCCGGCCGAGTCGTACGCGGCCGCATCGACGCCGTGTACAAGGAGGGCGACGGCGAGAGGGCGACGTACGAGATCGTCGACTGGAAGACGGGCCGTGCCGGCACCGCGGACCCGCTCCAGCTCGCGCTCTACCGCCTCGCCTGGGCCGAGCAGCAGCACGTACCGCTGGAGTCGGTGACGGCCGCCTTCCTGTACGTACGCACCGGCGAGGTCGTACGGCCCGACGGGCTGCCGGACCGCGCCGCGCTGGAGAACCTGCTGCTGACCGACCCGGTCGGTGACGAACCGCACGATCAGGGTGTCGGTGCGGGCCGATAGGCTCGTGAGCATGAGCGAGACCCCGGACAGCGCCGTCCGTACGTACATCGAGCACCGCCGCGCCGCCTTCCTCGACGACCTCGGCGAGTGGCTGCGCATACCGTCCGTGTCGGCCCAGCCCGACCACGCGACCGATGTGCGCCGCAGCGCCGACTGGCTCGCCGCCAAGCTGAAGGAGACCGGCTTCCCGACCGCCGAGGTCTGGCCGACGCCGGGCGCCCCGGCCGTCTTCGCCGAGTGGCCCTCCGGCGACCCGCAGGCACCGACGATCCTCGTCTACGGCCACCACGACGTGCAGCCCGCCGCCCGCGAGGACGGCTGGAACAGTGAGCCCTTCGAGCCCGTCGTCCGCGGAAACCGCCTCTACGCGCGCGGGGCGGCCGACGACAAAGGGCAGGTGTTCTTCCACACACTCGGCGTCCGGGCCCACCTCGCCGCCACCGGCCGCACCGCCCCCGCGGTCAACCTCAAGCTGCTGATCGAGGGTGAGGAGGAATCCGGTTCCCCGCACTTCCGCGGCCTGGTCGAGGAGCGCGCCGATCGGCTCACCGCCGACGCGGTGATCGTCTCCGACACCGGCATGTGGTCCGAGGACACCCCGACGGTCTGCACCGGCATGCGCGGCCTCGCCGAGTGCGAGATCCGGCTGCACGGACCCGACCAGGACATCCACTCGGGCTCCTTCGGCGGCGCGGTCCCCAACCCGGCCACCGCCGTCGCCCGACTCGTCGCCGCCCTGCACGACGAGCACGCGCGCGTGGCGATCCCGGGCTTCTACGACGGCGTGATCGAACTCACCGACAAGGAACGCGACCTCTTCGCCGAGCTGCCCTTCGACGAGCCGCAGTGGCTGCGCACGGCCAAGTCGTACGCCGCCCACGGCGAGGCCGGGCACACCACCCTGGAGCGCATCTGGGCCCGCCCCACCGCCGAGGTCAACGGCATCGGCGGCGGTTACCAGGGCCCGGGCAGCAAGACGATCATCCCGTCGTCCGCCATGGTGAAGCTCTCCTTCCGGCTGGTCGCGGGCCAAGACCCCGACCACGTCGAGAAGGCCGTCCGCGCCTGGGCCGCCGAGCAGGTGCCCGCCGGGATCCGCAGCGAGATCACCTTCAGCGGGGCCACGCGCCCGTGCCTCACGCCGCTGGACCACCCGGCGCTGCAGTCGGTGGTCCGCGCCATGGGCCGGGCCTTCGAGAAACCGGTCCGTTTCACCCGCGAGGGCGGCTCCGGACCGGCCGCCGACCTCCAGGAGGTCCTCGGCACACCCGTTCTCTTCCTGGGCATCTCCGTCCCGTCCGACGGCTGGCACGCCCCCGACGAGAAGGTCGAGATCGACCTGCTGCTCAAGGGCGTCGAAACCTCCGCCCACCTGTGGAGCGACCTGGCGGAGTACTGGCGCCACGAGCCCTGAGCGCCCCGCACGGTCCGGGTCCGGACCGGCATCACGCGCGCGGCACACTGGAAAGGCCGCCCCGCACCGCCGAGCCCTCCCGGACCCGGTCGCCACCCGCCCTACGACCCGCTGAACCGTCTGCCGAACCGAACCGCTCACCGGGGGAGTTGGAAGCACCCGTGACCACCTGGACCGACCACACCGCCGACCGTCCCATCTCGCTCACCGCCCCGAGCGGCGTCGACCGCGCCGCCCACCACCGTCTCGACGAGGCCTGGCTCGCGGCGGCGTGGAGCCACCCGTCGACGCGCTGCTTCGTGGTCTCCGGCGGCCAGGTCCTCATCGACGAGACGCCCGACGGGCGTACCGAAGTCGTCATGACCCCCTCCTTCGAGGCCCCGCTCACCGAGGCACACCGCTACTTCCTGGGCACCGACGAGGACGGTGTCAGCTACTTCGCCCTCCAGAAGGACTCCCTGCCCGGCCGCATGGACCAGTCCGCGCGCGCGGCGGGCCTGCGCGAGGCCGGTCTGCTCCTGTCACCCCGCGACGCGGGCCTGATGGCCCACGCGGTCGCCCTGGAGAACTGGCAGCGACTGCACCGGTTCTGCTCCCGCTGCGGCGAGCGCACCGTCATCGCCGCCGCCGGCCACATCCGCCGCTGCCCCGCCTGTGGTGCCGAGCACTACCCGCGCACCGACCCCGCGGTGATCATGGCGGTCACGGACGGGGAGGACCGCATCCTGCTCGGCCGCCAGGTCCACTGGCCCGAGGGCCGTTTCTCGACGCTCGCCGGCTTCGTGGAGCCCGGCGAGTCCATCGAGCAGTCGGTCCGCCGCGAGGTGTACGAGGAGGCCGGCGTCATCGTCGGCTCCGTCGAGTACGTCGCCAGCCAGCCCTGGCCGTTCCCGTCCAGCCTGATGCTGGGCTTCATGGCCCGCGCCACCTCGACCGAGATCAACGTCGACGGCGACGAGATCCACGAGGCCCGCTGGTTCTCCCGCGACGAGCTGGGCGCCGCATTCGAGTCCGGCGAGGTGCTCCCGCCCTACGGCATCTCGATCGCGGCCCGTCTCATCGAGCTCTGGTACGGCAAGCCGCTGCCGACGCGCGGCGCTTTCTGAGGCAGGAATACGTGTAGAGGGGCCCTCCCCGCCCGGGGAGGGCCCCTCTACACGTCGTGCACGTCTTCCCGCGCTGCCGCCTACGCGCCGACCTTCTGCTTCACCTGCGCCAGCGACGGGTTCGTCAGCGTCGAGCCGTCCGGGAAGAGCACGGTCGGCACCGTCTGGTTTCCGCCATTCGCCTTCTCCACGAACGCGGCGGACTCCGGGTCCTGCTCGATGTTGATCTCGGTGTACGCGATGCCCTCGCGGTCCATCTGGCTCTTCAGCCGACGGCAGTAGCCGCACCACGTGGTGCTGTACATCGTCACAGTGCCCGGCATGTCTATCGCGCTCCTTCGGCGGCTCGGGGATGAGGTCGCACGGTGGGAACGTCTGCGGAGGCGCCACCATTCCCGATGCCGTTCCGGCGCGTGACGCCTGTCGCATTGGTACGACTATCGGTGCGTGCCTGTGGACAACCGACTCACCCGTCTCCCGCGACCTGGCAGCATGGCGGTGTGACAGCAGCAACGCACTCCACCCTCTTCCCGCAGGTACCGGACTCGGCCGACGCGGTGCTCGAAGGGCTCGACCCCGAGCAGCGCGAGGTGGCGACCGCCCTGCGTGGGCCGGTGTGCGTGCTGGCGGGCGCCGGTACCGGCAAGACCAGAGCGATCACCCACCGCATCGCCTACGGGGTACGCGCCGGGATCCTCCAGCCTTCCAGCGTCCTCGCGGTCACCTTCACCAACCGTGCCGCCGGGGAGATGCGCGGCCGACTGCGCCAGCTCGGTGCCGTGGGCGTCCAGGCCCGCACGTTCCACTCGGCGGCGCTGCGCCAGCTCCAGTACTTCTGGCCGAAAGCGATCGGTGGCTCCCTGCCCAGGCTCGTCGACCGCAAGATCCAGCTCGTCGCAGACGCGGCCGCCGCCTGCCGCATCCGCCTCGACCGGGGCGAGCTGCGCGACGCCACCGCCGAGATCGAGTGGTGCAAGGTGACCCAGACCGTCCCCGCCGACTACGCCCTCGCGGCGGCCAAGGCCGGCCGTGAGGCGCCCCGCGACCCGGCCGAGATCGCCCAGCTCTACGCCGCCTACGAGGACCTCAAGCGCGGGCGTGGTGTCATCGACTTCGAGGACGTGCTGCTGCTGACCGTGGCCGTCCTCCAGGACCGTCACGACGTCGCCGAACAGGTCCGCACCCAGTACCAGCACTTCGTGGTCGACGAGTACCAGGACGTGAGCCCCCTCCAGCAGCGCCTGCTGGAGCTGTGGCTCGGCGACCGCGACGACCTGTGCGTGGTCGGCGACGCCAGCCAGACGATCTATTCGTTCACGGGAGCAACCCCCGACCATCTGCTCGACTTCCGCGGCCGCCACCCCGGCGCCACCGTCGTCAAGCTGGTCCGCGACTACCGCTCCACCCCTCAGGTGGTCCATCTCGCCAACGGCCTGCTCGCCCAGGCCCGGGGCCGGGCCGCAGACCACCGTCTGGAGCTGGTCTCCCAGCGTCCCGCGGGCCCCGAGCCCGTCTACACCGAGTACACCGACGAACCGGCGGAGGCCGAGGGCGCCGCCCGGCGCATCCGCGAGCTCATCGACTCGGGTGTGCCGGCCGCCGAGATCGCGGTCCTGTTCCGCACGAACTCCCAGTCGGAGACTTACGAACAGGCCCTCGCCGACGCCGGGGTCGCGTACCAGCTGCGCGGCGCGGAGCGCTTCTTCGACCGTCCTGAGGTGCGGAAGGCCGGCAGCTCCCTGCGGGCCGCGGCGCGCTTCGGTGGCAACGACTCCCTCCTCGACGACGCCGTCGACCTGCCCTCCCAGGTCCGTGCGGTGCTGTCCGGCGAGGGATGGACGCCGCAGCCCCCGGCCGGGTCGGGTGCCGTCCGCGAGCGCTGGGAGTCACTGGCCGCCCTCGTCAACCTCGCCCAGGACTTCGCCGCCGCGAGAGCGGGCGCCACGCTGAGCGACCTGGTGACCGAACTCGACGAGCGGGCGGGCGCCCAGCACGCCCCGACGGTGCAGGGCGTCACCCTCGCCTCCCTGCACTCGGCCAAGGGCCTGGAGTGGGACGTCGTCTTCCTGGTGGGCGTCGCCGAGGGCATGATGCCGATCACCTACGCAAAGACCGACGAGCAGATCGAGGAGGAGCGCCGCCTTCTCTACGTCGGCGTCACCCGTGCGCGCGCACACCTGCACCTGTCCTGGGCACTCGCCCGCTCGCCCGGCGGCCGGCCCAGCCGTCGTCCCAGCCGCTTCCTGAAGGGACTGCGGCCCGGCTCGGGGACGGCAGGCGGGCGTACGGCCGCGGGCGGGCCCGGCGGCGTGGAGCGTGGCTTCGGGCGCGACGGCGCCGTGGCCGCCGTCCCGAGACGGACCCAGCGGACCCCGGCCCGCTGCCGGGTCTGCGGGCGCACGCTCACCGACGCGGGCGAGATGAAGCTGATGCGTTGCGAGGACTGCCCGTCCGACATGGACGAGGGCGTCTACGAGCGGCTGCGCGAGTGGCGTGCGATCCAGGCGGGGCGCAGCGGGCAGCCCGCGTTCTGCGTCTTCACCGACAAGACGCTGATGGCGATCGCCGAGTCCGTCCCGGAGGACGAGCGCGAGCTGGCACGCATCCCGGGAGTCGGAGCGCGCAAGCTCAACCGCTACGGAGCCGACGTCCTGGCCATCTGCGCAGGCCAGAGCGGAGTGGGGCTGGACGAGGACGGCTGATACAAACTCGTCGAGAAAATAGTTTGCGCATGCCCCGGGAATCCCCATAGGTTCTTGGTCACGGGAACAGCGGCCTTCCCGGAGGCCCTGAATCCGTGTTGTACTTGCATATCCGCGGACTGGTTCGTCCCAGTCCCCCGAGACGCCGAGAGGAGGCGAGTCCAGTGATCAGCATCAACACCAGCTCCATCGTCAGCTCCACCGCCAAACTGACCGATCGCTCGGCCGTCTCCCTGTGCATGCTCGGCGTTTCCAACCCGGGCACCGGTCTGTCCGGCATTCGTGCCGTGCGTCCGGCCTCCGCCTCCGTTGCCCCCGCGGGCCTTCCCGTCCGTGAGCGCAATGAGCGACCGACCAAGGCACTGGAAGCAGCAGTAGCGGCACAGGCGCAGGCCTATGCCTTTACCGCGACCGGTGCCGGATTCCGGAAGCAGACGACGCAGCACCACCTGATGTGGGCCTTCCGTGGGCCAGAACCCTGGAGTGATCCAGCCTGATCGATGATCAGGCCGGCGCCTTCAGGGCCGCGGAACCCCACCCGGGATCCGCGGCCCTTCTGTTTGTCCCGAACGGGGACGGCAGCACGAAGGAGCCTCGGGACAAGAAAAGAACCCGGTACCAAGCCGCACCCGGCCGACCGGCCGGAACGACCAGACGAGGAAGACCACCCGTGCAACTCGAAGCGCACGCCCCGTCCGTACCGCCTTCCGACACGATCCCCAAGCCCGTCCCCACGGAGGACTCCACCTTGACCCCGCTCACCGCGCTCACCGCGCTCGACGACGCCATCGAGAACCTCGGCGTGCCCGTCCCCTGCCGCTCCTACGACCCGGAGGTCTTCTTCGCCGAGTCGCCGGCGGACGTCGAGTACGCCAAGTCCCTCTGTCGCACCTGCCCGTTGATGGAGGCCTGCCTCGCCGGTGCCAAGGAGCGGCGTGAGCCCTGGGGCGTCTGGGGTGGCGAGCTGTTCGTGCAGGGAGTCGTCGTTGCTCGGAAGCGGCCCCGCGGCCGCCCGCGCAAGAACCCGGTTTCGGCATGAACACCGCAGGAACGATCGACCGCCCCCTCACGTACGACCCCAAGAAGCAGGCCCCGATGAAGCCGTCCCCCCACGACATCGCAGGCTCCGCGCCTGAAGACTTCACCACCAGCGACGCGAGGGACTCGCGTCAGAACAGGACCCGTGAGATGCAACTCATTCCAGAAGCCCTGGCTCGTGCGCATATGCACGACCGCCTGCAGGAGGCGGAGCGGGAACGCCGGGCCCTGCGCCTGGCGACCGCTCGCCGGATGCAGCGCCGGGCCGAGCGCGCCTCGATGCGTGCCCGGCGGGCACTCGCCATGGCAGTCATGCAGTAACCGAGCACACCCGAAGCGGTAGCCTCCCGGCCCGGGAGGCGAAGCTCTTTCCGTGGGGGCCGGTCCGTCCGAACGACGCTGCGTCGTCCGAACGGACCGGCCCCCACGGTGCGTTCAGCTCCGGCGGCTCACGCCTCGGCCGCCGTTTCCTCCGCTTCGTACTCGTCCCCCGCCTCGTACTCGCCTTCCTCCTCGGGGACGAACCCGACCAGCCACTCCTCCAGCTCGTCGCGCAGCCGCACCGTCGCTCCCAGCTGGCACAGCACGCCGATGGTGCTCAAGGTCACGCGGTGAATCAGCAGGTAGGCCGGCGGCAGGTTGAGCTGCTTGGCCAGCTGGTACGCGGGGGAGCGGGGATCGCCGATCCGGGCCGCCTGGCTCCGCATCCAGCCACGGGTGAAGGTGAACTCGTCGACCCGGGCCGGCTCGATGATCGGCAGGAGGTAGTCGAGGACCGCGTCGGGGTCCAGCTCTATCGACTCCTTGACGAAGCCCTCCGCACAGAGCATCTCGTAGACGGCGTCCGCCTCGCCGTCCAGCGTCATGCGCAGGGCAGCCCCGATGGGCTCGGGCAGGCCGCCCGGCAGACGGTCGACCGTGCCGAAGTCCAGGACGCCCAGGCGCCAGTCGTCCTCGCCGTCCGGCCCGCCGGGCAGCAGACGGAAGTTGCCGGGGTGCGGGTCGGCGTGCAGAAGGCCGGTGCGCGCAGGGCCCGAGAAGAGGAAGTGGGCCAGGAGCTGGCCGGCCCGGTCGCGCTGCTGCGGTGTGCCGTCCGCGATGATCTCCGACAGCGGGATGCCATCGATCCACTCGGTGACCAGCACCTGCTCGCACTGGTGGACGACGTCCGGCACCACGATGTCCGGGTCGTCCGCGAACTCCTCGGCGTGAGTCCGCTGGGCCTGGGCTTCCAGGTCGTAGTCCAGTTCCTCGGAGACCCGGTCCTTCAGCTCCGTGATCAGCGGCTTGATGTCCATGCCGGGGACCAGCGGGCCGAGCAGGCGGGCGAAGCGGCTGAGCTGGTTCAGGTCGGACAGCAGGGCCTCGCCGGCGCCCGGGTACTGCACCTTGACCGCCACCTCGCGGCCGTCGTGCCACACCGCCCGGTGCACCTGGCCGATCGAGGCGGCCGCGGCGGGCTTGTCCTCGAACTCCACGAACAGATCGTGCCAGTCCTCACCGAGCCGCTCCGCGAGCACGGAGTGCACCGTGCGTGTCGGCATCGGCGGCGCGGCCTCCTGCAACTTGGTCAGTGCCGCCCGATAGGGACCGGCGACCTCCTCGGGCAGCGCCGACTCGAAGACGGACAGCGCCTGTCCGAACTTCATCGCTCCGCCCTTGAGCTCGCCCAGCACCTTGAACAACTGCTCCGCGGTGCGCTGCTGCAGCTGCTGGCCGACGATCTCCGCGGACTCGCCCACGATTCGCTTGCCGAGCCCCCAGGTCGCCCGCCCGGCGAAGCCGAGCGGAAGCGCGGCGAGCTTGGCGGTCCGGGTGACCGCCTTGCGCGGAAGATCAGACATGCGCCCTCCAAGTCCCAGCCGGCCGCGACGGTTCTGCCTCATGGCGTGCCTCCGCCGGCGGCCCTTGCCCAGCCATTGTCGCGCGCCGCTCCCCATCCCCGGGGGTGTGTTCCTGCTTACCTTTTCCCGCGGCTCCGCACGGACACGCGGGATGTGCCCGGACCGGCCGCGTGTGCCACCGCAGACCAGGCAGTGACACCTCCCAGCGGGCACCGGCGCTCGAAGGCGTCCGGCCGTCCAGGAAGGCGAGCGCGTGGGCCGCCGCGAGCCCGGCGACGGCCGTCGCGAGGGTGAGGTCGCAGGGTCGTACCTGGCGCTGCCGACCCGAGCGCCACTGCGCCACCAGGCGGGGCCAGGCCGGGTCCCGGTCGGTGCGGTCCGCGTGCAGACAGCCCGCGCACCCCGTCTCGCCGGGCAGGACGAGGGGGCCGACGACGCCTGTCCCCTCCACGACGCCGGTGTACAGGTGGGGCGTGCCGGAGGCCATGAGGGGTTCGGCGGCGGCAGGGTCGGGTGTGTGCACCGCCACGTCGTCGCGCGGCGCGACGATCACCAGGGAGAAGCCCGGGGCGCTCCCCTCGGGCGGCGTCGTGGGACTGCGGCGCGGCGGCCGGCCGGGGGCGGCCCGGCGGACTACGCGGCGGGCCGTCTCGTCGCGGCGGTCGCCGATGGCCTCGGGCGGCAGCCCGCCCGGGGCGACGTCCCACGGCTCGACGCGTCCGCCGTCGAGCACGTCGACCTCACCGATGCCCGCGCCCGACAACAGACCGGCGAGTACGGCGCCCACCCGCCCCGCACCTCTCACCCGCACCCGCAGCGCGCGCCGGGCGGCCAGGTGTCTCATGGCATCCCCGGGTTCGGAGGTGGTCAGGGACAGTGAGGCCAGATCGGGACGGAGCCGGTCGAGGACCTCCTTCTTCTCCCGGAGGGCGTCGGCGTCCGGCCCGCCGCCCCGCGAGTCGTCGAGGAGCCCGGCCCGGGCCAGCCCCTCCACCACCCGGTCGACGTGTCCGTCCGGCAGGTCCATGCGTCGCCCCTCCTCGCGCAGGAGCGCCGGTCCGCGGGCGCCGTTGAGCAGCTCGAGGAAGCTTCCCGTCGCCGTGTCCACCGGGCCGAGCGTCAGCGCGTGCGCCGGCGTCATCCCGAACTGCACGGTGTTCAGATCGCGCCAGCCGCGCCTGAGCGCGGGCTTCACCATCGGATGCATGCCAGGTCCCCCGTAGGTCTTCGACAGTCTTGGAACGTCCCCGCGTGTCCGACGGTGGTCGGTCGCGCACCGGTTCGTGCGGTCGGTCGCGAATCCGCCGGCGAGTGCCAGCATGCCCGGATGGGCGGGAAGGCGTCGAAAGTTGTCCACAGGCGGTGGGTGATCGTCGTACAAATCAGTCGTCCACCTCAAGGAGGGCGGCGGATCGGCACCGAACCATCCCGGAGCCGGGACTTCCCCGTGTGCAGCGGGTAACGTCGTGGCGTGTCCGCCGACCCACTGCACCGCGCCGGGGCGCCCCAGCGCACACCGACGAATCCGCCGCCGAACGGCTCGGGGGCGAGCGCGATCGAGGTCCGCAGGAGCACCCGGCGACGCCGGACGGTCTCCGCGTACCGCGAGGGCGATCGCACCGTCGTGCTGATCCCCGCCCGGATGTCCGAGGCGGAGGAGCAACGCTGGGTGAGCGTCATGCTGGACAAGCTGGCCGCCCAGGAGAGCAAGCGCGTCCTCGGCGACGCCGAGCTGGCCGAGCGCGCGGAGCGCCTGTCGGGCCAGTACTTCGACGGACGGGCCCGGCCCACCTCGGTCCGCTGGGTCACCAACCAGAACACGCGCTGGGGCTCGTGTACCCCGTCCGAGGGAAGCATCCGGCTGTCGCACCGTCTCCAGGGCATGCCCGAGTACGTCGTCGACTACGTCCTTCTCCACGAACTGGCGCATCTGCTCGTTCCCGGGCACGGGCCCCGGTTCTGGCGGCTGCTGGAGGCGTATCCGAGGACCGAGCGGGCCCGTGGCTACCTCGAGGGCGTGGTGGCCGCCGACCGGTTGCCGCACGTACCCGGCGCTCGCAGCGAATAGCGCGCCCCCGAGCGTGCCCCGGCGAGGTGTTCGACACGGCCGCGCACGGGTTCTGTATCGGCTCTGTACCGACCTCTTCCGGTGTCCGGGGTTGCCGTTAGCCTGGCGCGACGCACTCACATTCGGATGGGGGACGGTCGTAACGTATGGCCAGGGAATTCCAACGCGGCCACAAGGCCAGGATCAGTGACCTCACCGCGGGCACGGATCTGTACGTAGGCGTGCAGATCTCCGGCCCCGGACTGAGCTTCGACATCAGCTGCTTCGGTCTCGACGCCGACGAGCGGTTGTCGGACGACCGGTACTTCGTGTTCTTCAATCAACCGAAGACCCCCGAGGAGTCCATCCAGCTCCTGGGTGCGCAGGCGGGTGACACGGAGTCCTTCCGGGTCACCCTGGACAGGATCCCGCCGCAGGTGCAGAAGCTGTCCTTCACGGCGACGATCGACGGCGCCGGCCAGATGTCGCAGGTCGGCCCCGGATACATCCGGATCGTCGCGGGCGGCGAGGAGGTGGCCCGGTATCCGTTCAGCGGCTCCGAGTTCACCACCGAGCGCGCCGTGATGCTGGGCGACTTCTACCTGAAGGACGTGTGGCGTTTCGCCGCCGTCGGACAGGGCTTCGACGGCGGGTTGGACGCGCTGCTGAAGAACTTCGGCGGCGAGGTGGCCGAGGAGGAGACGCCCGAGCCGCAGCAGGCGCAGCAGCCGCAGGCCGGCGCCGCCCCGAGCTTCGCCCCGCCCGCCCAGGCCTCGGCGCCGCCGGCGTTCGGAGCCCCCGCCGCCGCTCCTGCGCCCGCCCCGGCCCCTGCCCCCGCGCAGCCCGCGCCGCAGGGCTTCGCCCCTCCGCCCGCCGCCACGCCGCCCGGGCCCGACGTGCACGCCGCGCAGACCATCGTCGCGCCCATGAACACGCCGCCCGGCGGCTCGCCGGTACCGCCCCCGGCCCCGGCGCCCGCCCCGTACGGCCAGCCGGGCCAGCCCGGTCAGCAGCAGCCGCCGTACGGTCAGGTCCCCGGCCAGGGTGCCCCGCCCCCTCCCGGCTACGGCCAGCCGCAGGCTCCCCAGGCGCCGGCCCCGCCGCCCGGCTACGGCCAGCCGACCCCGCCTCCGGGCTACGGCCAGCCCACCCCACCACAGGGTTACGGGCAGCCGACCCCGCCCCCCGGCTACGGCCAGCAGGCCCCGCAGGGCATGCCCCAGGGCGCGCCGCAGGGCGCCGGGGTGATGGCCGCGCTCCAGCAGTTCAAGGAGACGGCGACCGGACAGCGCTGGACCCAGCAGAACAAGAAGCTGGTCCGGGTCGACCTCGGCGCGGAAGGCCAGCCCGTGCTGGCCCGGCAGGGCAGCATGGTGCTCTACCAGGGCAAGGTCGACTTCAGCTACAAGGGCGCCGGATTCGCCGGCCGGGTCGTGGGCAACGCCACCGGTCAGGAGATGCAGCTCATGCGCTGTACCGGCAAGGGACAGGTGTTCCTCGCCGACAACTCCGCGATGCTGCACCCCATCGAGCTCCAGGGCGACGCCGTCTGCGTCTCCGCGGAGAACGTCCTCGCCTTCGACGAGAGCCTCCAGCACGAGGTCCGCCGCATCGAGGGGCACGGCATTCCCGGCGGTGCGCTGTTCACGATGCAGTTCCAGGGCACCGGCACGATCGTCGTCAAGACGCACGGCGTGCCCGTGGTGCTGCCGGTCACGCCCACCACGTTCGCCGACTGCAACGCCGTCGTCGCCTGGTCGGCAGCCGCCCAGGTGGTCGTCTCCAGCCAGGTGCGGATGCGCCGGAACTCCTACGCGGGCGACACGGGCGAGAGCGTCAACCTGCAGTTCCGGGCGGCACCCGGCAACTTCGTCATCGTCCAGCCGTACGAGATCTGAGGGAGAGCCCGACATGAACCAGCCGCTCGCGGGCTACGCTCCCGCACCGGTCACCGCACGCATGGAGAACCACGGCAACCACATGCTGAAGGTCGCCATGCAGACCGGAAACGACCTCCTCGCGCGCGTGGGCTCGATGACCGCCTACGAGGGTTTCGTCCAGTACGAGCCCAATCCGCCCGCCGTCCGCCAGATCGCGAAGGACTGGATGACCGGCGAGGGCGCGCCCCTGATGAAGTGCTCCGGCGACGGCCTGCTCTACCTCGCCGACTACGGTGCGAACGTCGTCGTCATCAACCTCAACGGCGACGGGATCTCCGTCAACGCCACCAACCTGCTCGCCTTCGACGCCCACCTGACGTGGGGCGTGGAGCGGGTCAAGGGCCTGGCGAAGTTCGCCGGCCAGGGCCTGTGGAACACCAAGATCTCCGGCCAGGGCTGGGTCGCGCTCACCTCCCGGGGCAAGCCGATCGTGGTCGACTGCGGCGGTGGTGAGGACGAGACATACGTCGACCCGGACGCGCTCGTCGCCTGGTCCCCGAACCTCAAGGTGAAGGGCAAGCGCAGCTTCAAGGCGCAGTCGCTGATCGGCCGCGGCAGCGGCGAGGCCTACCAGATGGCCTTCTCCGGTCAGGGCATCGTCGTCGTCCAGCCCAGCGAGGACAGCACCGACCGCCTCCGGGTCCGGGGCTGAGGGGGAGCCAGAACATTATGCAGAGCCCGCTTTTCGCCTACAACGACCAGCAGACCCAGGAAGCCTGGAGCCTGCAGAACAAGCACATGCTCCGCGTCGCCCTGGAGGGCCACGACGACGTGCTCGCCCGCAAGGGCACGATGGTCGCCTACCAGGGGCTCGTCGAGTTCGACGCCGAGTACCAGAGCAACAACCAGTCACGCGCGCGTGCGAACACCGGTGAGGGCCTGGACCTGATGCGCTGCCACGGGCAGGGCACGGTCTTCTTCGCCAACCTCGCCCAGTGCATCCACGTGATGGAGGTCGACCAGGAGGGTCTCACCGTCGACAGCAGCTATGTGCTGGCGATGGACTCGTCCCTGCACCACGAGGTCATCGCGGTCGACAGCCTGTACGGCATCTCCGGCTCGGGGAAGTACCAGCTCAACATCACCGGCCGGGGCAAGGTCGCCCTGATGACCTCGGGTTCTCCGCTGCTGATGCAGGTGACGCCCGACAAGTACGTCAACTGCGACGCCGACGCGATCGTCGCCTGGTCCACCGGTCTGCGCGTGCAGATGCAGGCCCAGACGCACTCCTCCGGAGTGTGGCGGCGCCGCGGTAACACCGGTGAGGGCTGGGAGCTCAGCTTCATGGGCAGCGGCTTCGCCCTCGTCCAGCCCAGCGAACTGCTGCCGCCGCAGAACGCCCAGCTCGGGCAGGGCATGGCCGCGCAGTACGGCATGGGTCAGCAGGGCGCCCGCGGTCAGAACCAGGGCAACGTCTGGAGCTGAGCGCGCAGCGCGCTGTCGCAAGGGTCGTAAGGGGTGATCGCAAGGGCGGTCACCCCTTACCCGGTTCAGAGCCGGGCGCGGGCCGCCTCCAGCAGGCGTACGACCGAGTCGTCGGCCACCTCCGCGACCTCGGCGTACGGGAACCAGCGCAGGTCGAGGGACTCGTCGCTGATCGCCTCCACGGCCCCCTCCGGAGCCACCGCCGCGTACTGGACGTCCAGGTGCCAGGCGCAGGGCGTGTGGTGGCGGTCCAGCCGCACCGGGCCGCCGGGGACCAGAGCCAGGCCGGCGATGCCGGACTCCTCGGTCCCCTCGCGCAGGGCGGCCCGCGCCAGCGTCTCGTCGACCGGCTCGCAGTGGCCGCCCATCTGCAGCCACATGCGCAGCTTCTTGTGGAGGGTCAGCAGGACCCGCCCGCGCGACGGGTCGATCACCAGGGCGCTCGCCGTGATGTGCCCGTCCTCGCAGGCCTTCCACATGCCGTCCGGGTGCGTCGCGAGGTGGTCCAGATAGACGTGCCGCAGTTCGTCCTGGCCCGCGTAGTCCTTCAGGACCAGGACCGCGTCGTCGTGGAGGCTCACTCGGTGCCGTCGCCCTTGCCGTCGGCCTCGTCCCGGCCCTTCTCGTCCTTCTCGCCCTTCTCGTCCTTCTTCTTCAGGTCGGGCTTGCCGGCCGCCTCGCCGAGCATCTTGTCCAGCTCGGAGAAGTCGAGCTGCTCACGGTGCACAAAACCGTCCGGGTCGTCCAGGTCGGTCGCGGTCGGCAGCATGTCCGGGTGGGCCCACAGGCCGTCCCGGCCGTCGACACCGCGCGCGTCCGTCAGGGACGCCCACAGACGGGAGGCGTCACGCAGACGGCGCGGGCGCAGCTCCAGGCCGATCAGCGTGGCGAAGGTCTGCTCCGCCGGTCCGCCCGAGGCGCGACGCCGGCGCAGCGTCTCGCGCAGCGCGTCGGCGGAGGACAGGCGCGGCTTGGCCGCGGCGTGCACCACCGCGTCCACCCAGCCCTCGACAAGGGCCAGAGCCGTCTCCAGACGGGCCAGGGCCGCCTTCTGCTCCGGGGTGTCCTCCGGCTGGAACATGCCCTGCTGGAGAGCCTCCTGCAGCTGCTCGGGGTTCTGCGGGTCGAACTGGCCGACCACGTCCTCCAGCTTGGCCGTGTCGACCTTGATCCCGCGGGCATAGCCGTCGACCGCGCCGAACAGGTGCGAGCGCAGCCACGGCACGTGCGCGAAAAGGCGCTGGTGGGCGGCCTCGCGCAGGGCGAGATACAGCCGCACCTCCTCCTGCGACACGCCGAGGTCCTTGCCGAACGCCTCGATGTTCACCGGCAGCAGCGCGGCCTTGCCGGCCGGGCCGAGCGGCAGGCCCACGTCGGTCGAGCCGACGACCTCGCCGGCGAGCACGCCGACGGCCTGCCCGATCTGCGTGCCGAACATGGCGCCGCCCATGGAACGCATCATGCCGATCAGCGGGCCGGCCATGGCCTGCATCTCCTCGGGCAGCACGTCGCCCATGGCGGTGCCGACGCGCTCGGCGACCGGGTCGACGAGCTCCCGCCACGCGGGCAGGGTCGCCTCGACCCACTCCGCGCGGCTCCAGGCCACGGCGGTGCCCGCGCCGGAGGGCAGGGCGGTCGCGTCGTCCAGCCACAGGTCGGCCAGACGGACGGCCTCCTGGACGGCATTGCGTTCGGCGGGGCCGACGCTGGCGTCCTTCGTGCCGTCCGGCGTGCCCTGCGAGACCGTCTGGCGGGCGATCTGCTTGGCCATGTCCCAGTTCACCGGGCCGCCCTCGTAGGAGAGCATCTGGCCCAGCTGCTGGAACGCGGCGCCCAGGTCGTTGGGGTTCATGGAACCGAACATGGCAGCGAACGGGTTGTCCGCACCGGGGCCGCCGAAGCCTCCGGCTCCGGGCGTCCCGAATCCGAACGGGTTGGCAGGTCCCTGACCACCGCCGCCCTGCTGGTCCTTCTTCTTGCCTTCGTCGCCGTCGTCCGGCTCCTCCGGCGGAAGGCCGAATCCGAATGGGGTGTCACTCACGGGGTTCCTCGGCTGGTAGGGCCGCCGGTTCTTTCCGGCGGCACGGCTGCCCGACTTCACCACCCAGCGTAGACACCCGGGGCGGTTCGGGCCTCGGTGCTTCGCCGACTGACGGCCTGCGGCAGGATGGATGCCACCTGGTACGTACGCGTCGCTCGCGCCCGTACTGAAGACAACCGCTGGAGACGCCCGGTGAGTTCCCCAGATCCGCAGGTTCGCGCAGCGCGAAACCAGTCAACCAGTTCCGCCCGCCCCGGCGCGCGCGGACCCGTCGTCGCGGTCACCGGTGCCGCGTCCGGCGTCGGGGCGCTGCTCACCGAGCGGCTCGCCGCGTCCGACGAGGTCAGACAGGTCGTGGCCATCGACGAACGGCGCGGTGAGTGCGCGGCGGCACAGTGGCAGATCCTGGACGTGCGGGACCCGGCCATCGCCGAGAAACTGCGCGGTGCGGACGTGGTCGTGCACCTGGCGCTCGACCTCGACCTGGAGACCGACGCGGCCGCCCGGACGGCTTACAACGTCCGGGGGACGCAGACCGTCCTGACCGCCGCCGCGGCGGCCGGAGTGCACCGGGTCGTGCTCTGCACCTCCGCGATGGTCTACGGCGCCCTCCCGGAGAACGAGCTGCCGCTGTCCGAGGACGCCGAGCTGCGCGCCACGGCCGAGGCCACGGGGGTCGGGGACCTGCTGGAGATCGAACGGCTCGCCCGGCGCGCCCCACGCGCGCACCCCGGACTCAATGTGACCGTCGTCCGGCCCGCGGTGCTGGTCGGAGGCATGGACACCGCGCTGACCAGGTACTTCGAGTCGCCCCGGCTGCTGGTCGTGGCCGGGTCGCGGCCGGCCTGGCAGTTCTGCCACGTCGACGACCTGTGCAGCGCCCTGGAGTACGCCGTGCTGGAGAAGGCCGACGGGGAGCTGGCCGTCGGCTGCGACGGGTGGCTGGAGCAGGAGGAGGTCGAGGAGCTCAGCGGGATCCGGCGGATGGAGCTGCCGTCGGCGGTCGCGCTCGGCGCGGCGGCCCGGCTGCACCGGATCGGGCTGACGCCCTCCCCGGCCGGGGACCTGGCGTACACGATGTACCCCTGGGTGGTGAGCGGCAGCCGGCTGCACGACGCCGGATGGCGGCCGAAGTACACCAACGAGGAGGTGCTCGCGGAGCTGCTGGAGGAGGTCTCCGGGCGGCACACGGTCGCCGGGCGGCGCCTCGGACGCAAGGACGCGACGGCGGCGGGTGCCGCGGGCGCGACGGTGGCGTTGCTGGGCGCGGCCGCGGTGGTGCGCCGGGCCCGGAAGGCGCGGCGCAGGATCTGACGCGGGCGCCGGGCCGTCACCCGGGCTCCTGCCCTGTCCCGACCCGGCCCCGGGGCCCCGTACCGACCCGGCGACGAAGCCCTGGCCGACCGGCCACGGGGCTCTGACCGACCGGCCACGGGAGCCTGGCCGACCGGCCACGGGAGCCTGGCCGACCCGCACGGGAGCCTGGCCGACCCGCACGGGACCTGACCGACCTGCCATGGGAACCCGACCGACCCGCACGGGACCTGACCGACCTGCCATGGGAACCCGACCGACCCGCACGGGACCCTGTAGGAGGCTCCAAAGTGGTACGCGCGCGTGCCGGGCGATAGCGCTATTCCGCGCTGTCCGTGCCGTGGGGCACGATGGACGTATGGCAACCACGAACGACCACCCCGGTGAGCTGGCCGCGCCGGACCCCGTCAAGCTGATCGGCATCCGGGAGACGCCCCTCTCCCTGGACGAGGTCTTCCGGGCCGTCGGGGACGACGCGGCCGGCGGGACCGCGCTGTTCGTGGGGACGGTGCGCAACCACGACGGCGGGACCGACGTCGACCGGCTCGGGTACTCCTGCCACCCCAGCGCCGAGGCCGAGATGCGGCGGATCGCCGAGAAGGTCGTCGCGGAGTACCCCGTACGGGCGCTCGCCGCGCTGCACCGTGTGGGTGACCTGGAGGTCGGGGATCTCGCCGTGGTCGTCGCCGTCTCCTGCCCGCACCGGGGCGAGGCCTTCGACGCCTGCCGCAAGCTGATCGACGACCTGAAGCACGAGGTGCCCATCTGGAAGCACCAGACCTTCTCCGACGGGACCGAGGAATGGGTGGGCGCCTGCTGAAGGCGTCACGAACACCCTTGCGTCACCACACGTAGCTCCGGTTGCGTAACCGACCCCCCGGCGTGAGCGTTGTCACTGCGGATGGTTAATCTGCTGATCAGTCAGTCGCGGACGCTCATGGGGTTGGGAGGTCGGCATGGCAGCGCTTGCCTGGTTGCTGATTCCGCTTGTGGCGGCAGTCGGCGGCGGTCTGTGGGGCAGTTGGGCCAACCGGACCCGTAAGGCACGGAGCGACGGGCCCGAGCTGGACGGGTACGCCCGCTTCCGCGAGGCCATGGAGAGGCCCCGCACCGGAGCCTGACCGGACGGCGCAGCCCTGACGGTGTTCTGACAGCTCTGTCCCGTACTGTCGTGCCATGCCACGCCGCACCGCGACGATGCTCGCCTCCACCCTGATGCTGATCGCGCTCCTGTGCGCGGGTGTGTTCATCCCCGTGCCGTACTCGGAGATGTCCCCGGGGCCGACGGTGAACACCCTCGGGGACCATGACGGCGAGCCGGTGCTGCAGATCGACGGGCACAAGACCTATGAGGCGAGCGGCCATCTGAACATGACCACCGTCCGGGTCACCAGCGCCGAGTACAAGATGAACCTCGTGGAGGCGGTCTACGGCTGGCTGGCGCACGACAACCGCGTGGTGCCGCACGAGACCCTCTACCCGGACGGCAAGACCGAGGAAGAGGCGACGCAGGAGAACGCCGAGGAGTTCAGCCAGTCCCAGGAGAGCGCCAAGGTCGCCGCCCTCAAGGCACTCGACATCCCGGTGAAGTCCTGGGTGGTCGTCTCCACGGTCGTCAAGGACTCCCCGGCCGAGGGCCGGCTGCACGCCGGAGACGTGATCAAGGCGGTGGACGGTACGACCGTCAAGAAGCCCGCCGACGTCGCCGAGCTGGTGACCGAGCGCGACCCCGGACAGGACGTCGTCTTCACGATCGTGCCCGCCGAGGAGCAGGCCGCCGCGGAGAAGGAGGGCCGGACGCCCACCAAGACGCGGAAAGTCACGATCACCACCGCGACCTCCGACGACGCCGGCGAGAAGCGCGCCATCGTCGGGATCTCCGCGGGGACCGATCACACGTTCCCGTTCTCCATCGACATCAAGCTGGCCGACGTCGGCGGCCCGAGCGCCGGTCTGATGTTCGCCCTCGGCATCTACGACAAGCTCACTCCGGGCGACCTGACCGGCGGCAACTTCGTCGCCGGCACCGGGACGATCGACGACAACGGCAAGGTCGGCCCGATCGGCGGCATCGGGATGAAGACCATCGGCGCACGCGACAAGGGCGCCCAGTACTTCCTGACGCCGGCCGACAACTGCGCGGCCGCCGCCGAGGACATCCCCGACGGGCTCACCCTCGTGAAGGTGGACACCATCGACGACGCCCTCGGCGCACTGAAGGACATCCGCTCCGGGAAGACCGCCGACCTGCCGAAGTGCCCGGCCGGATGACGGACCGGGCAGCCGCGTAGAGCCCCGCGGGGCTAATCCTCGAAGGTCGCCGTCAGGGCCTGGGCCAGCCCCGGCACCAGGTCGGAGCCCGTGAGCACCTCCGTGGCGGCGTCCTTCTCCCGCAGTCGCAGGGCCGAGTCGCGGGCACCGTCGCGCAGGACCGCGACCGTCATGCGGACCTCCTGGCGGTCGGGGTGCTCCGCCACCCACTGCGCCAGCTTCGTCTCGTTCAGGCCCTCGGGGACCTGGGCCTCGGCGGACGGCGGCAGCATCAGGCGTTCCACGGCGAGCGCGCAGCCGACGACCGCGTCGGGCCAGGCGATGGTGCCCAGGAACTCGTCGAGCGCCTGGTCCGTTGGAATTTCGTCCTGCTCGATCGGGGTCAGGCCGGAGCTCTCCGGCTCGTCCTTCAGACCGAGCCGGTCCGCGAGCGAGGGCTGATCGGCCCTCAGCCGTGCGGTGTCGACAATGGCAAAGAGGCGTGCGGGCTGGTCCCAGCCGAGGCCGGAGACGTACTCGTCGATCTCGAGTACGGCCCGGGTGAGGGGGCTCGCTGCCATGGGGGTGTTGGACATAGTCACAATCCTGCCTCGTTACTGGCCCGAATCGGGAACCGAGTAAACGATGAGTAAGTTGCATAGGTGTGGGCCCACGATCACGGGGGCGCACGGGGGGCCCACGAACCCGAGGGCCTGACGGATCAACAGCGAACTTCGAGGTGCGCACCTTGGCTTTCCAGATGCCGGACCGCGGCGGAGGCCCCCCGACGGGGCCGCGGATCAGAGTGGGCCGCCCGTCCCGGCGTGTCCGAACCCTGCTGATGACACTCGGCGTCCTCGCCGTGCTCGCCATGGCGTTCACCATGTTCGCGGGGTTCTGGACGGACTGGCTCTGGTATAGGTCGGTCCACTACTCGTCGGTGTTCACGACGACCCTGTGGACCAAGATCGGGCTTTTCTTCGTCTTCGGCCTGCTGATGGCGCTCGCCGTCGGGTTCAACATCTGGCTGGCCCACCGGCTGCGGCCGCCGCTGAGCGCCATGTCGATGGAGCAGCAGAACCTCGACCGGTACCGGATGGGCATCGCCCCGTACAAGAAGTGGCTGCTGCTCGCTATCACGGCCCTGGTCGGTCTGATCGCCGGCGCCTCCGCGTCCGGCCAGTGGCGGACCTGGCTGATGTGGGTCAACGGCGTGCCCTTCGGGCAGAAGGACCCCCAGTTCAAGCTGGACGTCTCCTTCTACGCCTTCGACCTGCCCTGGTACCGGTTCCTGCTCGGCTTCGGCTTCGCCGCCGTGATCATCTCCGTGATCGCCGCCGCGCTCACCCACTACCTGTACGGCGGGCTCCGCGTCACCAGCCCCGGCGCGCGCGCCACGGCCGCGGCCACCGGCCACCTTTCGGTGCTCATCGGCGTCTTCGTCGCCCTCAAGGCGGTCGCCTACTGGCTCGACCGGTACGGGCTGGCGGTGAAGTCCAGCGACTTCAAGGCGACCGACAGCTGGACCGGTCTGAGGTACGTCGACGCCAACGCCTACCTGCCGGCCAAGACGATCCTGTTCTGCATCGCCGTCATCTGCGCGCTGCTGTTCTTCGCCACCATCTGGCGGCGCACCTGGCAGCTGCCCGTGATCGGCTTCGGTCTGATGGTGCTCTCCGCGATCCTCATCGGCGGTCTGTACCCGGCGCTGGTCCAGAAGTTCCAGGTGCAGCCGAACGAGCAGGCCAAGGAGGCGCCGTACGTCGAGAAGAACCTCAAGGCGACGCGCGACGCCTACGGCATCGAGGGCACCCAGGTCACCGAGTACCCGGGCGTGAGCCAGACCAAGGACCAGACCAAGCTCCGTGACGACGTGGACGCCGCCGCGTCCATCCGGATCATGGACCCGAACGTCATCTCGCCGACGTTCCAGCAGCTCCAGCAGATGAGGAACTACTACGCGTTCCCGAACAACCTGGACGTCGACCGCTACGCCAAGGACGGCAAGGACCAGGACACGGTCATCGGTCTGCGCGAGCTGAACCTGGCCGGCATCCCGAAGAAGAACTGGATCAACAACCACTTCCGCTACACCCACGGCTACGGAGTGGTCGCGGCCAAGGGCACCGAGGTCGACTCCGAGGGCCGTCCGGTCTTCACCGAGTCCGACCTGCCGTCCAAGGGCGACCTCGGGACGTACGAGCAGCGGGTCTACTACGGCGAGAAGACCACCACCTACTCGATCGTCGGCGGTCCCCAGAAGGAGATCGACTACTCCGACGACAACGGCGAGAAGACGTTCAGCTACAAGGGCGACGGCGGGGTGGACCTGTCCAACCCGATCAACCGGGCGGCGTACGCGGCAGCGTTCAGCGAGCCACAGATCCTCTACTCCGGTGCGATCGGGGAGGGCTCGCGGATCCTGTACAACCGCACGCCCAAGGAGCGCGTCGAGGCGGTCGCCCCGTGGCTGACCATCGACGGTGACGCCTATCCGGCGGTGGTGGACGGCCGTATCCAGTGGATCGTCGACGCGTACACGACGACGAACGGCTATCCGTACGCCTCGCGTACGACGCTCGGCGACACGACCGCGGACTCGCTGACCGCGGCCAACGACCAGCGCGCGGTGGTGGCCCAGCAGAACCAGGTCAACTACATCCGCAACTCCGTGAAGGCGACCGTCGACGCGTACAGCGGTGACGTCAAGCTCTACCAGTGGGACACCAAGGACCCGGTCCTCAAGACCTGGATGAAGGCGTTCCCGAACACGGTGCAGGACAAGAGCGAGATCTCCGACACGCTGATGGCGCATCTGCGCTACCCGCAGGACCTGTTCAAGGTCCAGCGCGAGCTGCTCACGCGCTACCACGTGAAGGACGCCAACACGTTCCTCAGCGGCAGCGAGGTGTGGCAGGTTCCGGACGACCCGACCAACAAGTCGGGCGACGCGGTACCGCCGTACTACCTGAGCATGAAGATGCCCGATCAGGATCAACAGGCGTTCTCTCTCACGACGACGTTCACGCCCAACGGACGTGACAACCTCAGCGCGTTCATGGCGGTCGACGCCGAGGCCGGGACAGAGGGCTACGGCAAGATCAGAATCCTGAAGCTGCCGACCAGTACGACCGTCAACGGACCGAAACAGGTCCAGAGCCAGTTGAACTCCGAGCAGGACATCGCCGAGACCATCAGGCTGCTGAGAGGCGGCGACTCCGAGGTCGAGTACGGCAACCTGCTGACGGTGCCGCTCGACGGAGGGCTGTTGTACGTCGAGCCGGTCTATGTGCGCGGTGGCGACCTCAAATACCCGCTGCTGCGCAAGGTCCTGGTGAGCTACGGGGGCAACACCGCCTTCGAGAACACGCTCGACGAGGCCCTCGCCAAGGTCTTCGGTGAGGCTGAGGGAGGCTCGACCGAGCCACCACCGGACGAGGGCGAGGACACCGCCGAGCCACCGCCGACGTCCACCAACCCGACGGTCCGGGAAGCGCTCAGTGACGCGCAGAAGGCCTTCGACGCCGGCCAGAAGGCGTTGGAACAGAAGGACCTCGCCGCGTACGCGGAGGCGCAGAAGGATCTGGAGGAAGCCCTGCAGCGCGCCGAGGATGCGCAGGCCAAGGCCGACGAGGGCGGCGGCAAGAACGGGGACGACAAGAACGGGGACAAGGGTGAGGACGGCAAGGCCAGTCCGAGTCCGGACCCCACCGGAGATTCCGGCTCGGACCAGGGCAGCGGCTGACCCCGTTGCTTCGAGCTGAGCGTTAGAGCTGGTCAAAGCCCATCCCGCGCCGTGCTAGGGTTGTGAACACAACGGCGCGGGGTGGAGCAGCTCGGTAGCTCGCTGGGCTCATAACCCAGAGGTCGCAGGTTCAAATCCTGTCCCCGCTACTGAAGTCGTGAGCTATGTGCGAACGACCATGAAGGCCCGGATTCCGAAAGGGATCCGGGCCTTTGTGATGTGCGAACGCATGTGCCGGTGCGGGCTACGGCCGCGCCGCCAAGGGGAGTTGGGGAGATCTGTGTTTGACTTGTCTCCCTGTGGGCATGTCGACAAAACGCTGAAGTGACCTCACTGGCTGCGGTATACCGGATGTACCCAGGTTGCAGGTGGTGCGACGATGGACGTTATGGGGGACATGGCAAATCTGTTCGGGACGGGGCGTTTTGCGCAGCCGTCCGGTCAGGAGGAAGCCGCGGACGAGGCCCAGGAGGCCGCCGACGAGGCTGCCGAGGAAGTGCGCCTGCGGCTCGCCGTCGATGCCGGCGACGTGGAGGCGATGAGCGTCCTCGGCGCGATGCTGCTGCGCCGCGGCGACTTCGACGGGGCCGAAACCCATCTGCGTGCCGCCACCGCGGCCGGTGACCGAGCCGCCGCCAACAACCTGGGCGTCCTGCTGCACCAGCGCGGATACGCCGACGAGGCCGCCGGATGGTGGCGGATCGCCGCCGTCGCCGGGTCCGCCGCGGCCGCCCACGCGCTGGGGCGGCACTTCCGCGAGCGCGGGGACGAGCCCGCCGCCGAGTACTGGCTGTGCCAGTCCGCCGAGCAGGGCCATGTGCTGGGCGCCTACGCGCTCGCCGACCTGCTGGAACACCGCGGCGACGACGCCGGCGCCGAGCGCTGGATGCGGGCCGCGGCCGACCGCGGGCACCGCGAGGCCGCGTACCGGCTGGCCAGGACGCTGGACCGGCGCGCCGGGCAGGGCCGCGCCGGCGACGACGGGGCAGCGGCCCCCGCGGCTGAGGAGACCGAGCAGTGGTACCGGCAGGCCGCCGCACGCGGCCACCGGCGGGCCGCACTGCACCTCGGGACGATCCTGGAGAAGCGGGGCGAACTCAAGGAGGCCGGCCGCTGGTACCTGACGTCCGCCAAGGACGGCGAGGCCCGCGCCGCCTGCGCGCTCGGCTTCCTTCTGCGGGACGCCGGGGACAGCGAGAGCGCCGCCGTGTGGTGGCTGCGGGCCGCGCAGGACGGTGACGGCAACGCCGCCAACGCGCTGGGCGCGCTGCACGCCGAGCGCGGCGAGACCCAGACCGCCGAGCGCTGGTACCGGGCCGCCATGGACGCCGGGGACGACAACGGGGCGTACAACCTCGGGCTCCTCTGCGCCGAGCAGGGGCGCACCACGCAGGCCGAGCAGTGGTACCGGCGGGCCGCGTACGCCGGACACCGGGAGGCCTCCAACGCGCTGGCCATCCTGCTGCTGCGCGGCGGGGACGAGACCGGCGCCGAGCCGTGGTTCTCCAAGGCCGCCGAGGCGGGCAGCGTGGACGCCGCCTTCAACCTCGGGATCCTGCACGCCGGACGGGGCGAGGATCGGGCGGCGCTGCGCTGGTACGAGCGGGCTGCCGCCGCCGGGCACACCGAGGCGGCACTCCAGGTCGGGATGGCGCGCCTGCGCGACGGGGACGAGCGCGAGGCGGAGCGGTTCCTGCGGTGCGCGGCGGGGGGCGGCAGCGCGGAGGCCGCGTACCGTCTGGCGGCGGTGCTGGACGCCCGTCGGCCGCCCGCGCCCGCACACGAGCTGGGGGAGACGGCACAGGAGAAGTCCGAGTGCGAGGAGTGGTACGAGCGGGCGGCCTCCCAGGGGCATCGGCGGGCCCAGGTGCGGGTCGGGATGCTGGCCGCGGCCCGCGGCGATGTGGTCGAGGCGGCGCGGTGGTACCGGGAGGCGGCCGAGGCCGGGTCCCGCAACGGCGCGTTCAATCTCGGGCTGCTGCTGGCCCGGGAGGGGAGTGAGCCGGAGGCCGTCGTGTGGTGGCGCCGGGCGGCGGACGCCGGGCACGGGCGGGCGGCGCTGCGGCTGGCGCTGGTCTGCGCGCGGCGCGGGGAGCTGGCCGAGGGGCAGCGGTGGGCGGACCGGGCGGTGTCGCTGGGGCCGCGGGAGGTGGCGGAGCGGGCGGCGCGGTTGCGGGACGCGTTGCGGCAGGAGTTGTCGGCGTGACGCTGCGCTGGGCTGGGGGTGCGGTTGAGGGCGCCGGCGTTGTCGCTGGGCGGGGGTGGGTCGCGTGGTCCGGCGCTGCCCGGGTGCCGCTGCGCCCACCCGTGCCGCCCCAGCGGCACGACTGCCCGCAGCTACGTCGGCTGCGACTGCCCGCAGTTACGGGGCAATTTGCTTCTCGTCGTGGGGTTGACGTAATGTTCCATTCATCGACGCGGGGTGGAGCAGCTCGGTAGCTCGCTGGGCTCATAACCCAGAGGTCGCAGGTTCAAATCCTGTCCCCGCTACTGAAGGCCGAGGGCCGGAATCCGAAAGGGTTCCGGCCCTCGGTGCGTTGGCGCCCACGCGAAAAGCCCCGGCACCCATCGGTGCCGGGGCTTTCGTGCGAGGACTTACGCCGCCGCGCAGTTCGGGCAGGTGCCGCGGTACGTCACTTCGACGTCCGAGACGGTGAAGCCGAAGCGCTCCGAGTCGGGGAGGTCGGCCAGCGGGTTGCCGATCGGGTGGACGTCGCGGATCGCGCCGCACTGGGCGCAGACCAGGTGGTGGTGCGGCTGGTGCGCGTTCGGGTCGTAGCGCTTGGCGCGCTTGTCCGTCGCGACTTCCAGGACCTCACCCAGCGACACGAGCTCGCCCAGCGTGTTGTAGACGGTCGCCCGGGAGATCTCGGGGAGCTTGCCCACAGCTCTGGCGTGCACCTCGTCGGCCGTCAGGTGGACGTGTTCGCCGTCGAGGACCTCGGCCACGACGCGCCGCTGCGCGGTCATGCGCCAGCCGCGTCCACGCAGCCGTTCCAGTAGGTCACTCATACAGACCAGCCTAACAGCAAGGGGGACCAGGTCCCGAACGTGTGTGACTTTGGAGTCTTACTTGACTTAGACATTGTCCATTGTAGGATCGGGAGCGGCATTAGCCAAGGGACAGGTTTTGCAGGATTGGCGCAGGAGGCGTACGTGACTCAGGGACCGCTCACTACGGAGGCCGGGGCTCCGGTAGCCGACAACCAGAACAGTGAGACCGCGGGCATCGGCGGCCCCGTGCTCGTCCAGGACCAGCTTCTTCTGGAGAAGCTGGCGCACTTCAACCGTGAGCGCATCCCGGAGCGTGTCGTGCACGCCCGCGGCGCCGGCGCCTACGGCACCTTCACGGTCACCGCCGACGTCACCAAGTACACCCGGGCGAAGTTCCTGTCCGAGGTCGGCAAGGAGACGGAGACCTTCCTCCGCTTCTCGACCGTGGCCGGCAACCTGGGCGCGGCGGACGCCGTCCGTGACCCGCGCGGTTTCGCGCTGAAGTTCTACACCGAAGAGGGCAACTACGACCTCGTCGGCAACAACACCCCGGTGTTCTTCATCCGGGACGCCATCAAGTTCCCGGACTTCATCCACACCCAGAAGCGCGACCCCTACACGGGCTCGACGGAGATGGACAACGTCTGGGACTTCTGGGGCCTGTCGCCCGAGTCGACGCATCAGGTGACCTGGCTGTTCGGTGACCGTGGCATCCCGGCGTCGTACCGCCACATGGACGGCTTCGGCTCGCACACCTTCCAGTGGAACAACGAGGCCGGCGAGGCCTTCTGGGTCAAGTACCACTTCAAGACCGACCAGGGCATCAAGACTCTCACGCAGGCCGAGGCCGACAAGCTCGCCGGTGCGGACCCCGACTCCCACCAGCGCGACCTGCGTCAGGCCATCGAGCGCGGCGACTTCCCGTCCTGGACCGTCGGCGTGCAGATCATGCCCGTCGCCGAGGCCGCGAAGTACCGCTTCAACCCGTTCGACCTGACCAAGGTGTGGCCGCACGCGGACTACCCGGTCATCGAGTTCGGCAAGCTCGAGCTCAACCGCAACCCGGAGAACGTCTTCGCCGAGGTCGAGCAGTCGATCTTCTCCCCGGCGCACTTCGTGCCCGGCATCGGCCCGTCCCCGGACAAGATGCTCCAGGGCCGTCTGTTCGGCTATGGCGACGCCCACCGCTACCGCGTCGGCATCAACGCCGACCACCTGCCGGTGAACCGTCCGCACGCCACCGAGGCGCGCACCAACTCCCGTGACGGCTACCTGTACGACGGCCGCCACAAGGGTGCGAAGAACTACGAGCCGAACAGCTTCGGCGGCCCGTTCCAGACGGACAAGCCCCTGTGGCAGCCGTCCGCGGTCTCGGGTGTCACCGGCGAGACCGCGACTCCGTCGCACGCCGAGGACAACGACTTCGTCCAGGCGGGCAACCTCTACCGGCTCATGACGGACGAGGAGAAGGAGCGGCTGATCAACAACCTGGCCGGCGCCCTCTCCGACGTGTCGCGCGACGACATCATCGAGCGCGCGATCAACAACTTCCGTCAGGCCGACGGTGACTTCGGCAAGCGGCTGGAGGCCGCGGTCCAGGCCCTGCGCGGCTGACGTCCAGCACTGGACCGCTTGTCGTGGCGGCGGGCCGGATCCCCGGGGACGGGGCTCCGGCCCGTTTCGCGTTTCCCGTAACGGCTTCAGCGGTCAGGCCGGTACCTGCTGCGCCCTCTCCCGGGCCGGGGCCCAGCAGCGGATGATGTCGCGGACCGAGACGATGCCCGCGGGCTCGCCGCGGTCGAGGACGATGAGGTGGCGGAAACCGCCGTGCGCCATCGCCCGGGCCGCCTCCTCCACGGTCCAGGAGGGCGCGGCGAACACGACGTCGGTGGTGGTGTGGGCGTGGGCGCGTTCGGTGTCCGGGTCCTGGCCCTGGCCGACGGAGACGAGGACGTCGCGTTCGGTGAGGATGCCGATGCCGCCGGCGTCGGGGTCGTACACCACGGCCGCGCCGACGCGGCGCGCGGACATCAGGGCGGCGGCCTGGCGGAGGGTGTGGGCGGGGCCGATGGTGAGGACTACCGTGCTCATGGCTTCGCGGACGAGCATGGGTGGAGCCACCTCCTGCCGGTGATCCATGAGTTAGTTCATGGATTCACAAGTTCACAAGTGGGGGGACTCTCAGAGTGGCAGGTAAAGCACGGGTCAACAAGAGGGCGGGCGGGGGAGCGTGCGGGCGCGTCAGGAGGGCGCTCAGTAGCGCTGGTTGAGATACCCGAGAAGCTCGTCGTGGAGCCGTCCGTTCGACGCCGCCGCGTTGCCGCTGTTCGGCCCGTGGCGGCCGTCGAGGCCGGTGAAGGTGCCGCCCGCCTCGGTGACGATGATCGCGTTCGCGGCCATGTCCCAGAGGGAGAGCTCGGGTTCGGCGCAGATGTCGACCGAGCCCTCGGCGACCATCATGTACGGCCAGAAGTCGCCGTACGCGCGCGTGCGCCACACCTCGCGGGTCAGGTCGAGGAAACCGTCGAGCCGGCCCTGCTCCTCCCAGCCGCTGAGCGAGGAGTACGCGAAGGAGGCGTCGGAGAGGGCGGAGACCTGGGAGACCTGGAGCCGGGAGGCCGAGGTCAGGCTGCGGCCCGTGAAGGCGCCGTGGTCCTTCACCGCCCACCAGCGGCGGCCGAGGGCCGGGGCGGAGGCGAGGCCGACGACGGGCTGGTAACCGCCCTCGCCCGCCTCCATGAGGGAGATGAGGGTGGCCCAGACGGGGACGCCGCGCACGTAGTTCTTGGTGCCGTCGATCGGGTCGATGATCCAGCGGCGGGGACCGGTGCCCTCGACGCCGTACTCCTCGCCGAGGACCGCGTCGCGGGGGCGGGCACGGGCGAGGTGGCCGCGGATGACTTCCTCGGCGGCCTTGTCCGCCTCGCTCACCGGGGTCATGTCCGGCTTGGTCTCGACCTTCAGGTCGAGGGCCTTGAAGCGTTCCATCGTCGCGGCGTCGGCGGCGTCCGCGAGGACGTGGGCGAGGCGGAGGTCGTCGAGGTAGTCGGGCATGCGGTCACGGTATCTGTCGGGGGCGGGCCGGGGCTACCAGGGGTTTGGCGGGGTGGAGTGGGATTCGGGGGCGGGTGGCGGCGTGGGGCGGGTGTGCGGCCCGGTGTTGGTGGGGTGCGGGTCTGTTCGGTGCGGGGCGGAGGTGGGTGCGTGGTCCGGCGTGGCGGGGTGCGGGTCTGTTCGGTGCGGGGTGGAGGTGTGGGTGCGGTCCGGTGTTGACGGGGCGCGGGTCGGCCGGGCTCGGGCGGAGGGCGGTGCGCTGCCCGGCGTTACGGGGTGCCGCTGCGCCCACCCGTGCCGCCCCAGCGGCACGACTGCCCGCAGCGGCGGCGGCGCGCGACTGCCCGCAGCTTCGCCGAACAGCGACTGGCGGTTGCCCGCGCGAGGGCTCTTGACAGTGCCCCCATACCCGTCAAATCTGGGCACCAAGTCGCTCTGCCCGAGGGAGGCGAGGGTGCCTGCAGCCCGGGAGTCCCTGCTTGACGCCGCCTACACGGCGCTGGCTCGTCGGCCGTGGTCCGCTGTGCGGATGGTGGACGTGGCGGCGGCGGCCGGGGTGTCCCGGCAGACGCTGTACAACGAGTTCGGGAGCAAGGAGGGCCTCGCCCGGGCGCTCGTCCGCAGGGAGGCGGACGGGTATCTGGCCGGCGTCGAGCGTGCGCTCGCCGGCGGTCCAGGCGACCCTCGTGAACGGCTCACCGCCACCGCGGAGTGGACCACGTCCGCCGCCCGCGAGAACGCGCTGGTGCGGGCCATGCTCACCGGCTGCTGGAGCGAGAGGCTCCCCTCACCGACCCTGACCGCGGTGCCGTCCACCTCCGCGGTGCCGGCCCAGCGGCGGGCCGACGGTCCACTGCCCTCGCCCGCGGACTTCGTCGCCCTGGTACGCGACCGTGCCGTGGCCGTCCTGAACGGCGCCGGCCCGCTCCCGCCGCCGAACACCGCCGAGCTGGCCCGCTCCTGCGAACTGGCCGTGCGTCTCGCCCTGTCCTGCGTCGCGGCGCCGCCCGCCGAGGGCGGGGCCGCGGAGCTCGTACGCACCGCCCTGCCACGCCAGTTGACGGCCCAGGCGTACTGACCCGCGGGATTGTTCACGCGGCGGACGCGTCAGTGCGCCGAGCCCGACAACTGGAGCCCGATCACGCCGATGATGACGAAGCTGATCGAGACGATCTTCAGGGTCGACACCAGGTCGCCGAGGAAGACCATGCCGTAAATGGCGGTGCCCGCCGCGCCGATGCCGGTCCACACCGCGTACGCAGGACCGACGTCGAGCTTCTTCAGGGCGAGGGTGAGCAGGCCGAAACTGCCCAGCGCGAAGACGCAGAAGGCGATGGTGGGCCAGAGGCGAGTGAAGCCGTGCGACAGCTTCAGACAGACGGCGAAGCCGGTTTCGAGCACCCCGGCCACTATGACCAGCAGCCACGCCATGTCTTGTCCTCCCGTAGTCCCGTACCGTGACCGCTGCGTCGCCTGGTCTTCTTCACGTGGTCGCTTCGTCCGGCTTTGCTCAGGCTTGGATCCGGCTTGGTGCGATTATGCACTTACCGGTGGCAGGGCACGGCAAACAACGCGGAGGTCAGTCGCCTTCCTTGCGTTCCCGCGTCGACAGCAGCCGGCGCAGCGAGTACAGCCGGGCCGGGTCCGCGTGCCCCTCGGCCACCCACGCGTCCAGCGCGCAGTCGGGCTCGTCGTGACTGCACGCGCGCGGGCAGCCCTCCGTGCCGGGCACCAGGTCGGGGAAGGCGTTGATGACCCGCGACGGGTCGATGTGCGCCAGACCGAACGACCGTACGCCGGGGGTGTCGACGACCCAGCCGCCCGCCTCGGAGGACAGCGGCAGGGCGAGCGCCGAGGTCGTCGTGTGCCGGCCGCGGCCCGTCACCGCGTTCACATGGCCCGTCACGCGACGGCGGTCCTGGGGCACCAGTGTGTTGACGAGTGTCGTCTTGCCGACGCCGGAGTGCCCGACGAAGGCCGTGATCTTGCCGTCCAGATGTTCCCGTACGAGGTCGGCCGCGGCGCCGTTCTCCAGCTCCTCGCGGCTGGTGACGACGTAGGGGATGTCCAACGCCCCGTACAGCTCCAGGAGTTCGTCGGGCGGCGCGAGATCCGACTTGGTCATGACCAGTAGCGGAGTGAGGCCGCCGTCGAACGCCGCGACCAGGCAGCGGTCGATCAGGCGGGGACGCGGCTCGGGGTCGGCGAGGGCGGTGACGATGGCGAGCTGGTCGGCGTTGGCGACGACCACCCGCTCGTAGGGGTCGTCGTCGTCCGCCGTGCGGCGCAGGACGGAGGTGCGCTCCTCGATGCGGACGATGCGTGCGAGCGTGTCCTTCTTGCCGGACATGTCACCGACCAGCGCCACCCGGTCACCGACGATCGCGGCCTTGCGGCCCAGTTCGCGGGCCTTCATCGCCATCACGATCCGGTCCTCGACGAGGCAGGTCAGCCGGCCGCGGTCCACGGTGAGGACCAGGCCCTCGGCGGCGTCCTCGTGCTTGGGCCGGATGTGGGTGCGCGGCCGGTTGCCCTTGCGGTTGGGGCGGGAGCGGATGTCGTCCTCGTCGGTGTGCTTGCCGTAGCGGCGCATGGCGAACCGTCCCTACGCCCCGAGCATCCCGGTCCACAGGTCGGGGAATTCGGGCAGGGTCTTCGCCGTCGTCGCCACGTTCTCGATCTGCACCCCCTCCACAGCGAGGCCGAGGATCGCGCCGGCGGTGGCCATGCGGTGGTCCTCGTAGGTGTGGAAGACCCCGCCGTGCAGGCGGCGCGGGCGGATGTGCAGACCGTCGGCGGTCTCGGTGACGTCGCCGCCGAGTTCGTTGATCTCCTTGGTGAGCGCGGCCAGGCGGTCCGTCTCGTGCAGGCGCAGATGCGCCACCCCGCGCAGGGTCGAGGGGGAGTCCGCGAGGGCGGCGACGGCCGCGATGCCCGGGGTCAGCTCGCCGACCTCGCCGAGGTCGACGTCGATGCCGTGCACGGCGCCCGAGCCGGTGAAGACGAGCCCGTAGTCCGTCAGTTCGCAGGAACCGCCCATCTCGGTGAAGATCTCGCGGAGCCGGTCCCCGGGCTGGGTGGTGCGGGACGGCCAGTCGGGGACCACGACCTTGCCGCCGGTCACCAGCGCCGCCGCCAGGAACGGCTGGGCGTTGGACAGGTCCGGCTCGACCGTCAGGTCCCGGCCGAGCAGCGCGCCCGGCGTGACCCGCCAGACGTTCGGCTCGCCGCCGGACTCCGGGGTGTCGACCTGGGCGCCGACCGAGCGCAGCATGTCGACGGTCATGCGGATGTGCGGCATGGACGGCAGCGCCGAGCCGGTGTGGCGGACCTCGACACCTTGGTTGAAGCGCGGGCCGGACAGCAGCAGGGCGCTGACGAACTGCGAGGACGACGACGCGTCGATCTCGACCGGACCGCCCTCCAGGGCGCCGCCGCCGTGCACGGTCATCGGCAGCGCGCCGCGCGCGTCGTCGTCGATGCGGGCACCCAGGACGCGCAGCGCGTCGATCACGCCGTGCAGGGGACGCTCGTACGAACGCGGGTCGCCGTCGAAGCGGATGGCGCCGTCGGCGAGCGTGGCGACCGGCGGAAGGAAGCGCATGACCGTGCCGGCGTTGCCGACGTCGACCGTGGCCGGGCCGCGCAGACCGGCCGGGATGACGCGCCAGAACTCGCCCGTGCCGTCCGGGCCGACGCCCTCCTCGATCTCGACGCCCATCGCGCGCAGGGCGCCGGCCATCAGCAGGGTGTCGCGGGAGCGCAGCGGGCGGCGCAGCCAGCCGGGCTCCGAGGCGAGCGCGGCCAGCACCAGAGCGCGGTTGGTGACCGACTTGGACCCGGGCACGTGGACGGTCGCGTCGACGGCTCCGCTCGCGTGCGGTGCGGGCCAGAGGGCGGTGTGCGCGGGGTTCACGGTCATGGGCCCCACTTTAATGGCTGGGGACGATCGGAGATCTTGATCAAAAGCGGCGAAACCTGACCGAAAGCGCGACAGTGCAATTCGACTGTGCAATTGCCGTGCATATATGCGGGAGCGTGGGGACCGGTGCGCCCACGGTGCGCCCCGTTCACAGCTCCAGCAGCCAGCGCACCCCGCCGACCAGCGAGCACAGCGACACCGCGTGGAACAGGAAGAACCACACCCCCGCCGGTGCGTGGGTCAGGCGGGCCAGCTGGTCCGCGTCCGAGTCCCCGGCGCCGCCCCGTGCCCGCTTGGCCTGCAGCTCGAACGCCGGCCGCACCCCGCCGAGCAGCAGGAACCACACCACCGCGTACGCGAACGCCGCCTGCACCTGCGGCCCGGCCAGCCAGGACACCAGGACGAACGTGGCGCCGGTGACCACCACCGTCAGCACCCCGTACGCGTTGCGGACCATCACCAGCAGGGCGACGAGCAGCGCCGTCGCCAGCCACAGCAGCAGCGTGATGCGCCCCGCTGCCAGCAGCGCGGCGCCGCCGAGGCCGAGCAGCGGGGGAGCGGTGTAGCCGGCGACCGCGGTCAGGATCATCCCGAGCCCGTGCGGCTTGCCACGGCTGACGGTCAGCCCGCTGGTGTCCGAGTGCAGCGTGATGCCGGTCAGCGTGCGCCCGGTGAGCAGGGCCACGAGTCCGTGACCGCCCTCGTGGGCGATGGTGATCGCGTTGCGCGCTATCCGCCACAGCCCGTGCGGCACGACGACGGCGAGCGCGGCGACCAGGGCCGCGATCACCACCCACAGGTCGGGATCGGGCTGGGTGCCGGAGACCTCGTCCCAGAGGGAGGTGAGCGAGGCCGTAGCGAGGTGGTCCATGTTCGGTGAGGGCTCCTCGTATGAACGCGGGGTCTGGCAGTGTGGCACGTATGTGCGGACGGTATCTGAGAGGCTGGCGTAACAGGGATCGTTCCTGACGGCAAACATGCAGTTCACAGCATTAGAGCCCCGGAGTGATCCGGGGCTCTTGCCTTACCCGTGCTGACTGCGTGCTGACCTGTAGACACCTGTGATCACCCCGGGGAACCCGTTCCGTGCTGGGCTGGTGCTGATCTCCTTGCACACGAGGGCGCTGGTCCGTGAGTACGAGGCTCGTACCAATCCCGGTGTGCTTGTGTGGGCCGTACGTGGCTGCTTCAAACGCGGCGTGACCAATGCCGGTGCCGATCTCCACCGTGCTGGTATGGCCGAGGGTGTTTGTCATGGTGACCTTTGTGGCGGTGGAACCGGAGGCCGGCGCGTAGGCCATGGTGGTCGTCTTGCCGTAGACATCGGTGACCGAGGTGGGGCGGCCATAGGCGACGGTGGTTTCACCGGTCATCGTGTACTTGGGTGTGGAGCCCTCGTACGAGGACAGGGACTCGGCCTTGGTGACGCTTCCCTTGTAGTCGTAGTGGACGCGGATGTCGGAGATGACGTCGTCGGGCCGCGCGATTCCGGTGGCGTCACACGCCTTGGAGAGGGTCTCGACTCGCGTCTGCAGCGCCAGCATCCAGGCGGCCGAGCCGGTCAGGTACTCGCTCGGGCTCGGCGACACGGTCGTAGCGCTTGACGGTGTTGAGAGCAAGGTTCAGGCGCCGTGCGCATTCCAGCAGGCCGACTCCGCGCTCGCGCAGGGCGTGCACCTGCTGCCAGCGCTCGCGGGTGGTGGCGGCCTGTCTCCCCTCAGCCGGGGGCGGGCCCGCTTTCGCCCAGCAGGTGCTGTGCGCTGCGACTTCTTTGCGGACGGCCTCGGCGAGGTTGTGCCACAGGTGCCAGCGGTCGCTGATCTGGACCGCGTCGGGCAGGGCTCGGCGGACCGCCTCGGCGTAGGTGGCCGATCCGTCCCGGCACACGGCCTCGATGCCCGGATGCCTGCGCAGCCAGGCTTCCAGAGTGGCCGCTTCGCGGCCGGGCAATACTTCGATTTGTTTACCGGTCTCGGCGTTGATGACGATCGTGGCGTAGCTCTGCCGGCGCCGCAGGGCGAAGTCGTCAACCCCGATCACCCGCGGGATCCGCACCTCCGGCACGGGCACCCGCCGCAGCAGCCGCGGGGCGGAGGCGTACGACACGGGCATGGCCAGCGATCGGGCGAGTCGGGCGGACGCCCGGCCGCATAACTCCTTGACCAGCTCGGCGAGCTGGCCAGTAAGACGTGTGGTGCGGCGCTGATGGCGCTCCAGGAGCCCGGGGACCTGCTCTCGGAAGGTCTGCCGCCTGCAGCCCAGGACCGGACAGACCAGCCGTCGTATCCTCACCCGGATTACGAAGCGCGCAAGCCTTCGGCTTCCGGAATCGAGAGAGCCAACGCCTGCGCTCACGCTGTGCAACCACTCGCCGGAGCCGACGGGAGGCGCACCCCCACTAGATTCGAAGACCCACTACAAGCGCATGGTCGAGACGTTCGGTGAGGGCGCCTTCGACGGGTTCCTGAACCTGATCCAGGAGCCGTGGACGCATCTCAGACAGGACGGTCTGCTCATCTGGGCGGGCACTGAGCACGAGGACTTGTACTGCTGGAGGGCCGACGGCGACGACCCCGATCGTTGGCCCGTCGTGGTTCAGTCCTTCGACGGCGAGGACGTCCCCTTCGGCTGCCAGGCGGCGGAGTTCGTATGCCGCATCCTCGTCGACCCGCACCATCCGTTCACGATGGCCCGCTATTTCGATACCCACTGGTTCATGACCTACCGGGAAAGCGGCTGACAGCACCCCGCCACCAGCAGCCCCTTTCCACCCGGGTCTCATCGGAGGCGACGAGGCACTGCCCACCGGGCATCGTGATACCAGCGAACCGGCAATGCGCCGGGTGGTCAAGGGCCCTCGTACTGGCTACCCGTGAGATCGTCGGCTACTCGATGGCCGACCACCACCGCGCCTCCCTGGTCGTCGACGCGCTGACGATGGCCGCCGGAGCGGCCGGCTGCAGCCCGGCTGCATCGCGCATTCCGATCGCAGATCGGAGTACACCTCTGACGAACTACGCCGGGAAATGGGCAGGTTGGGGCTGCGGCAGAGCATGGGCCGAACCGGCTCATGCTTCGACAATGCCGGCGCCGAGAGCTTCTTCGCACTGCTCAAAGAGGAGATCGGCACCCGCCGCTGGCCCGACCGGACCACTGCCCGCGCGGAGATCTTCGCCTTCATCGAAACCTTCTACAACCGACGCCGACTGCGGAAGCATCCGGTCTGGGGCTACCTCACCCCGCTGGAGATCCGACAGCGACACGAGCAAGGACATGCCCTCGCGGCGTAAGCATCGAGTGTCCAACATCACGGGGAAGCTTCACTCTGCCTGTGCTTGTGCCATGTGATCGGCCCAGGCGGTGGCCTCGGCAAGGTCGTGCTGAGGGCTCGTTGCGGGGCGGAATGTACCAGCGGCGACACTTCCGCCCCGGCGGCGAGAAACAGAGTCGGCGGAGTCGGACGGAAGCAAGTGACGGCTGCGTCGTCGGAGCAGACTGACGCCCATGACGGAGCCCAGGCCACTCATCGAGCTGTCGTCTGCTGGCCTCGACCTGGGTGGCACACTGTCCCTCATGTCGAATTCGTATGCGCAGCCCATTCTCAGAACGGCCGATCTTGCGGTGGCCTTGCGGGTGATTCAGCAGCTGCTCGGCATCGCTGACACGACCGAGCTCGACATCGACTACGAGGCGAGGATTTCGTCAGCTCCATCTCTGACCGCCCTGATGGAGCTGCTCCCGGACACGGATTGGTGGGCCGAAGGAGAACGAGACGGCTCGTCGGCCGACGGGGACGACCCCCTAATGCATCTCCCCGTCAGACTGCAGAGCTGGGCCATGCCCCCAGCCCTCGTGGCTCCGCTTCTCAGGGCCACGGGCAGGGACCCGGCCACGGTGCGGTGGGACTTCTCAGGCTGGCCGGAGGCGCCTGCACTGGGCCTCGGTGCCGGTGGACCCCGAGGCGCGTTCGTGACGCTGTGCTTGAACTCCTGCGACCTCGACCTCGATGAACCCGCGACCGACCATACGGTGTTCGTACACGTCAAGCAGGTCGAGGCTGAACGCGCCCCTTGGCTGGCGGCTCAAGTCGGGCTACAGGTAATCGGCGAGTTGGTGATGGCACCCCACTGACATAGCACACGTGTTCTATGAATGGCGATACACGCCGCCGTCGGAGGTACCCGGCGGCGGCGTGTATTCGACAGGTGGTGCCTACTCAGGCGCAGCTACCTGAAGACGGATTACAAATGCCACCTCCGTTCGAGGGTGGCTCCACCAGCTCGTGGAACCCGAACGGATCTATGATGTCCTTGCTCATCTCCCAGACTCCACCCCAGAGTCCGAAGCTCCGCGCGTAGCTGTTGCTCTGGGCGAGTGGCATGAGAAACCCCGAAGCGCCGAAAATGCGTCCCCGGAGCCTTGGACTGACTCGCGACGCGTTCGCGCCGCCGGTCGCCCCGTTGAATACTCGCCCGGTGTCTACTCCGCTGCTCGGGTGAAGTACTCGAACGCGCGGGTCGTTAGCGAATTGACTGGCCACGGCCTTGGCCTGGTCCGCACTCTGGGCAATATAGATCACATTGTTGGCTTGTCCCTTCTTTCCTGGGTTCATCTTGTTGTTGATGTCCCCGGCAACGTACTTCAGGTCCTTGGTGGCCTTCGAACTCGTCGCGTCAAAGTCGACCACGTCTACGATATTTCCGTTCTCGTAGGAGACTCGGATGAAGTCTGACGTCGTCCCGTTGAAGCGCAATTTGCCGTTCTTGTCGGTGAACGATCCCTTACCCACGGGGTTGTTGTCGTCCTGGAAAAGGTACTGCTCTCCGGTTCCGGATCCGTCGGAGAAGAGCCCTGCTGCCCGCAGGTCGTCGTTCAACGCCTGGAGAGCGAGCTTCGAGGCGTCGTTGTCACCATCGCTGGCGACGATATGGCCGATTCCGTACTCGTCGTAGATCGCCGTGCGCCCGTCCGTCAGGGTGCCTTGCGACAGAGTCGGGCTGCTGCCACCACCGATAGGGGCGAGCATGTGGCCGTCGAGCTCGAGGAAGCTGGTGGGGTTGCCTCCGGTGAAGGCGTAGCGGTTGCCGGTGTACGGGTCTGTACCGAGGCCCATGTCTGCGAGCGCCCCGTTGTACATGTCCCGGGTGGTGAAGCGGTTGAGGCCCGGGCTGTAGTCGCGGAAGCCCATGTCGTAGGTGCCGGACTGGGCGTCCCAGCGCTTGGCGTTGTAGCGGTAGGGGTTGTAGTCCTCCTCGGTGGGGTCGGCGGTGTCGGGCTTGTCGATGCCGGTGAACTCGGACTCGTCGTTGGAGCCGTAGGCGGTGTAGCCGTAGGTGGCCTTCGTGTCGCCGTTGTCGTCCGTGAGCGTTTCGACGTCGCTATGGCCGTTGTAGCCGTAGTAGCCGTCCTCTGACGTGCCGTCGGTGTTGTGCTTGACCTGCGACAGGCGCTCGCCCCACGGGCTGTACTGGTACGACTTGGTCAGCTCGCCGGCGACCTTCTCGTCGAGAACCTCACCGGACAGGCCGAGGTAGGTGAAGTCGGTGGTCTTGCCGTCCGCCGTCTTCGAGGCGGTGCGGTCCAGCGGGTCGAAGGTGTACGTGGTGGACTTCATCGCGCCGGTGTCGTCCATCTTCTGGGACTCCACGACGTGGTCGAAGCCGTCGTACACGCTCCGGGAGATGATCTGCCCCTGCGACGTCACCGACTGCTGGCGGCCGAACGGGTCGTAGGTGTAGTCGGCCGTGACGCCGGAGGTCGTCGCGGTCAGGAGGCGGTTGCGGTCGTAGTGGTAGGCGGTCGTCGTGCCCTTGACCGTCTGGCTGACGACGTTGGCGTTGTCGTCGTGGACGTAGGTCTCCGTGCCCGCGCCGTTGCCCGTCTTGACGGACTTGGTGAGCCGGTTGGCCGGGTCGTAGGAGTAGTCGGTCGTGGAGTCGAGGTACGCCGCGTGGTTGTCGGCGTTCATCTTCTTCGCGGCGTCCTGCGCCTTGTTGCCGTTGGGGTCGTAGGCGTAGGTGTGGGAGGCGACCAGCGTGGTGCCGTCCGCCTTCTTCTCCGTCGTCGACTTCAGGGCGCCGTCGAGGTAGTAGGTGTAGTCGACGGTGTTGTCGTTGGCCTTGGTTTCCTTCAGTTTCTGGCCGCGAGCCGTGTACGTGTACGACGTCACCTTCGGGTCGGTATCCGTCGCCGATTTGCCGACCGAGGCGGTCTTGACCAGTTCGCGCAGGTCGTAGGTGTACTGGGAGTACTGGCTGGGGTGGGTGACCGTCTCCGGCTGCCCGTTGGCGTCGTAGGTGTACGACGTGGCCTTCTTCTCCGCGCCGGACAGTGACTCCGTGACCTTCTGGACCTGGTTGAGGCCGGTGTAGGCGACGGTGTAGGCGTCGATCCGCGCCCCGGACGACGTGTCGTCGATCGAGGTCAGGTTGCCGTTGACGTCGTAACCGTAGGTGAATGTCTTCTGTTCGGTGTCCGTGTCGGCGGAGTTGTCACGGACCAGCTTGACCGCGTCGGCCACCGCGGTGCCGGTGTCGCTCTGTTCCAGCTTCAGTTCGGTGTCCTCGCCCTGCTTGAGGGCGTAGTCGCCGAGGGCGACCCAGGTGCCGGGTCCGGTCGTCTGGTCCTTGGTGACGGCCGGTTCGGTGGTGGTGCCGTGGGTGAGGGTGTAGTCGGCGGCCGTGGCGGCGCCGGTCACTTCCGGGTACTTCACGTACGCGGTGTACGTGCCGTCCTCGGGGATGTTCAGCGTCCACGTGAAGGCGTCCGTGCCCGTGCCGGCGGCGTGGGTGCCGTGGTCGTAGCCCTGCTGGCCGGTGCCGTCCCCCTGTGTCCAGGTGCCGGTGGTGGCGGTGTTCTGGGTGTCGGAGTTGTCCACCAGGACCACCGACCTGCCCACCGGGACACCGTCGTCGGAGCGGGACTTGAGCTTGCCGTCGGGGTAGTACGACCATGCCATCGTGCGGTTGGAGGAACCGCCCGCCGATGTGAGGGTGCGGGCCGTCTGCCGGCCCAGGTCGTTGTAGTCGTAGGTGGTGGCGATGGACCACGGGTCTGTGGAGGATCTCACCCAGCCGTTGTCGAAGTAGTCGTAGGCCGTGGTGTTGCGGACCGTCTGCCCTTCGGAAGGCGGCAGCGAGGTCTTTGCCACTCGGCCGACCTTGTCGTAGGCGGTCTCGGTGTAGATGTTCGGGTCGTTGTGGCGGGTGTCCGCCGGGTCGTAGGGCTGGTACTGCTTGACGGGCCGGTTCAGCGCGTCGTATTCGGTGCGGGCGGTAAACGCCGTGGTCGTGTCCGCCGCGACGGCTCGCGGGGTGATCACCTTGGTGGTGTTGCCGACCTCGTCGTACTCGTACCGGGAGGTGCGGTAGGTGGTCGTCGTGGTGCGCCTGTGCGGGACCTTGACCTCGGCGGTCTTGCCGCGCTCGTCGTAGGTGATGAGCGTGGTGTTGTTTTCCGCGTCCGTGGTCGAGGTGACCAGGGAGTCCTTGTCGTAAGCCCGCTTGGTGGTGTTGCCCGCGGCGTCCGTCACCACGGTGACGCGGTGGTTCAGGTCGTAGGCGGTCTTGGTGGTGTAGTCGGTGGTGTCGGCCGTGGCGTTCTTCTTCGGGTCGACGACCTTGGTGGTGTTGCCGACGTCGTCGTACCCGTAACGGATCGTGTCGCCGTCCGCGTTGACCACGGAGGTGAGCTGGTAGATCTCGTCGTAGTGGTTCGTCGTGACGTAGTCGGCCGGTTCCGAGGTGGTCAGCGTGCCCTTGGGCTCGGTGGTCGTGGTGAGGTGGCCGACCCTGTCGTAGGTGTAGGTGCTCCGGCGTTCGTCCGAGGTGGTGGTGTCCTTCGGCGCGGTCGCCGAGGTGATCTGGTCCGCGGCGTCGTACACGGCGGTGGACACCGCGCCGTTGGGCGCCGTCGACGTGGTGACGTTGTCGTTGGCGTCGTACTCCGCGGTGGGCGTGGTGATCAGGTCACCCTCGTCCTGGTCCTTCGGCACCGTGCTGACCAGGGGGCGGCCGAAGGTGTCGTACGTCTGCGTGGTGACCTTGTCGTAGGCGTCGGTCACCTTGGTGACCTGGCCGCGCTCGTCGTAGACGAACTTGGTGGCCTGGGCCAGCGCGTCGGTGATCGTTTCCGGGTAGCCGGTCGCGTCGAAGGCGCTGTAGGTGGTCGGGTTGCCGTTGGCGTCGACGGCCCTGGTCAACTGGCCGTAGGAGTTGTACTCGTACGTCGTGGTGTAGTCGTCGGCCGTCGTCGTCGCGACGCCCTTGGGGTCGGTGACCGTCTTCAGGTTGCCGAAGGTGTCGTAGCCGAACTGCCAAGCGCGGCCCTCGGGTGAGGTCTTGCGCCACAGGTCGGCGGCGTAGCCGTCGGCGCGGGTCTGGTAGTCGTACGTATACGCGTTCGCAGGGTGGGTGCCGGGGACGCAGTCCGTGGCCGGCGGGACGCCGTTCTTGTTGTTCTCGGCGTCGCGCGACCAGAGGGGGTAGCCGGTCTTCTGGTCGTAGCAGTAGGCAGCCTTGGCGCCGTTGGCCTCTTCCAGGTTGGTGACGTTGTTGTCCGCGTCCCAGCTCATCTTCGTGGTCTGGGACTTGGCGTTGGTGGTCTGGACGGGGCGGCCGTAGTCGTCAGTGACATACCGTGTCGCGTGGCTCTCCGCGTCGGTGACGGTCGTGTCGGTGAACTTGGTATTGGCGGTGTCCGCCGCGTAGGTGAAGCCCGTGTTCCCGTCGAGGCGGTCGGTGATGGTCTTCGTCCACCAGTGGTACTTCGGGTCGTCCCCGGCCGACGGCTCGTTGTACACCAGCTTCGTGGCGTTGCCGCGAGGGTCGGTGGCGGTGACGAGTTTGACGTTCTTGTTGCCCTGCGTGGCGTCGTATGTGAAGCCGAAGACCTTCGGCTGGGCCGAGCCCGCGCCGTCGGTCATTTTGGTCAGCAGGCCCTTGTCCGAGTACTCGAACGCGAGCTTGCGGCCCGAGATGTCGGTGACCGACTGGATGTGGTCCTCGATCTTCGGCGAGTTCGCCTCGGCCTTGTCGTAGTAGTCGATGGTGAGCGACTGCCGGCCGGCCGGGTCGGTGATGTACCGGAGGAACTTCGTCGGCTTGTTGTTGGACTTGCGCTCCTCGTACGTGTACGTCTGCGTGTTGCCGTTCTTGTCGAC